>JBECKS010000194.1:0-19857 GCA_040235395.1 Pseudomonadales bacterium | reverse complement strand
CAAGCTCATTGTCGAAGGGATAGAGCATGACTTCAGCAACTGCAAATACGCTAGTAAGTGTTAGAAGAAAAACCAGCGAAAATCTGGGAAGCATTTGCATTAATTCACCCCCTTTTCTGATTTTTCATTCTCGATGGCTTTCAAGTAAATCGCTTCCATTTGTTCCTTCCAGATTCTTTCATCAATCACGCCGACTCGCTTGAAAAGGATTTCACCATTGCCATTGAGCAGATAACTTTCAGGTGCACCGTATACGCCCAGCTCAATCCCTAACTCACCTTTTGCATCAACAATAATGACAGCAAAAGGATTACCTAGTTTTTCCAGAAATTCCCTTGCGCCTTCTTCTGTGTCCTTGTAATTCAAACCAACGATTTTAACGCCTTTTTGATTCAGCTCGCTGAGATAAGGATGTTCCAGAATGCAGGAAGGACACCAACTCCCCCATACATTCAGTATGAAAGGCTCACCTAAAATACTCTGCCTATCATAAATTCCGTCACCATCTAATGAGGGCAGTAGAAAATCAGGCATCCTTTTCCCAATCAGTGGCGATGGGATTTCCTCTTTATCTTCTCCCATGGCAAAGAAAAAAAGCGGAATCATGGCAACAAAAAGAATTAAGGGAATAACAAGCCCCAGTTTTTTACTGGTATCCTCGTTCATGCTTCAGACATCCCCCCCTAGCACCTTTTTTACAAGCCTGTTTTGAGATAAGAGATAATAGAAACAGGAAAGGCCCATGATTAAGGCACCAAGCCAAATCCAACGTACAAAAGGTTTGTAATAAATTCTCAAAGACCATCGCTCAGCGCCAAGGTCTTCACCCAACGCAACATAAATATCCCTCAAAAATCCAGGATTAATCGCTGCTTCTGTCATAGGCTTCTGTTGCATGTAGTAGTGACGCTTTTCAGGATGCAGGGACAAGGCTTTTCCCGAAGGGGAAGTCACCTTTACTAGACCTCTTGTAGCCAGATAATTTGGCCCTTGAAGTTGCTCAACGCCAGAAAACATGAAATCGTGATTTGCTATAGTCACAGACTCATTCATGCCCAAACTAACATCCCTTTCTTCGCTGTACATTGAAGTTAAAGCTATACCTATTAATGCAACAAGAAATCCAAAGTGCGCAAGGTGCATGTTCTTCTCAGAAATGCTCATATCTTTCAATAAATCCAGTCTCAGAATTCTTGCAACAAATCCATTGCGCCAAAACAAAAGTACTAAAGACCACAAGCATAAACTCAAGACAATGAGCACCTTGAGGTGAATATCAATAAAGAATAGCCAAAGAAACAAAACGCTTAAAAGCACACTCAATAAAAGCGCCACAAAAATCTTTCGATAACTTTCATTCAGAGATACACCACCCCATCTAAGTTCAGGAACGATTGACATCACAAACAAGAGTAAAACTCCCAGAGGAAAGAAAAGGCTATTAAAATAGGGTGGGCCGACAGATATTTTTCCAAGATCAAGCACATCGCTAATAATAGGGAACAGGGTTCCTAACAATACCGTCGAACAGGCCACTAATAGAAAAATATTATTCAGTAATAAAAAAAACTCTTTCGACAGGAAGGAAAATCCCGTTTGAGTTTGCAACCGCCCTGCTCTCAGGAAAAATAACAACAAAGAGATACCAACTACGAGCGCAAGAAATACCAGAATAAACAATCCTCTTGAAGGATCACTCGCAAAAGAATGCACAGAAGTAAGCACACCACTTCTTACCATGAATGTTCCAAGAAGACTGAGGGAAAAACAGATGATGGCAATCAGCACTGTCCAGATACGAAACCCATCTCGCTTTTCACAGGCAAGCAAAGAGTGAATCAATGCAATACCTGCCAGCCAAGGCATGAAGGATGCGTTTTCTACTGGATCCCAGAACCACCAGCCACCCCAGCCCAGTTCGTAATAGGCCCACCAGGAACCTAGTGCTATTCCAATCGTCAGGAATGCCCATGCCCCTTTCGCCCAGGGTTTTGCCCTAGCAGCCCACGTGCGATCAAATTCTCCTTCTAGCAAACCAGTCACAGCAAAAGCAAAGGGAATCGAAAAACCAACATAGCCCATATATAACATGGGTGGATGCACAATGAGCCCGAAATCCTGTAACAGAGGATTCAAGTCTTGACCATCCATTGGAAAAACAGGAAGCACCCTGTCAAAAGGATTTGAAGTAAAGAGAATGAATAACAGGAATCCCAAGGTGATAAAACCCAACACACCAAACAACCTTATATTCACGCTCATCGGCAAGGACTGATTACGATACACAATCACAAGCATCGAAGACCATAAGCACAGAATCCATAACCACAGCAGCAAAGAACCTTCATGACCTCCCCATACGGCTGATATTTTGTAATTAAGAGGCAGAAGAATATTGGAATGCTGGACAACATAAGCCACGCTAAAATCATTGCCAACAAAGCAAAGCGCAAGAGAGATGAAAGCCAAGGTGACAAAAAACCACTGCCCTATCACTAATCGACGGCTAGCAGCTGCCAAACTAAACAAAGAAGTCTGTTCAATCGCAGCATCACTCTTCAATTGCAGCCACACAAGAAACGAGACATTCAAAAAAGCCAGTAAGCTTGCAAGCACTAAAGATGAATGACCTATTTCGGGTAACATGAATACACCTTTGAATGAATACTGAGCAAGAATAACTAACTATAAGTTAAGTGGTATTAAGTGACTCGAATCGAGACAGGAAAAATAAAGCCTGCAAAGAGTAGCATTTCAGCTAAGCCACTGTCATTTTGATATTTACTGTAATTACAGATTTAGAAATATTCCTTCAAGGGGTATTTTCTAGGCGTTTCGCCCCTTATAATCTTGCGTCTTGCATGAAGCTGCGACTTCAAGCCTGATTCACCTTCCTAAAAAAACAGATGTAGAAACATAATTATGAAACCACCACAGCCCTCCTATACCTATGATGAACTGATTGAGCATGGACATGGCATTACCTTGGGAGAAGGAAATGCGCGTCTGCCTTTACCTCCAATGCTGATGTTTGATCGCATTACTCACATTAGTGCTGAAGACGGTGATCATGGCAAAGGACTCATCAAGGCAGAACTCGATATCAAACCGGATCTCTGGTTTTTTGATTGTCATTTTGAAACTGACCCGGTTATGCCAGGCTGTCTGGGTCTGGATGCCATGTGGCAATTAATTGGCTTTTTCCTGGGGTGGAAAGGAAACCCAGGTAAAGGTCGAGCATTAGGCGCTGGCGAAGTTAAATTCTTTGGTCAGGTGCTTCCCACTGCAAAACTCGTTGAATATGAAATTCACATGACACGCGTCATCGAACGAAAACTTGTTATGGGCATAGGCGATGCAAGCCTGCGAGTAGATGGCAGGGAAATCTATACTGGGAAAGATTTGCGTGTAGGTCTCTTCACTTCAACTGCCGATTTTTAATAAAAAAAAGAATTATTCGAGGAACACTTTATGAAACGTGTCGTTATCACTGGTATTGGAATTAGCTCATGTCTTGGCATGGATAAATCCAGCGTTCTGGATTCATTACAGAATTGCAAATCAGGTATTTCTTTTCAGGAAGATTACAAAGAGCTTGGTTTCAGGTCACATGTTGCAGGCTCAATCGATATTAATTTCGAAGACCATATCGATCGTAAAGTACTGCGTTTTATGGGTGATGCTGCGGCCTACACTTATCTTGCCATGGAACAGGCAATCGCAGACGCAGGATTAAGTGAAGATGATGTCTCTAATGTGCGAACAGGGCTTGTGGTTGGCTCAGGTGGCGCATCAACAGCAAATATTATTGAAAGTGCAGACATACTCAGGGAAAAAGGTTTGAAACGTGTAGGCCCTTATCGCGTCACACGCACCATGGGAAGCACGACTTCCGCCTGTCTGGCAACGCCATTCAAGATTAAAGGTGTGAATTACTCAATCACATCAGCCTGTTCAACCAGCGCACATTGTATTGGTCATGCATCAGAACTGATTCAACTAGGTAAACAGGACATTGTGTTCGCAGGTGGTGGTGAAGAATTGCATTGGAGTCAAACCATGATGTTTGATGCAATGGGTGCGCTCTCTTCAAAATACAACGAAACGCCTCAGAAAGCTTCGCGCGCTTATGACGCAGACCGTGATGGTTTTGTCATCGCCGGTGGCGGTGGTCTAGTGGTGGTAGAAGAATACGAACACGCTAAAGCAAGAGGCGCAAAAATTTACGCTGAACTGGTTGGCTACGGTGCAACATCAGATGGCTACGATATGGTTGCGCCATCAGGTGAAGGTGCAACCCGCTGTATGCAGCAGGCGATGGCAACAGTGGATGGTGACATTGATTACATCAATGCTCACGGCACAAGTACTCCTGTTGGTGACATGGCTGAATTAAAAGCAGTGAAAGCAGTTTTCAAAGACAAGATTCCTTACATCAACTCAACCAAATCTCTTTCTGGTCATTCATTAGGTGCAGCAGGTGTTCAGGAAGCAATTTATTCGATTCTTATGATGGAAAACAGTTTCATATGTGAATCAGCGAATATTGAAAATCTCGACCCTGATGCAGAAGGCGTTCCAGTCGTGCGAGAAAAAATCAATATGGAACTTAATCGAATCATGTCCAACAGTTTCGGTTTTGGTGGCACCAACTGCACGCTGATATTTCAAAAACCCGAATAATCAGAAATAAATTCCACAATTTCCTTGTGACGCCTGGGCCAGCTTAAATGGTTTCCAGGCTGCTCACAAAATACCAGTCGTCCATTAGCGCATTCCTGATAATAAACACATCCGTCGCTTTCACGCCTGTTCTTTTCATTACAGGCATTACAACTTAGCCACCAGTTCAAAGCAGAAGAACTAAAACCTTTGAAGTGACTATCGCCTTCATTTTGCAAAAGCATCACGTTTTTATTTTCAGAACATTCAAAGGTTTCTAAATCACTTTCCCTAAAACCGCCTGCACTTGAAATAAAACCAGAAAAATAATTACGGGTTTCAGGAAACAGATTAAGTGCCTGACTAATGGTTGCACCATCAGAATGACCTGTTAGATAAACACGCTCTTTATCTATACAAAAATTCTTTTCTATATCGTCAACAATTTCCACTAGACTCTTAATAGTTTCAATATTCATACGCACACTATCTACATAGGCAATCACGAATCCTGCTTCTGTCACTGAACCTGTCAGTCCTGTATAACGCTCCATAATGGAAGCATTTACTGAGGGAGAAAATACAATTAACAAAGGCCAGGCTTTTTCTGACTCATAATTCAAAGGAGTTTTAAGTGAATATGAAAAACCTTTAGCGGTTTTTCCATTAAATACGGATGGCATATTTTCAATAGCTGATTCACATTCTTTTGAAGGAAATGTTTTTGCCTGTTGAGCCTCCAGGTAAAAACCTGAATAAAAAACAAAACCAAAGAGATAAATAAAAATCCCTGGAAAAAAGAGTACAATCGCACCCAATATGAATTTATTTAAAAACAATAAAACCTTGGTCGTTCTCACATTCCTTTCCTATTTATCAACCGGTAATACATAATGCTTTCTTCTGCTATACATATGGTGCTTCACTTTCTTGTCCCTGCAATTATAGCGTGGGTATTTTTTCGCAAGGATTTCAAGAAAGCTTACCTCATTATTATTGCTACAATGCTTGTGGATATCGACCACCTATTAGCCGATCCTCTATTTGACCCACTTCGATGCAGTATTGGTTTTCACCCGTTACATAGTTATTACGTCCAGCCACTTTATCTTGGCATGAGCCTGTTCAAACCAACTCGATATGTTGGTCTTGGCCTACTTATCCATATGGTTCTAGACGGTATTGACTGTTTAAAACTAATTTAAATAGCTCGCCAAACATGAGCCAGCCGTCAGGATATTTGACGTTTTGTCAAAATCCTGAGTTTCACCACTTCTTTTTTTTTAGATTCAAATCAAACCAGACTGCCACTAAATGCTTTAACTTGCTGTTTTTTAATCAGTTTCTTTATTATCGATCCAACACCTTTACAGAACATATGGCCGCTTTCTCTGGGAACATATCACGACTTTGAAAGGTACAAAACGCCTACACAAAGCCCGTCTTTTTTTACAGAATGAGGGTCGAGGTAATGTAAGCATTACCCATAAAGAATTAAAAGATTTAGAAAATACTTGAATCACACAGAGACGGAGAAAAGACATGTCTACAGTAATGGAAGATGTTGCAGTTCCAAGAAAAAAACTCAGCCCATTAGGCCCATTAGACAGATTACCCACGCGCAGTGATGGTATGCCCAAGATTCCTTACTTCAGACTAGGAATGAACCTCATTTTCGCTGGTATGTTCTTTGTGGGATACCGCATGTATATCGGATACCACTCTTTCACTGTCGGTCTGGATTATTTCGAACCTGAATTTCAGGTTTATTACATGAGACTTCTTTACGCTCAATTAACACTAATCACTTTAGGTGGCGTTTGGTCTTTATGGTGGATATGGAAAACCCGTCCTTTAGAAGTTCACATGGATCCCAAGAAAGAGCTCAAGATTTACAACCTGATCTTTGGCATTTTTGCAATTTCAGGAATCTTTGCAGTGATTATTCTGGGTATCTACACAGAGGGAGATGCTGCTTGGCATCAGGTTACTGTGCGTGACACAGACTTTACCCCAACACACATCGCACTTTTTTATATGGCAGTTCCTTTGGGTTTGCTTGGCTTGGTAGCAGGTTGCCTCTGGATGCACACAAGAATGCCAGATTTCAGAAACCGCGTTTCTATTCCTCTATTGATTGTGACTTCGGCGCCAATTCTAATTATGCCAAACCTTGGCTTTAATGAATGGGGACACACTTTTTTCTACGCTGAAGAGTTATTTGCTGCACCTGTTCATTGGGGCTTTGTAGTTCTTGGATGGGGTTTATTCGGGCAAGCAGGCTTTCTTGTACAGTGTATCGCCAGGGTTAAAGTACTCACCGACTTGCCCACTGAAGAAGAAATAGCTTCGAAAGAACAAGCCACAAGCGAAGCGGCTTAGAAAGTAAAAAATACAAACCCTTTTTCTTAACTGAAAAAGGGTTTTTTTTGACCTCACTCTACAAGCAACGACAAGCAGTCAATTATTTCCCAGTTTTTATCAAAAGGTATTTAACATGTCTTTATATTTAAACACAGGCGTTAAAGACAAAGATTTCAAACTCCGTATGGAATCCGCTGTAATCACTTCTGAGCAGCAATTATTCGTCTATAAAAATATTGATATATTGTTCTTACCCATCTTTCTTATAACAATCGGAAGCGTCTCAATGTTTCTGGTATCACTAACAATTGGAGACTGGGATTACTGGCAGGATTGGAGAGATCGAAGATGGTGGCCACTAGTTACACCTTTCTCTTTGATTACAACGCCAGCAGTATTCACATATTTCTTCTGGAAATATTTCCGACTGCCAATCGCTGCAACTTGTATTATTTTTGGCTATATGTGTGGAGCCTATGTAAGTAGATACTTTAATTTTCATCAATTTGCAGGTTTTCCATTTAGTTTTGTAGCGCCTTCCACTTATTTTGGAATGGCGATACTTCTTGATTGCACAATGCTCTTAACGAGGAGTTTCTTTCTAACCGGAGCCATTGGTGCATTTCTTTTCGGGATTGTTATTTACCCATTAAATTGGCCAGCATTTGCTCCTTTTCACGAACCCATCGAATACCTTGGCGTCATGGTAACGACAGCAGACTTGATGGGCTTCCAATATATTAGGACTGCAATGCCTGAGTATGTTCGAATTATTGAAGAATCCACATTAAGAACTTTTGGTGAGGCTGTTACTCCGCTAACAGCAATCTTCGCTGGATTCATAACCATTCTGAATTTTTACTTATGGGTTTGGGTTGGTTCCATTCTCTCTAAATCCAGATGGGCAAGTGCAGTAGTTTAACCCCTTAGCTGAATAACAGAACAGGCATTACCAAGCATGAAAAACAAGTTAATTTACATATTTATCTGCTACATATTGGTTTTCTCAACCGAAGTTTTAGCCCATGGCGAAAGAGCTCAACAGGCAGGGCTTCGTATGCGCACTTTCAATTGGCTAGACTTTAACGTAACGACGACAAAACTAGCTGTAAATGAAGAGCTTAAAATCTCGGGAAAATTCGTGCCATCTGTATGGTGGCCAGAACACATGGCCTCTCCAGAAGGTAAAGCATATTTAAACGTTAGCTCACCAGGACCGGCTTTTATAAGGCTCAACTCTCAAGTAAATGGTGTTCCTACGATTCGTTCACAACGGTATAAGTTAGGCGAAACCTATGAATACGAAATCACTTTGAAAGCGCGTATGCCAGGACGTTATCACATACATCCTATTCTCAACGTAAAGGATACTGGTCCTGTAATCGGTCCTGGGCGATGGGTGGAAGTTACCGGTAATCAGGATGATTTTGTTAATACAGTTACATCCTTAACAGGAAGAACAATTGATTTGGAAAGTGTAGGCTTTAAAGAATTTATGTGGCTTCATGCTTTTTGGTTCATTGTCGCTGTCGCATGGATCTATTATTGGTTCAGAAAACTTCCTGTAGTGATGCCTCGATTTAAAATTGTTCAGGAACGCGGTGACGAAGGAGGGAATGAGCTAATTACCATACAAGACATGATTGTGTCTCTCGGTTTTTTTGTTTTCACACTTATTGCGATTACAGTAGGTTATTTTTACGCTCAAGATCAGCATCCAATAACTACCCCTCTTCAGACCAGCACCATTGAAATACCAACGATTTTCGAACTACCTGATCCTTTGGATATTCAAATGATTGAAGCACGTTATCGTATTCCCGGACGAAGCTTTAAAGTTGAATTAGATATCACCAACAACTCAAATAGCACCTATCAACTAGGTGAGTTTTTAACTGCTAACCTCCGCTTCATTAATAAAGATGTATTGTCGGATGTTGAACCTCAAGACGAAAACGACCTGATTGCCAAATCTGGATTGGTAGTTGAGGGTGGACCGATTAAACCGGGTAAGACAACCCGAATTGTTATGTATGCAGATGATGCGCTTTGGGAAACATATCGTTTAACAAGTTTGATTTACGATCCAGATAGCCGATTCGCTGCAATGCTTTTCTTCTTTGATGAGAACGGGGAGAGAGTTTATTACGAAGTAGGCGGACCAATGCTCCCCGTATTCGAATAAAAATTTATTCATCATGAAAAATATTAAGTTACTAATTTCCTTCGGACTTTTCGCCCTATCTCCTTTATTGGCTTATGGCCACGGGGGGGTGTCAATGGATGACGATGTTTGTTTGATTACGCTAGGAAGCCTTAAAGCTCACTTCACAGGCTATCAACCTGAATACAGAGCAACTCAGGAATTCTGCGAAGACATCCCTGTTGTAGGGAAATCAATTTTTGTGCTCGATTTCATTAGTAATGAGCTCAGAGATATGGATGTTGATTTTCGAATAATCAAAGACGTAAACAACATTGGAAACAACGCAGTTCTTGCTGACTTGGGCGGTCCTCAGGCAATCGAGGATGCAACTATTTTCTATCAGGAAAAAACAAACTTCCCAAGAGGCACAATGACCGTGAAGTATGATTTCTCTGAACAAGGTCGATATATAGGCCTGGTCACTGCTTACTATGGAGAAGATTCCGAAGGTATTGTTTCTGTATTTCCTTTTCAGGTTGGTGTATTTCATTTATGGAAATACATAATTCCTACTTTAATTATTGTCGTTGTTTCTACAGGTGTCTTTGGTGTTTTTATTGGAATGAATAGAAAAAAACCAGGCTAAAAACCTTTGCCTGAGCAAAAGATAATTCGCAAACCAAACAACAAACCTTTCCAGAAAAATAATGAAAAAAATCTTTCTGCTTCTGACATTAACGCTCCCTATCGCATTTTATTTCACTTTGCCCTTCCACTGGCTTCCAGATAATATTAAAAAACAGCACTACAAATTATTTGGTTTACCCGCCTACCAATCGCTTGAATCAAGCAGAAAAACAAAAGATTTCGACATTGAAGACAAATGCCCTGTTGACAGAAAGCATTGGCGGCAGGCTACGAAACTCGATGGCGTTGACATAGAAGCGTCAAAAACCTGTCTTGTAGATAATCCAGCACTCATTGCAGCTGCTGTAAAAGGCACCAACAATGTTGACCCTATGGTGCTCATGGAAAGTCGTTTAACACCTGATGCTATCGTAAAAGGCAGAGACCTTGATGGTGATGGCGATCCTGATGAAATACATATCACACTCGAAGTGATGGAGCTTAATGGAAGTTCTCCTGACTATAATGAGGAAATCGCTTCTTATGATATTGCTCCGGGCATTAGACCTGGCATGTGGGTCTTCGCACCAAAATCTTTTGGCATGTCCACAGAAAATTTTGAATCATTAAAAGCCAATCCGCTGTTACGCGCACCCTCTCCATCCATTCGCGTAGAACAAGGCGACAAGGTCACCATAACTTTAGAAAACAGCCACTACATGCCACACACCATTCACTTGCACGGTGTTGACCATCCCTTTGTTGATGAAAATGGTGAAGGCAATGATGGCGTTCCACAAACGAGCGAAGTGCCACTCATGCCTGGTATGAGTCGTTCCTATGAATTCCAACCAAGACAAACGGGTACCATGTTCTATCACTGTCATGTGCAACCACAAGTACACATCATGATGGGCTTACAAGGCATGCTAATCGTTGAAGAAAACCGTCCAAACAACTGGTTAGAAACCATAAACGTTGGTGCGGGTCATGTTCGACATCGCTCCGTTGCATCAAAGGAAAATTACGACTCTGAGTATGATCTTCATTATGAATCCATTGATAAAGAGCTCAACAACCGCATTAAAGAAAGCAATGATGTTCGAAAAACTACGAAATCAATGCACCGTGACTATGACATTACTGATGCTAAAAACGATTATTTTTTATTGAACGGAAAATCTTTCCCCTACACCGCACAGGAATCCATCATCGTTACCAAACCAAATCAGAAAATTAAATTACGTATTCTCAATGGCTCTGATGAAGGCATAGCGCTGCACACACATGGTCATAAATTTACTGAAACCCATGCTGATGGCGTGTTGATTCCTAAAGCTGCACAAGTTACTCGTGATGTTGGATGGATTGCACCTGCTCAGCGCGCCGATTATTTAGTTCAAACCGTAAATGATGGATTACACAGTTACGGAGAAGGCATCTGGCTAATGCATGATCACGTTGAGAAAACAGTAACGAATGATGGCATTGCACCCGGCGGTAGCGGCACTGCTATCGTTTACGAAAAATATTTAAGCGAAGGTGGTTTTCCACTTGCAATGGGTGTCGACTGGAACCGCTTCTTTATCGCTGATTACTACAAAAAGAATATTCCTGTGTGGCAAAGCTACGATGAAAATAATTTTTTCGCCGATACAGTTAAGGAACCTACCTATGCTTTACGTTTTGCTCTGATGATTTTCATTTGGACTCTCTGGGTATTTTCACTTACGCAGGTGATTCGTCGATGAAAACATTTCAATCGTTCATCACCCTTTTCCTGATTTCATCGCTTTCAAATGCACTTGTTGCTGAAGAGATGGATCATTCCAAACATCAGATGAACAATATGGAAAATATTGAGAGCATGGATCATTCTAAACATCAGATAATGGATCACAGTACTCATGCGAACATGGACCACATGGGTGAGATGGAAGGCATGGATCACATGCATCACAACATGAGTCTAGATGCTGAAGGCATGGTCATGAACAGCAATGATTCAAAACTTCCTGAAGATTGCAAAGCCATTAATCAAACCTACAACATCACCGTTAAAGCTGGAACAAAATACAGCGTAGATTTTCCTGGCACAATTTTTGGTTACGAAAAACATGAGCTGCAAGTAGAGCCTTGCAGCTTACTTAATATTACTTTTGTTAATGAAGATCACATCCGTCATCAATGGATGGTTCATGGATTACCTAAGTATCTTTATCCTCAAGGTATGTTTCATTTAGAAGCGGCAGGTGGCGCACAAAAAAGTGGAAGTTTCATTGTACCAAGTGACAATAAAACCTATCTGATTCATTGCGACATTTCACAGCACATGGAAAAAGGAATGAAAGCGCAACTGGTGGTTGGCAAAGGTAACGGAGATTTACCAAGCATTCCAGGTATTAGTGGCGCCTGGATAAACCCTAATTAAAAATTTATTTAGGTTTAGTCGCCGTACAGATTCCGTAACGCCAAACGTTATCCATTAGCAAAGGAAACTGAAGTTCTGCTGCACGAATATTTCGATGTTGTGTAGCACTTCGTATGCGAAGCCACAAGGCAAGTTTTGCAGGAATCTGAACCCAACGTGCTGTGCGATACATTTTTACCGAGGAAGGAATCACTTTTTCAGTCACATCATTAAAACGCCCACCTTCAAATCCTGCTTCATTGAAGGCGTCAACAATCGCTTTCTTGCCTGCAAGATTTGGAATCGCCCAACAATCGAGCCATTCCTGTAAAGCAGCTTTATGCTTCTGCATTTTTTCTTCAGGTAAATCCACATCATTCACAAAACCGTCTGCAATAGCGATACGACCGCCCGGTTTTAATATTCGAAATGCTTCCTTCACAAAATCCCTTTTATCAGGCGCATAACAGGAAGCTTCCATCGCCCACACCACATCAAAGGTATTGTCATCAAATGTTGTATTCATGAAATCCATTTCTACAAAACTGGTTAACTCACTCACACCAGTTTTTGATGCAAGCTTTCTCGCTTTGTCCAATTGAAATGCAGTGATGTTGATGCCTGTAGCATGGGCGCCAATATTTTTCGCTAACCACACCGAACTACCACCAATACCACAACCACAATCCAGAACCTTATCGCCTTTCTGAATATTTGCCTGCTTCGCAAGCTGATAATTCATATTCTGCACAGCCTGACGATGTCGTGGGTTATCACCATCATAAAAACCATAATGTAGGGAATTATCCCTACCCGCCTGCCACACGATTTGATAATCGATAGCACTCTCTTCATAGTAGTTAATGACTTCCTGATTCTGTTGGCTTTGACTTTTCTGAAGTTCTGACATGATAATTCTGCTTTTAAAAATTAGGATTGAATGACTCTTAAAAAGAGCCGCGATTCTAGCAAAACATTGCTACTTAATCATCGACTCTTCCCGGTCGTGCAAGCTTTCTATATTTACTCGGCGTGGTGCCATACCACTGATGAAACACACGGGTAAAACTGCGTCGGTTCTGGAAACCCAAAAAGTCGCTGATCTCCTCAATACTCATCTTGTCTTCCCGTAACTCCGACATCGCCAGCTCCATGCGCGCCTCAAGTTGCAGCTCAGAAAAAGTACCGTCTTCTTCCTTGAGCTTGCGTTGTAATCCTCGCACTGAAAAGCCAAGAAAATCGGCAAGCTGCGATACTGAACCCGTTGCCAGCTCCGTGTTTTCCCGCATCGCTTCCAGCACCTTCGCTTTGAATCCGTGTTTGTTCAATGCGCCCTTAATCAATAAGCGCAGTTCCTGCTCTGCCTTTTTGTTTTCTTTAGGTAAGGCTGTCACCAAAGGCAAATCCAGCAAAGCCAGATCCAGAATCATTGAGCTCACTACTGCGCCGGCTTCAATGGGCGCATCAAAAATCTTTTTATACTCAAACAAAGGGCCATTCAGTCGATTGCCTAGCACCAGTTTCTTCAATCGGTAACGATCACCCAAGATGATTTTTCCAAAACGATCAATCAGGGTAACCAGCATTTCGATGTAAACCGATTTCAAATGCTCAGGCGTTTCATCACTAATGGTAAGAATCAGGTGAGCTTCACCCAGATTAGGTTTTTCCTTCAACTCAAAGTTATAGAAAGGGCTAAAGCGCTCAAACAGATAGATTGCCTTGATGGCATCACGCGCAGTTGCCGAGGTGGTGATGTAACGCTCAAAGTCAGGTAAGTAATCAAAGCCAATATCAGCACCGATATACAAACCAATGGTAGGCAGCTCACTTTGCTCCAGCATCGCCGTCAGGAAGGTATTCATGGTCTTGTAAGCGATCACATCATCACTCACCCTGAGAATAGACTCATCAAGATCTGCCGCCCTTAACAAACGCGGCACATTCAAACCCATACGCGCCGCCACCTTAACCATTGAGGGAACGATAACCGCAGGAACCTTGATACCATCTTCAATCATGTGAAATACGCAATTAATCCAGAAACTTTAGTACATTATATGGCACAAAATACGACACTTAAACGCTGGATTAGCTCAAAAATGAAAATGCCTTTGTCGCGTCTTTGTCGCATCTAAGTCATTGATAGAACAGGTTTGACAGGCACATAAATATCCATTAAAACAAGCATCCCACCTGTCATTTTGTCTTCATGGAAGCCCTCGGTAGCAAACGAGGCGAACTTGAAACTGACAGACAATTAAGTGAATGGAATGAAGCACAGGCAAACACGAGGCAAAGCCTTTCACTTAGCGCTCTAATAGAAAAATTACGAGGAAAATCAAATGGTTGCAAATATCGCTGAATTCGCTCAGTCCAATACTGAAATCGAATATCTCAATAAAGTCTTCAAACTGCAGCAAGATGCTTTTAGAAAGGAGCCTTATCCATCCTACGCAGTTCGTAAAGCCAACCTTGCTAAATTGAAAAGTGCGCTCAAGAAATACCAGAGACAGCTCATCGAAGCCATGAACGAAGATTTTGGTGGCCGTGGTGTCGTTGAGTCTTTGATGGCAGACGTTGTGATGGCTCAGAATGCCTGCTCACACAACGCCAAGCACCTTTCAAAGTGGATGAAATCCTCAAAACGTAGCCCAGGCATCATGAACATGCCCGGTAAAGCTGAAGTGATGTATCAGCCACTGGGCGTTATCGGCATCATCGCCCCTTGGAACTACCCTGTTCAGCTCGCTGCTGTTCCTCTTGCAGGCGCTTTGGCAGCAGGTAACCGTGCGGTTATCAAAATGTCTGAATTCACCCCTAAAACCTCTGTGGTGTTCAAGGAAGCCATGGCAAGCGCCTTCAATGAAGATGAAGTAGCGGTTGTGATGGGTGAAGCAGATGTGGCGGTAGAGTTCTCTAAAAAGCCTTGGGATCACCTGGTGTTCACGGGTGCAACATCCATTGCTTATCACGTAATGCGTGCTGCGGCTGAAAACCTTACCCCGCTTACACTGGAACTTGGTGGAAAATCACCAACGATTCTAGATGCTGCGGTTGATATGTCAGACGCCTGTCAGAAAATCGCTTTCGGTAAAGGTATGAACGCTGGTCAAACCTGTATCGCGCCAGATTATGTACTGTGCCCTGAGAACCGTGTAGAGGAATTCGTGAAAACCATGACTCGCACTGTGTCTAGCATGTACCCACGCATTAAAGACAACCCTCATTACACTCAGGTGATTAACGATCGTCAGTTCGACCGTCTGCAAAACGTACTGAAAGACGCTGAAGAAAAAGGTGCTGAAGTTGTTAGCATCAATCCAAACAACGAAGACCTCAGCGGCACCCGTAAAATGCCTCTGCACATCGTTGTTAACGGTAATGAGCAAATGAAAGTATTACAGGACGAAATCTTTGGCCCCATTCTTCCAGTTGTTCCTTACAAAACCCTGGATGAAGCCATTGATTACATCAACGACCGTCCACGCCCATTAGCGCTTTATTATTTTGGTCACAACAAATCCAACGAAGATAAAGTTCTCAAGCATACCCATTCTGGTGGTGTTTCCATTAACGAAACCGTGATTCACGCCAGCGTTGAGAACCTTCCTTTTGGTGGTGTTGGTCCAAGTGGTATGGGTCATTACCATGCTGAAGAAGGTTTCAGAACCTTCAGCAAGGCAAAGGGTATTTACCGTAAAGGCAAACTGAACCTGGCGAAGTATGTGGCTTACCCTCCATACGATTCAGGCTTCAAGAAAAAAGCCATGGAAGCTTTATCAAAATAAAAGCCATACTCAGCTGAAATAAAAAAGCCCCGACTTCGGGGCTTTTTTTTGGATTGTATTCTTGAAATATTTATACCCACCCTTTTATACTGGCATTTTGTACAGTATATTAAGATTCTTTTCAAATGAGACAAAGTGTGTATAAGTGTGTATAATTTATGAAGAGCAAGGATTTGCTGAAAGAGCTGGAAGCTCAAGGTTGGAAGGTCATAAGAGTAAAAGGTAGCCATCATCAATTGGCACATCCTGATTATGGATACACCATCACAGTACCCCATCCTAAAAAAGATTTACCCAGGGGCTTAATACAGGCAATTAGAAAACAAGCTAAAAAATCAACTGAGACCAAGCACGATGTATAAACAATATCCCATACTGATTGAGCAGCCTTCTAAAAAAACCGAAGCCTGGGGAATTATTGTACCCGATATGCCAGGCTGCTTTAGTGCAGCTGATAATGAAGACGACATTCTAAGAAATGCACGTGAAGCAGTTGCGCTGTATCTCGAAAATGTTACCGAACTTCCAGAAGCTTCTTCTCTTGAACAGGCATTTAAAAAAGCTGGCAAGAAATATCAGGTGGCTTTTATCGATGTTGATATCTCTGCCTTCGAAGGTCCAAAAAAGCGCATTAACATCACCTTGCCGGAGAGTCTTCTTGAACAGATTGATCGTGCTAATAACAATCGCTCAGCGTTTCTGGCAGAAGCTGCGAGAGAGAAGCTAGCTCATGCTCATTAAAATTGAGATTCGTTGAGATTCGGGTCAGAGTAAAAACTCTTTGGGTTTCGGTCCGGTTTTCCCAACCCTAACCTTCCTTCTCAGGTTAAATTCTATCTCATCTTTAAAACGTTCATTACCATAAACCAACCCCTTGTTAAGGCTGCTAATAAGGTCTTTCTGTTTTTCTGGTGCTATCTCTTGACTGAACAGATCCCGATAATTTTTGAGCCTTGACTCCTCATTATTACCTAAAGACAAGTATTCTTCATGAGGTGTCCTTAGCCTGCTTGACTTACCTAAGGCATTACTCTGGTAACTCGACCATAGATAATCAGCAGGATCATCCACCATCCCTGCACGAACAGGATTCAATTCAATATACCGATAGCATTCCAACAAATACTTTTCTGTTTGTACGAGGCAGGATTTAAATCGCCCCCTCCCATAAAGTGCCGCTACGCTGATAGGTTCTATTAATATAAAGCACATAATATCTGCCCAACGATTGCATCATCTTAGAAACTGCATTTTCTTTCCTGGGCGTAACCAAGAGGTGAACATGATTAGTCATAAAAACCCAAGCGTGGATATCCACTCCATACTTCTCTGAATACTCAATCAACCAATGAGCATAACTAGCAATATCTTCGTCATTAAAAAAACAGGCTTGACGATTATTCCCGCGCTGAATGATATGCTGTGGAATTCCTACAGGATTTAATCTTGGTAATCGAGGCATGACTCTCTCCTTGAGTAAGTAATTGCCTCCCTAGCGAATCCATTCTATCAAATTTTTAAGAGTTTTTACTCTGACCCCAAATATCTAATTTTTTGATCAGCCAACCAAGGCTGATCAAGCAAAGCAAGGGGGACGAGTGTTGTTTTACCAGCACCAGGCGGCGCCTCCAGAACAAGCTGATTATGTGCAGACAGTGCGGATACAACATCGGCCAACACTGCCTGAATGGGAAGATCGGGAAGAGTATTCAAATGACAGGCATATCGACGGTTAACAAGCTGTCATCATATCACGTTGTTCATTTTCTCCGAACCGGCCTTGGCTGGCGTGACACTTTCAGCAAGTGCTTTCGCATCGGGATAATAGCTATCCAAAGGGTAATGCCCTGTCTTTAAGCGCGCATGGCAAAAATCCATAATGGCTTTAGACTCCTCATCGCTAACATCCTTATATCGTTCAAGGGTTCCCGCCTGCATAAAACGCACTGTTTTTAATGACTCAGAAAAAACATTCGGTGAGAACATTGAGAAATGCTCCTCATGCTCCTTCATATATTCAAAAGAGGCACGATGCACTACCTTGCCAATTTCTTCTGGAGACAAATCTATTTCCAAAAAATGCGCCACTTTTTTAACCACTGCAGGTAAATCTTTTTTCATGGACTCATAATGCACAAACAACACATTCTGATGGGACTCAGCCCTACGCCACCAGCCCTCAACGTGGTCAGGCCAGGGACGCCAATACATATCATCACTGCAATACCACTTAAGCATATTCACCCGGTTTGGCCCTGCCGGCCCAGCCAGCAAGTGAATAAAATCGATGCAACTGGCGAAACAACTCACAGGATGACGAGTCACATAAATATATTTCGCTTTTTCATGATGCGGGCACAAGTCAGCGGGCATATGGGTTTTAATAATGCGGCTGTTTTTTTCACCAACCAAAGGCGCACGTTCGAAAGGCACGCTGGAAGTGGGAGTGGTTTCAATCCACGGACTAAGTGCATACATATGACGATAACCGTTATCACTTAAATCACCCTCACCCCGATGCAATACTTCAAATACCACCTGCTGCATCCAGGTTGTACCACATTTCATTTGTGTCGCAACGAAAATATCATTGGATTGAGGCTGGTAATTCTTGGTAAACCGATAGGACTTTTTACTGGACATCATCAATGGCCCTGTAACGCCCTGATAATGCATCAATGGAGGGGTCGGCAAACGAAAGACTTTGGAAACTAAAATAAAGAATGGGTAAATAAAGCGCCCATGTTGACGAATTTTAGCACGCAAGTTTCGGCGCTGAGAAAGAGGTAAAGAGAAGTAATTATCGCCCCGTGTTTTTAGCTCAAAGTAGAGCATCATAAAACCCAGATAGGAGAAATAAAGCAACACAAGAAAAAAAAGGAATTTAAACATTAATAAAAGTCTTTTATGATTATTATTAGCCAAAAAACATTAGCATAAAAGGCGCTCTTTCCAAGTTGTTTAGTTCTAAGGAGGAATAATTCCTAAGAAATCTCTGATTAACGCAATCGCAGCGGCCAATCAAGAAAAAATCCAAGTTTATGTATTATAAAAAAGGAAATTAATCCTATCTAAAATTACTGTTATAGTAACACAAAGGGAAAAATACTCGTTATAAGAAAGCCAAACCCCATTTATTTAAACCTAACCGTACAACTTTTTCGAAGCCCCCTTGCCCGCGTCAACCTCACCCGCTACCACGGCGTGTTCGCACCCAACAACAAACTGCGTTCACGAATCACTCCCGCCAAGCGTGGGAGAAACACCCTCCAACTAGATGAACCCAAAGCAAACCCTCACCAGGCCATGAACTGGATGCAGAGGTTAAAGCGCGTTTTCAACATCGACATAGAGAACTGCCAGCACTGCGGCGGCAAACTCAAGGTAATCGCCTGCATCGACAACCCTCTCATCATCCAGCAGATCCTCAACCACCTGGACCAATCGCGCCCTGAGCCTGTCGAAGGGCTACTAAACCCGCCTCGCGCACCCCCGCTAGCGCAGCCAGACCTCTTCATTTCATAACGATTACCTAACTTTTCATCACATGGCATCACCTGTGGGCCTGCACTCGCCTGCGATTCATGGAACGCCTGGTTCCAGGCAACTCTCACACTAATTTTCAGGTGAATTTGCTAACAATTGGATCCTTGCAAGCAAATCAGGCAGGATTTTTCAGGTGAGTATCGAATGGACTTTAGCGGAATGGGGTTTTATTCTTCTTATACCCTTGCAGGAAAAGATGGGATACGGTTAACATTTGCGGATAAAAAAACGTCTTCTATTCCCGAATCTTAACCATTTATCAAAATTAATTTGAAATAGATATTTAAACCTTTAGTGTTGAGTATAGGACT
>JBECKS010000154.1:0-3818 GCA_040235395.1 Pseudomonadales bacterium | reverse complement strand
GCGGTAATCAGCAATCACAAGGTGCTTGCACCACTGGTTGAAAAATTTGATGTTCCTTTTCATGTTGTTGATCACAATGAATACTCTCGAGAGCAACATGAAAAAATCATCCTCGACTTGATTGCATCTTACTCACCGGATTATCTGGTGCTTGCAAAATACATGCGGGTTTTATCAAGCGATTTTGTTGAGCGCTTTCCCCAAAAAATAATTAACATCCATCATTCTTTCCTGCCTGCTTTTGTTGGCGCTAATCCTTATAAACAGGCTTTTGAACGTGGTGTGAAAATTATTGGCGCTACAGCGCATTTTGTTACTAATGAATTGGATCAAGGTCCTATCATTCTTCAGGACGTGATTCATGTAGACCATAGCTATCAACCTGAAAAGCTTGCCAGTGCAGGTCAACAACTGGAAGAGGCTGTACTACTTAATGCATTACAGCTTGTGATAAGGGAAAAGGTGTTTGTTTTTGGAAATAGAACGGTAGTCTTTAACTAGACAACCTTCTTAACCTTAAGCAGGGCTTACTTTTTCTGCTTGAGGACCTTTCTTTCCATCAACAATTTTGAACTTGACGAGTTGTCCATCTGTTAAGGTCTTAAAACCCTCCATCTCAATCGCACTAAAATGCACGAATACATCAGGACCGTTTTCCTGCTCAATAAATCCAAAGCCCTTTGAGTTATTAAAGAACTTTACCTTGCCGGTTACTAATTCATCTGACATAACACTTTCCCATCTAAACTATCGTTGCCGCTAAAAACAATCCCACTACAGCTCGAATAACTGGCTGAACTGGTCATTAGCTCAATTGATTATACGCCCGGACCATCAACTTACAACCAAGGACGACGGCGCTAACAATGCCTACTCAGGCAAAACCACATCATTAGTAAAACTGATTATCGCGATGATTTTTATCTGTTAAAGCGATAACATGCTGTTTTCTGCTTCAATGCTTCCTGAGAAGCCTAGGTGAGCTTATGCGTATTAGCCTGAAACAACTTGCTGTTTTTAACGCCATTGCCCAAACAGGGAGCGTCAGCAAAGCAGCCGATAAGGTAAATCTTAGCCAGTCAGCCGCCAGCATGTCGCTTGCTGAACTGGAAAGCCATTTGGGCGCTCCTCTGTTTCATCGTCATGGTAAACGTCTTAGCCTCAACGACTACGGGCGCTGGCTACAACCGAAGGCACATCAGCTTCTGATTCAAGCTGAAGAAATTGAGCAGTCGCGGGAGCAGGAAAGCCTGCAAGGTAGTTTAAAGATTGGAGCGAGCTCAACCATTGGAAACTATTTGGTTCCAGCACACATAGCAGCCTTTGTGCAGGCGCATCCTCAAGTCAATATCACACTGGATATTGCCAATACCCAGCAGATTGTCGCTGGCATGCAAAGCATGCGCTTTGATGTCGGGCTTATTGAAGGGCCTTCCCATGCCCCACAACTCGATACCCAGGTCTGGAAACAGGATGAGCTTGTTGTGTTTGCTAGTGCCGACCATGAACTGGCGAGCAAGAAAGTCATTACCAAAAAAGACCTCAACGATGCCCAATGGATTTTAAGGGAATCTGGTTCTGGCACGAGAGAAGTGTTTTCTAATGCCACCCAGAATATTCTGCGCAATCCCTCAGTCATTCTTGAACTTGGAAATAGTGAAGCAGTAAAGCTCGCTGTTAAAACTGGCTTAGGTCTTGGTTGTCTATCGCGTCTTGCCATCAAAGCAGAACTCGATGCTGGAAGTCTTGTCCAATTACATTGTGATTTCGTTAACCTGAATCGCGACTTTTTCCTGATACAGCGAAAAGATAGCTATCAGAGCCAACTGCTCAAGATATTCCTTGAAGCAATTTAAGCGCGGTTCATCCCTACTAACAAAAATACTGGAGGTTTAAAATCATGTTTCATATGCCCGAATCCCGATTGACGGCTTTTGGTGTTCACCTGTTGTTGAGCATTAGCTTGTTTACTTCGCTTGCGCTCTTCTGTTATTTCATTCTTTTACCGGGCTTTCTCTTTTATTCAGAAGGCGGAGAAATCATCCTCACGCTTATTGGTGGCGTTGATGTAGTGCTCGGCCCACTCATTACGCTAGTGATTTACAAAAAAAACAAACCACGAATAAAGATGGATCTTGCCATCATAGGCATCATTCAGCTATCCGCACTTATCTATGGCTTGCATTCCCTCTACTCCGTGAGACCGATGGCTGTTTTTTATGGGAATGGCGAATATTACGTTGCCTATGAATCCGATCTTAAGAAGCCCCTAGGTTTCAAGACGCCTTTACTCGCCATTTCCCTGCCTGAACAATCAACTCTTTATCAAACTGTAGTCACTCATAAGCTCATAACTGGTGAAAGTTATTTCGAGAATGCTTCTCTTTATCACAACTATCAGGAACAGATTCCAACATTACAAAATTATGGATTCAGTATTGGTGATGCCAATCTAAAGGGCGTGATTAAGAATGACTCGCCGTTGATGGAAATGAAAGATGGTCCTTACCGTGTTTATCATTTTATAAGCAGCTTGGCGCCCGGTTACATGGTGGTTAATACCGAAACAGGAAAGTTTGTCTCCATGATTAAGTAATGACTGTGCAAGGGTGCCGCAAGTGCTGTCTTGAAATAACCTAGCCTTCCTGCACCAGAGCCTTAAGATGGTCTTCTGCTCTAATACCATTGCGTGGAGAACAAGCATGAAATTTATTGAAAAAGCCCCCAGGGAACTCTTCTACACATCCGAATACAACGCCAGCAAAGACGAACAGAGAGAAGACAGCGCTTATGGTCTGCTCGAGCCTGAACTGGATATGAAAATTTCAAAACAGGATGTGGATGAGATTGCCGAGATTTTCAACACGCCATTAACAGGTGCTTATAACTGGGATTATCAGTTACAGGATAACCGTATTCGTCGTCTCTACAATCTTGGAAAAAAACTGAACTGGGATGCGGAAATTGATATTGACTGGACACAGAAACCTCGCAAGCTAAGCGATGAAGAAATCGCCTTCATTCATCCCTTCATGGAATATCCTGAATACACTTCAATGACAGAACAGGAACAGGATAACTTCAATAAGCATATGCATGCCTGGACCATTAGTCAGTTTCTACACGGTGAGCAAGGTGCGCTTCTCGTTGCATCACAACTGGTAAGTTGCGCACCGACTTATAATGCAAAACTCTATGCATCCTCTCAGGCTTTTGATGAAGCTCGTCACGTGGAAGTGTTTACTAAATACCTTAATGATCAAGTAGGTTTGCGCTATCCAATCAGTAATGAACTAAAAAGCCTGTTGGATAAAATTCTCACTGATTCGCGTTGGGATTTAAAATTCATTGGCATGCAGATTGTCATTGAGGGTCTGGCGCTGTCGGCATTCAATGCCATCAAGATGGTTACACCAAGTGCTGTTCTGTATGACATTCTGGACTTGGTCATTCGCGATGAAGCACGTCATGTTACCTTCGGCGTGAATTATCTTGAGGAGTTCGTAAAAACCTTAAGCGAAGAAGAAAAAAATGATCGCGCCATGTTTGCTTATGAAGCCTGTGTCATTTCAAGAGAGCGACTCGTTCCTACGGATGTTTTTGAATACTGGGGCTGGAATGTTGAAGAAGCCAGAAAACTGTTTTTAGCCGGCAATGTTACTTCTAACTTCCGTAAACTTTTATTTACGCGTGTCATGCCTAATCTCAAGCGTATTGGTTTGTTAACAGAAGAAGCCCGGGTTAAATTTGAAGAGCTCGGTATTCTTGAGTTTGAAAATCTTGCCACCGATGGCGATATTGATTGGGCAGAACTTGAG
>JBECKS010000096.1:0-11480 GCA_040235395.1 Pseudomonadales bacterium | reverse complement strand
CAAGCTGCTGAAAAATAACAATAAAATCGAAATAACGCTGTGGCGATAAGGCAGCTAGAAAGTAAAAATTGAAATAACGTAAGCGAGGCAGTCGATACAAGGCAAAAATATTTGAGAAAGCGGAGTTTACTTGTAGTAAATGAGCATTTTGAAAATATTTTTAACGCAGTAGCGACAACGCAGGTAGTTATTTCTCATATATTTGGACTATATAAGGTGAGTGTTCAGCTCGGTATTATCGAACACCTTTCCCCTCAATAAAAAACACACTAAAAGAGTTTCCTATGAACGACGTTGCAAATAGACACGAAAGTACTTTCACCAAACCTGGGCCTCATCGACGTAAAGATGACAAGAAAATCGAATCACTGGGTCGTTGTCTGGTAACGGGTGGCGCAGGCTTTTTAGGTAGCCATCTGGTTCAGGCGCTACTTGATCAGGATATCGAAGTGGTGGTGCTTGATCGTGTTGAGTGCAAGATCAAACACAAGAAACTCATTGCCGTGGTAGCTGACCTTGCCGACAAGGAAGCGCTATTAGAAGCTTGTGAAGGTGTGGATTGCGTTTTTCACACGGCATCAATCATCGAGTTGGCGGGCGGGTTTGGTGTGACCAAGGCCTACAAAAAACTTTCCTATGATGTGAACGTGGAAGGAACACGCTCACTGTTAGAAGCGGCAAAAAAAGCCGGTGTTAAACGTTTTGTATACACCAGTTCAAATTCGGTTTGCTTTGATAGCAAACCCGTCACCATGATGAACTCAGATACACCTTATGCAAAAAACCTGATCGACATGTACACCGAAACCAAAATCGAAGCCGAGAAACTGGTGCTTGCGCAAAATGGTAAAGACGGTATGCAAACCGGTGCGATTCGCCCTTGTGGCATTTACGGTGCCAGCAGCAACATCATGCTTGATAATTTTGTTGAAGAACTGGCGAGCGGAAAATTATTAGTGACTTTAGGTAACCTGAATTCCACCCACGAAAATTCTTTCGTAGATAACCTGGTTCATGGACACATTCTTTGTGCTGAACGTTTGGTAGAAGGCAACCGTTGTTGTGGTCGTGGGTATTTTATTAGCGATCATGAACCTCAGAATTATTTTGAATTTTTCCGCCCACTCATTGAAGGGCTTGGACACAAGTTTCCAAAATATTCCATGCCCGTTGGCTTGCTGATTAAAATTCTTGCAGTATGGCAATTTTTGCATTTCCGTTTAGGTCTTCCTCGCCCCTTCCTGCTACCGATGCAAATCATCAAGATTACGGTTACCCACTTGAGTGATATTCGCGAGCCTTATGAAGATATTGATTACCGTCCTTTATATACGGTGAAGGAAGCCATGGAAATCTGCATGCCTTACTGTCGGGAACTTTACGCCAAACATAAAAAATAATTCATGGCGAGCCTCAAAACACAATTCGGCGAGTGGGCAATCATTGCCGGTGCTACCGAAGGCATCGGCGAACAGTTTTCCTTACAGCTTGCGGAAAGGGGTTTGAACATTCTTCTGATTGCAAGGAAGCAGGAAGGCCTTGATGCCGTTTCGACAAAAATCAAAGAAAGATTTCCTCAGATTAAAACGGCTTGTCTTTCCCTTGATCTTTCTGATACCAATCTTGCTGAAAAATTAAACCAATTCGCTGATGGCAAGGAAATCGGTATTGTGGTTTGCAACGCTGTGTATTCCTATATTGGAAATTTCGCCGACGATTCACTGGAATCACAGTTACTGACTCTCGATGTAAACTGTAAAGCACCCTTAACCTTCATTGATGTGTTTAAACGACAGATGATTGAACGAAAACGCGGTGCCATTATTCTGGTTTCTTCCATGTCGGGTTTTCAAGGTTCTGCCATGGTTACCACTTATGCTTCGAGCAAAGCGTTTATTACCGTGCTTGCAGAAGGATTGTGGCATGAATTCAAACCCTTGGGCGTTCATGTGATGGCCTGCGTTGCGGGCGCTACGCTCACACCTAATTTCAAGAAACATACACCGGCACAGAAAATGGCATCGGCTTTTCCTATGGAGCCCGAACAGGTTGTTAAGGAATTCATTGCGGCGCTTGAGAAAAAGAAAGGGCCTACGGTGATTGCAGGCAAAATGAATCATTTTGTTTATCTGCTTTTTTCACGCTTCTTTACTCGCAAGCAGGCGGTGAGCTTTATCAGTAAAGCCACCGAAGATCTCTACAAAGAGTGAGTTAGACATGACTACTGTCTACATGCCTGCCCTGCTTTTTCTTTTATGGCCTGATAAAAAGCTTTCAAAAAAAGAACGTCGTGAAGTCTTATTGAATCAATGCGCACCTGAGTTATTAAAACTGGGTATTAGTCAGTTGCGCATGAACATTGATGATGAGTTCTCTACCGTTAAATCGCCTGCGCCAAAATGGTATGCAGGTGATGCGCTTGTAGCCACCGTAAGCATCATCACCGATGAAGATGCGGAGCACATGATAAAAAAAGTTGTTGCTGTTCTTGAGCATGCGGGCTTCAAGGTAGGCGCTTATGAAGTGGAGCAAAGTATTTACAAGGATTACGGTGATAACCCACATTTTCGTAAACGTGACTGGCCTGATGGCGAGCGTTCGCCCACTGAACAGGCAGTGACTTTACTGACGCGACCTAAAAAATATTCACGCAGGGAATGGATAGAGCGTTGGCATGGCAACATGTCACCCGTTTCTGAAAGCTTACAACCCCGCGCACGTTATGTTCGTAATGTGATTCTAAAAACTATTGATGGCAGCCCACACTTTGATGGTATGGTAGAAGAAGCCTGGCCTAGCCCTGAACACATCACCAATCCTTATTTATTTTATTGTGCGGAAGGTTCACGTTTGAAACTGGCAAAAAATATGTTTCTGCTATTAAAGGCAGTGACTCACTTCCACCAACTTCACAAAATACGTACAGTCACAATGAGTGAATATTTTCTTAAAACTTAAATAACTAGCTACGTTGTTTCTACTGTGTTAAAAATATTTGAAACTTGCTCATTTACACACCGTAAACTCCGCCGTTTCAAATATTTTTGTGACCTACATGGATGTAGGAAATGCCAAAGGCTCGTCGGGAACGAGCCTGGCCCTTGTATAAACTGCCTCGCTGACGTTATTTAAAGGTTTTAAATGCAAACCTTTAATTAAATTAGAACGGAGATGGAAAATGACTAAACAAATTTTTTCGAATGCATTAATTTTTCTTGCCCTGATTTCTTTTTCTGCGCTCACTCAGGCAGCCGTACAAACCAAAGAAATTTCATACGATGTGAATGGCACCACCATGACCGGCTTTATGGCATGGGATGATGCTGTAGAAGGTAAACGCCCTGGCGTGCTGGTTGTGCATGAATGGTGGGGGCACAATGATTATGCGCGCAAACGCGCTCAGGATTTAGCAAAGGAAGGTTATGTGGGTTTTGCGCTGGATATGTATGGCGATAAAAAGCTGGCGAGCCATCCAGAAGATGCTAACAAATTCATGACCGAAGTGATGTCGCAATACGATACCATGCTCACGCGTTTTAATGCGGGCAAAGCCGAGCTGAAAAAATCTGATCTAGTGGATGAAAATAATATTGCTGCCATTGGTTACTGTTTTGATAGTACCGTGGTATTGAATATTGCACGCAGCGATAACGATCTTGTCGGTGTCGTCAGTTTTCATGGATCACTAGATGCATTGAAACAGGATGACAGCCCAATAAGCACCCCCATGCTCGTGTTGAACGGTGCTGATGATTCTTTTGTTAAAGCAGAAAGCATTGAAGCCTTCAAAGCAGAAATGAAAACACGTAAAGCAGACTATCAATTTGTGAATTACAAAGGTGCGAAACACAGTTTCACTAACCCGGGTTCTACGGCAGTTGGCAAGGAATTTGGTTTGCCACTGGAATATAACGAAAAGGCTGATAAGAAAAGCTGGAAAGCCATGAAAGCCTTTTTCAAAAAGCAGTTTTCCAGACAGTCAAATGATGGCATGAGCTCACCCAAACCCATGCGAAGCTATTAATCTGTTGTCGAAAACAAAGTCATTTTAATGAAAATAAAAAGAGCCAGTGTTTGCTGGCTCTTTTTTTGTGCTGAGCTTTCCAAAGAAACACCCTTTTGCCCTTAAAACCCGTAAAAAACACTACGAAGCACATTCTGCTCTTGCTACACTAGCCAACTCCTCAGGGCTGTTCAGGCCCGCATAAGAAGAAAGAATAAGTAAATAAACAAGTAGCTAAATAAGTAACTAAGCAAGTAAGCAAGTAAGCATTGCGAATCGGGAACAGGTGTGAATAAACAAACCTTCTGGAAAAAGGACTGGTTTCTAGGTCTGGTCATCGTAATCACCTTTATTGGTCTTTACTTTACCACCACCTACACACAGGGAATTGAGCGTTGGGCCTATGATATGGGTCTGAATGCCACCAGTGCTGAACCTAACAAACAGGTCACTGTGCTTGCCATTGATGAAAAAAGTCTGGAAACCATAGGTCGTTGGCCCTGGTCGCGCCATGTGCATGCTGAAGCAATCGCCAAACTGAAAGCAGCCGGTGCCAAAGTGATCGGCCATACCGCCTTTTTCTTCGAGCCGCAGGAAGACCCGGGGCTGTCACTGATTCTGGGTATGGACAAGTTCATGGAATCCGAAGGGCTCATTGCCAAGAGCCTTAATGAGGAAAGTGGTGAAAGCACTTCTGTTTCAGGTGACAAGCTCAACAAGCTGAATGCCGGTGCCAAGGGGCTTAGGAAACAACCAACACTACAGAACAACATGCTGGGTGTTAGCCAGTCGGTCATGGGCCTACAGAGTCGTATTGATGAAGCCAAATTACTGCTTGATGGTGACCGCGCATTGGGCAAATCCATTCAGGATGCAGGCAATGTGGTGCTGCCAACCTTCATGTTCTTTGGTGAAGCCTATGGCAAACCCGACACCGAAACACCCGCCTACGTTCAGCAGTTCGCGCTGGAAAATACCCTTGAAGGAACAGCCATTCTTGCTTCTTCCATGCAGTTTCCCACTGAAAAAGTGGCTGCCCATGCAGCGGGTATGGGTCACCTGAATGCCATACTGGATGTGGATGGCTCGGCACGAAGTGATGCCTTGGTGGTGAACTATTTTGGCGAATATTACCCAAGCATGGCTTTAATGCTGGCCACCAAGACCCTGAATCTGGATTTATCAGAAGTGATTGTTGCCAGTGATTTTGTGAAGGTGGGCAATCTCAATATCAAGACTGACCAACAGCTTCGCATGCATGCTTTCTATTACAAGAATCCGGAAGGCGGCCCTGCTTTCAGCGTGAATTCCTTTTCAGATTTTTACTATGACGTGATTCCCGCTGCGCAATTCAAGGGCAAGACGGTTCTGATTGGTCCAACCGCTGCTGGTCTTGGCACAACCCTTGTAACACCCGTGAGCTCTGCCATGCCACCTGTGCTTGCACTGGCACATAATGTTTCCAGTATTCTGGAAGAAGATTTCTTCACCCAACCCAACTGGAGTGTTTGGGTGCAGTTGCTTGCCTTTATTTTTGTAGCGCTGTTCCTTACCGCCCTGCTGCCTCGCCTGAATGCCCAGAATGGCGCGTTGGTGTCTCTGGCGATTGTTGCCATTTTCCTGGGTGCGCACTTCGCGCTCATGATTAGCCAGCGCGTGTGGATTCCATTAATGACGCCATTACTGATGTTGGTGTTTGGCTACATTCTATTAACCACCAAGCGCTTTCTGGTAACTGAAAAAGGTAAGGAAAGTGCTGACATGGAATCTGCCGAAAGTAATCGCATGTTGGGGCTTGCATTCCAGGGGCAAGGTCAGCTTGATATGGCCTTCGAGAAATTCAGGAAGTGTCCTAAGGATGAGCAGTTAGCAGAATCACTTTATAACCTGGCACTGGATTACGAACGCAAACGTCAGTTCGCCAAATCAGGAAACGTTTACAAATACATTCATGACTTTGCACCGAAGTTCAAGGATGTAAGTGAACGCATCGACAAGAGCAAGAAAATGGAAGAGACCATTGTTCTTGCGCCAGGCGGTGGCGGCAGTAATGCAACCTTGATCATGACTGGTGATGATTCCGTAGAAAAACCAAAACTGGGTCGCTATGAAATTATCAAGGAACTCGGTAAGGGCGCCATGGGTATGGTGTATCTTGGAAGTGATCCAAAAATTGGACGCGAGGTTGCTATTAAAACCATGGCCTTAAGTCAGGAGTTTGAAGGCGATGCCCTGCAGGATGTGAAGGAACGCTTTTTCCGTGAAGCAGAAACCGCTGGTCGGCTTAACCATCCGAACATTGTTACCATGCTTGATGCCGGTGAAGAACATGATTTAGCTTACATTGCTATGGAGTTTCTGAAGGGGCGCGATTTGGCCGACCATGTAAAACCTGACACCTTGCTGGCACCTGCACTGGTTTTCGACATTCTATTCAAGTCTGCTGATGCGCTGGATTACGCACACTCATTAAACGTTGTACATCGCGATATTAAACCTGCCAACATCATGTATGAACCCAATGCCAAGGAAGTGAAAATTACTGACTTCGGTATTGCGCGTATCACGGATTCCAACAAAACGAAAACAGGAACCATTCTGGGCACACCTTCTTACATGTCACCTGAACAGCTTGCAGGTAAACATGTGGATGGTCGTTCTGATTTATTTTCACTGGGTGTGATGGCTTATCAAATGCTTTGTGGTGTGCTTCCTTTTCAGGGCGACTCCATGGCTTCCTTGATGTTCCAGATTGCTAATGAAAAACATCCAAAAATTCGCGAATTTAATTCCAAACTTCCTCCTGAACTTGAAAAGTTTTTTGACAAGGCGCTGGCGAAAAATCCTGATGAGCGCTTTGCTACAGGCAAGGCATTTGCCAACGGTTTAAAAGCCTGTTTGGCGGCCGCAAAAAAACGTCGTGAAGCAGCAGGTTCAGGTTCTTAATATAGTTAGGATTTTTAATACAGGTTAGTCTCATGTTTGAATGGCAACTCGGTGGTAAAACAGATGTAGGTAGAGTGAGGGAACTCAACGAAGACTGCATTTACACCAATCAGAATCTTGGCTTTGTTGTGCTTGCTGACGGCATGGGCGGTCATCAAGGTGGAGAAATTGCCAGTGCGATGGCAGTTTCCAGTATCAGTCAGGATCTTGAGAATGCTAACGCCAGTCTGAACAAAGGTAATGAAGCAGAACAGGCACAAGCCATTGCGCAATTACTGGATGCCTGTGTGAGCAAAGCAAACGCCGAAATTTTTATCACCGCGGAAGAAAACGATCACTACCGCGGTATGGGCACCACTGTTGTGGTTGCTTTAACCCACAACAATAGTTTGCACTTTGCACATGTTGGTGATTCTCGCCTCTATCGTTTACGCAATGGTGAATTACAACAACTCACCAAGGATCATTCTCTTATTAATGAATTGCTTGATCAGGGTTATTTCAAGACACTGGAAGAAGCACAGAGTGCTGGACAAAAAAATGTGATCACCCGTGCTGTTGGTATTGGTGATAGCGTGCAAGTAGATGTAGGCACTTGTGAGGCGCTGGAAAATGATATCTATCTCTTATGTTCTGACGGTTTGAATGACATGATTAGTGATGAAGAAATCTCAATTACCTTAAATGAATTTAATGGTGAACTTGAGCCAACTCTGGAATCACTCATTACTAAAGCTTGTGAAGCAGGTGGTCGGGATAATGTGTCAGTAATACTCCTGCATTCACAAAAAGGAAGTTTAATTAAGAAATCTCTCAATTGGTTGTTTAAAAGTTAACAGGAAACCTGCGTAGGAAAATAAAAATGGCTGCTAAATTAATCATTTCTAAAAACGGTAGGGAAGTGAACCAGATTCATCTGGAAAGAACGGTGGTGAATATTGGCCGAAAACAGGTGAATGACCTTCACCTTGATGACCTGAGTGTTAGCGGCACTCATGCAAAAATCCTGACAGTAGGTAACGATTCTTTCATTGAAGACCTGAACAGTACCAATGGCACCTTCCTGAATGGTAACCGCATTACCAAATCTGCGCTAACTAATAATGATGTTGTGAAAATTGGTGAATACGAATTGCGTTACCAGAACGATGTGGCTTCTGTTGATTCGGATATGGAAAAAACCGTTATTCTGCAAGCGGGTGCCGTTACCATGGCAGATCCCGAGAAAGCCAAGGCAGCGGCTGCACCAGCAGCTGCAGCACCAGCCGATGATGGCGGCGCGAAACTCACGGTGGTTAACGGTCCTTCAAAAGGAAAATTTCTTGTGCTTTCAAAACTGTTAACGCGCGTAAAAGGCCCACAGGGGCAAAGCAACATGATTTCCAAAAAGGATGATGGTTATTACCTGCTGAATACCCTGCCCGAATCACTAGCACCTTCCATTAACGGCAAGGTGGCTGGCGTAGGTTCCATTAAATTGAATGATGGCGACGTGATCTCAATGGGTGACAGCCAGTTACGTTTCTCGCTGAGTTAATTTCATTCTTTGATGGAAGATATTGCCGCCCATTATGACCAGGTGAGTCAAGCTTGGTCGATTATCATGGGCGAGCGCCAACACTTTGGTTTCTATCCTGACAGCACCCCCTCTCTTGATCTGAATATCGCTTCTCAAAAACTGGTTGAAGAACTGTTTGAAAAAAATCCGCAAAGCCATGAAAAAGTTCTTGAAGTGGGTTGCGGTGCAGGTGGCACGGCGTTTTTCCTTCATGAACACTTTCACTGCGAAGTGACAGGTATTGCCTTAGGAAAAAAAGAAATCGAAAGCGCCAATGAATCAAGCAAGCAGAAGTACTTTTTTCCTAAGGTTCAGTTTTTTCAGCGTGACGGCCAGGACAACGGTTTTGAAAACGAATCTTTTCATCATGTCATCATGCTGGAATCCTCTTTATTGATTCCAGATAAACAAAAACTGTTTCAGGAAAATTTTCGCGTGTTAAAAGCAGGTGGATGTTTTTCCTTATGTGACCAGATTCGTTTAAGAAATCTCAGTGCTGCTGAAATGTATAAACAGGGAAAGAACTTTGAACGCTTACAAGCCTGTTTTGGAAGAACAAAAACAGAAACGCTGGAAAGCTACGAACAACTTTTAAAAGACGCAGGTTTTGTGGATATTCACTGTCGTGACATTAGCAAACAAACCCTGCCCTCGCCTTTGGCTTGGAAAAAATCTGCTTTGGACAATAAAAACAAAGTGCTGGAATATTTTTCTGAAGAACAGTTTCAAATTTTTGTGGATGCCTGCGGTATTCTGCATCAAGTCATGGAAGCAGGCATTCTGGGTTATGGCATTCTTACGGCGAGAAAGCCAGATTACGGCGAGAAAGCCAGATTAAGAAAGCCAGCGTAAACCACTCTGAATAAAATCAGCAGAAGACTTCCTTAAGCTGATACTGTTCCAGTAAGGCAAGTGCCGCTTCTTTTTCACCTTTATCTTTTATGCCAGAAATATAGTCAGCCAGTACCTGTCTGCTTTGCTCAGGGTAGGGACGCGTAAGAAAACTAACGTCTTCACCGTAAATATTGGCAATAAAAAATTTCTCTCCCAGTTCGACGGCTAAGCTATTTCCCATCACAAAGGGCTTATAGGTTTCCTTCATCATCTTGAGCACATGCAAAGCAAATGCAGATGGTTTTTCTGCATCAAGTAATTCACCTGTTCCGTTCCACTGATTAGCTTCTGTTTCAATCCACTTCACTACCTTGTGGTAATTACTAACCATTCGTTTGGGAACGGGATCGGCATAGGTATGTGCACGCAAGCCACCAAGCATCATGGCATCGACAGCACAGGGACGTGAGCCAAGAAGATAAGGTGTTTCGCTGAGCTGTTGTTCGGCCGCTGCCACCAGCGATTCATATTCCTTTTCAGCCTCTGTTTGTTGATGCTGGCTTTCGGTGCCCGTTGCCCTGCACGCTCTTGGCCCCCAGTTGGCAATCGCCTTCGCCATTTCCTCATTACCGTTGCCTAACTTAATAGCAGCAAACTCGGCACTCTCTGGATAATGCCAGCGATAATGCACCATCACCCGGGCAACCCACTCATCCAGGAACTCTTCGATAAGACGCACTATCAAACCATTGAGCCCAGAGGGAAACATGGCACGTGCTGGCACCCTACTGTCCATCATCTGCATGATGGGCGTGGTATCGGCAATGACCCAGTTCTCTGGCGTTAGCAGCACAGGAATCTGATGGGTGCCCGCTCGCTGATTCATCTCGGGGTTCTGGCTCAGGAACTCAAATTCAAGGCCGTAAAAGATAAAGGCAGCTTCAAGTTTTCGACTGAAGAGACTGAGTTCGTGACCAAAGATCTGATACATGCTTTTTCTCCTGTTTTCTTGATCTAGTTAAATGTAAATGAGAATTACTTTCATTTAGATTGCTTCGCCCGCCGAGAACCGCTATATTCGCTGCTCCTGAAACTTGTATATTTTCCTTAAAAAGCACGCAGATATGAACCAGACAGCCGCACAGTCTTCCACCCTTTGGGACCTGAAAAAAGGCCAGAGCGGCATGCTGACGGGTTTTGATCCAAAACTCGATAGCCGCTATCAGGACCGTGTGCTTGAGCTCGGTTTCAGACCCAACAGTAAAATCTCTTGCTTAAAGAATTCAGCCTTTGGCGCACCAAGAGTGTATCAGGTGAATAACTCTGTGTTCTCACTGGAAGACAGCATTGCCTCCTGCATTTTTGTTGATGTGCTCGCTTAAAGGCTTTTATACCCGCTTATGAAACAGATCATTCTTATTGGTAGCCCTAATTCTGGAAAGAGTCTGCTCTTTAATCGGCTCACGGGCCTGAATCATAAGGTCGCAAATTTTCCTGGCATTACCGTTGATGTGAGTGCCGGCAAGATAAGTTCTCTGGAAAACCATCAGCTGCTGGATTTTCCTGGTGCCTATTCACTGAAACCTATCTCCGGTGAAGAAAAAATTGCAGCGGATAAATTCAATGCCCTGATTCAGGCGGAAAACACGGAATGGGTTTTATGTATTCTGGATGCAACCCGCTTGGAAAAAAGTTTTTATTTGGCGCTGGATGTGATTCAACTTGCCGCCCGTCACGGCAAGAAAGTGTTGCTGCTTGCCAACATGATTGATGTGTTTGAGAAACACAAACTGCAACTCGACAGTGAAGGGCTTTCACAAGCCTTGGGCGTTCCCGTTCTTGGTATTTCTGCGAAGAGCGGCAAAGGTGTAGATGCTTTACTGGATGCCTTGCAAAATCCCGAAGCCTACCAAGAGGGAAAAAGTGAACACGTTGAACAGCTGAGTGAAAAAGGAAAGAAAGATTTTGCCTTTGAATTATGCGAACGCTTTGGACCCAAAACCGATTTACTACTGAAAACCTCCAACCGCATTGATGATTTTTTCCTGCACTCGATTTTGGGCGGTGTGGTTTTCTTCGCCATCATGTTTGTGCTTTTTCAATCCATCTTTACCTGGGCAGCACCTGCGATGGATGGCA
>JBECKS010000087.1:0-7726 GCA_040235395.1 Pseudomonadales bacterium | reverse complement strand
CTGAGTGGTTCAAGGACGGTGCTTGTTAACTACGATAAGCGAATGCTTTGCAAGGTCATTAACTAGCTTAGGCTTTTGTGGCTGGATTATGCATTGCCGCTGGCATCACAAACGAAACGGTCTGAGCCAAATCAGTGAAACGTGCCAAACCCATCAAAGGTGCCAAACCAGCCGAAGGTGCCAAAAAGGTATCGAGAAAAAATCAGCCTGTGCTAGAATCCCGACCTCAAATTCCTCGCCCCGGTCTTTCCGCTGATCGGTAAGGTCGAGAGCGCTAGATTCAATATTCCAGTTTTTCCAGGTGCAACTATGCCAAGTTTCGACGTAGTTTCTGAGCTTAATATGCATGAGCTTAGTAACGCATTGGACCAAGCCAACAAAGAAGTTGATACCCGTTTCGATTTCAAGGGCAGTGATGCATCCTTCGAACAGAAGGAGCTTTTAATCACCTTGGATGCTGCAGTGGACTTCCAACTCGCGCAGATGCTAGACATTCTCCAGAACAAGTTAGTGAAGCGAGGTATCGATATAAGCTGTTTGAAAATTGAAGAGCCGATCGAGTCAGGCAAGCGTGTAAAGCAGGAAGTAAAGGTGCAGCAGGGCATTGACAGTGAGCTGGCCAAAAAAATGGTGAAGTTCATTAAAGCCAGCAAGATGAAAGTTCAGGTTGCCATTCAGGGTGAGAAGCTTCGGGTGACTGGAAAGAAGCGTGATGACTTGCAAGCAGTGATTGCTGAGTTAAAGGCAGAGAAGTGGGGTATTCCTCTGCAGTTTGAAAATTTCAGGGATTGAAGTCGGGATTTGTAACAGTAGTTCCGATGTTCACGACCGTCAGGTCAGGGTGTTGTAAAAGTGTGATAGGTGAAAAAAGTGGTCGTTTATTTAAAGGTGTTTATTGCGAGTGTTCTCTTAGGCATTCCGTTATTTCTTCTCGTTGCTCTTGTTGAGTTTGGTGTTAAACCTGAGCAATTTTCTTCTTCTGCATTCTGGTTAAGTCATCCCATTGCCATTTTAGCGTATGGCATTGTGAGTGCTTTGGTAGTGTTCCTGTTTCAGGCGCTTGGCGTGGCTTCAGAAGCAAGTGGCTCTGATAAGGAACGTGGTAGTGTGAAATGGTTCAGTAGTTCCAAGGGTTATGGCTTCATTACTCGGGAACAAGGTGAAGATGTGTTTGTTCATTACCGTTCTATTTTAGGCAAGGGGCATCGTTCCCTGTATGAAGGTCAGGTGGTGGAGTTCACGGTTTCATTGGGCGATAAGGGTTTGCAGGCTGACGACGTAGTTGTCGTTGAAGATGTGAAAAAGCGTGGTGGCAGACGTTCAGGTAAGAAGTGATTTGTTTGGTTAACTTAATAAGGTAGAGGTTTTTGTGATTTCCGAAAGAGATAGTCAGGTATTTAAAAAATGGTCACAACGAGAAGCGTTGGCGGAAGCCATGATTCCAATGATTGGAAAGCTTTATCGTGAAAAAAATGTTGTGGTTTCTGTTTATGGCAGACAACTGGTTAACCGTACTGTTGTTAATATCCTCAAGACCCATCGTTTTGTCAGGGCAATGGAACAGGCGGAACTGTATGTAGAAGACACCTTTGCCATTCTTGAGTTGCTTTCTGGTATGGATTTGAAACCTGCTCGAATTGATATCGGTAAGCTGGCAATGATGTTCAAGTTAGATGCCGACAAAAAGGATTTGAAAGCTTTCATAGATGATCAATTGAAAGATGCATTAAAGGAAGGTGATAGCCCAGTTCCTGTTCAGCGAGATGTAGTACTTTACGGTTTTGGACGAATTGGTCGTTTAATGGCTAGATTGCTGGTTGAAAAAGCCAGTGAGTTTAATGGGCTTCATTTGAGAGCCATCGTGGTTAGACGGGGTGGTGAAGGCGATTTGCAGAAAAGAGCTAGCCTCCTAAGAAGAGATTCTGTGCATGGTTCTTTCCAGGGCACTATTACAGTGGATGAAGCAGAAGAAACCATTACTGCTAATGGAAATGTGATTAAGGTTATTTACTCTAACAGCCCTGATTCTGTTGATTACTCCTCTTATGGAATTGAAGATGCCATCATCATAGACAACACAGGTATCTGGAGAGATGAAGACGGTTTAGGTCAGCATTTGAAATGTAAGGGCGCGAGCCATGTGATTTTGACTGCTCCAGGCAAAGGCGACATCAAGAATATCGTTTTTGGTGTCAATGACCATGAAGTGAATAATGATGCAATCGTGTCAGCTGCTAGCTGTACCACCAATGCAATTGTTCCTGTGCTAAAAGCTGTGAATGATGAGTTTGGTATTGAAAGTGGTCATATGGAAACGGTTCACAGTTACACCAACGACCAGAACCTGATTGATAACTATCATAAACATCATCGTCGCGGTCGAAGTGCTCCTCTTAACATGGTAATCACCGATACCGGTGCTGCAAAAGCCGTGGCTAAGGCAGTTCCCGAGTTAAAAGGTAAGCTGACCGGGAATGCGATTCGGGTGCCAACGCCGAATGTCTCCCTGGCGATACTCAATCTCAACCTCTCAAAAGATGTAACCGTTGAGGAAATGAACGAGTACCTCCGTCACATGGCATTGCATTCTCCTTTACAAAAGCAGATTGACTATTCGATGTCGCCTGAACTGGTATCTACCGATCTGGTGGGCTCTCGTTATGCCGGTGTTATTGACTCCCAGTCCACCATCGCTTCGGGTAATCGTGTTGTTCTTTATGTCTGGTATGACAATGAATTTGGATACAGCATTCAGGTATATCGTCTACTTCAGAAGCTGGCTGGTATCTCTTACCCGGTCATCCCCAAGGTTTGATTCACTGATGATTTGATAAGAGGGGGAAGTCTTTGCAAGCAAAGGCTTTCCCATTTACTTAAACTTCGCCACAAATTGAAAAAAACCAAAAAAATCATCTGCTTGGTGTAGTAAATTAGGGCGCTGAACCTTATAATTCTCGCCCGTAAAACGGTGCCTTTTTAGCGGCTTTCGTTGCACGCAATCTCAACAGAATGACTCCATAGAATGAAAAAGAACCTAACTTTGCAACAAAGTTAGCTAGTCATCTGTTCTGGATGTTTGTAATTGTTGATTTTCGGATTTTTTCTTGGGCTCTAAACAGGGTCTCTATCTGGAAATGGTTGGCTGCAGGTGTCAATTTTTAATAGGCATTCCCTAGCGCAAGTGAGTCAGTGGAACACAGTCGATGATTCAAATTAAACGAGGTCTTGATATCCCCATTTCAGGTTCTCCTGAGCAAGTCATAGTTGATGGCCCCAAAATCCGCACGGTCGCGGTAACTTCAGCCACATTTGTTGGATTAAAACCCAGCATGCTGGTTCAGGAAGGCGATAAAGTAAAATGTGGTCAAGTGCTTTTCACCGACAAAAAGAACCCTGGTGTTAACTTCGTTTCACCTGCTTCTGGTGTTGTAGCGGCTATTCATCGTGGAGCCAAAAGAGTCTTTCATTCCATTACGATTAATGTTGAAGATGATGATGCCCTGGGTTTTCAACAATATAGCTCTGAGCAAATTGCCTCCTTAAGTCGTGAACAGCTTCAGTCTTATTTTCTTGAGACAGGTGCCTGGACTTATTTCAGGGCCAGACCTTATGGAAAGATTCCTGAAGCAAACAGCGTTCCTGCCGCAATCTTCGTCAATGCCATGGATACCAATCCTTTGTGCCCTGATGCTGAGCTAATTATCAAAGAAGATCTTCCTTCCTTTGAGTTAGGTTTGCGCGCTGTTGAAGCTTTAACTGATGGAAGTGTTTATGTTTGTAAGAAGGCAGGAAGTCAGTTGCCTCAATTCCAAGGCACAAAAATCAAGAATGAGGAATTCAGTGGTAAACACCCTGCGGGCTTAAGTGGAACCCATATCCATTTTCTTGATCCTGCGAGTGAAAAGAAAATTATTTGGAGCATTGGCTACCAGCAATTGATTGCACTGGGTAGAACATTGTCTTCAGGAAAGTTAAGTGTTGAGAGAGTGGTTTCTCTTGCTGGTCCTCAAGTAGAAAAACCACAACTGCTTCGTACACAGGTGGGTGCAAGCACCGATGAGTTGTGTGCGGGTAAACTCAAAGAAGGTAAGAGTCGAATTATTGTTGGTTCGGTACTTTCTGGTTCAAAAGCCGAAGGCGCATTTGCTTATCTTGATGATGGCGTGAATCAGATTTCAGTGATTCTGGCTGAAGCGAAAAGAGAGTTTGTTGCTTTGATGGGCCATGTGTCACCTCACTTGAGTAGACATTCTGTAAAAAATCTTTTTTTCAGCAAATTGAATCCAAAAAAACGTTTTGATTTCACTGCAGCCTTGAATGGTGGAACAAGAGCAATGGTTCCTGTTGGAACTTATGAAGAAATCATGCCCATGGATATTCTCCCGACACAATTATTAAGAGCAATTTTGGTAGGAGATACCGAAATGGCTGTTGCTTTGGGTGCGCTCGAACTTGTTGAAGAAGATCTGGCACTTTGTACTTACGTGTGCCCGGGTAAATATGAATACGGTCCAATTCTTCGTGACAATTTAACGTCCATAGAAATTGATGGTTAATGACTTTAATTAGGAACCTGACGTGGCTTTAAGAAAGTTTATAGATGACAAGATAGCGCCACATTTCGAAAGAGGCGGAAAATACGAAAAGTATTACGTCTTTTATGAAATGTTCGACACCATGCTTTATACACCTGGTGAAGTTTCTTCAGGTGCTTCTCATGTTCGTGATGGCATTGATTTAAAACGCATCATGATGGTGGTTTGGCTTGCTACCTTCCCGGCTATTTTCTTTGGCATGTGGAATGTGGGTCATAACGCCAACCTTGCTTACGCAACAGGCTTGTATGATGTGATTGGTTGGAGAGCCGAACTTGCGAATGCTTTGTTAGGGCTTGATCCCGCCAACATACTGGCGTGCTTGTTACTTGGTGCACTGTATTACGTACCCATAGCCATTGTTGTTTATTTAACGGGATTTTTCTGGGAAGGGCTTTTTGCATTTGTTCGTGGCCACGAAGTTAACGAAGGCTTTTTCGTAACCGGAATACTGTTTACCTTGATTGTTCCACCTGCGATTCCTTTATGGCAGGTTGCTTTGGGTATCAGCTTTGGCATTGTGATTGGTAAAGAAGTGTTTGGTGGTACGGGTAAGAATTTCTTAAACCCTGCTTTAACTGGCCGAGCTTTTCTTTTCTTTGCCTACCCAGCAAGCATGACAGGCGATTCTGTCTGGACAGCTGTTGATGGTTTTAGTGGAGCAACGCCTTTAAGTCTAGCTGCTCAAGGCGGTGTTAAGGCCATTCAGGATTCAGGCATCATGTGGATGGATACTTTTATTGGCTTTGGTCAGGGTTCCATTGGCGAGACGTCTGCAATCGCAATACTTTTAGGTGCAGCACTTCTGTTGATTACTAAAATTGCGTCATGGCGAATCATGTTGGCAGTTTTTCTAGGTATGTTTGCTACTTCACTTGCGCTTAATGCCATTGGAAGCGATACCAATGAAATGTTTGCTTTGCCTTGGTACTGGCATTTAACGCTCGGTGGTTTCCTGTTTGGTTTGGTATTTATGGCAACCGATCCAGTTTCAGCCGCCATGACCGATGTGGGCAAATGGTATTTTGGTTTCCTGATTGGATTTATGGTGGTGATGATTCGTGTGGTGAACCCGGCTTTCCCTGAAGGCATGATGCTTGCCATTCTTTTTGCAAACCTGTTTGCACCAATCATTGACCACTTTGTTGTGCAGGCAAACATCAAGAGGAGGCTAAAACGTCATGTCTAATGACTCTATGAGCAAAACGCTCATCGTAGCGATTCTTCTGTGTCTGGTTTGCTCTATCGTGGTATCAGGGGCTGCTGTTTACCTAAAACCTGAACAACAAAAAAATAAATTACTCGATAAACAGAAAAATATTTTGTTGGCAGCGGGTATGTTGCAGCCAGGGCAAAAAGTTGCTGATCAATTCAAAAAAGTTGAAAAACGTCTGGTGAATATTGAAACCGGTGAATACGTGTCAGAAGGTGTCGATATTGCTAGCTATGACCAGCGTAAGGCGAAAAAAGACCCTAAGACCAGTGTTAGACTGGATGCTGAAATTGACATTGCAGGGCTGAAACGTCGAGCAAGCTATGCAGAGGTTTACCTGGTTAATGATGACCAAGGTAATTTAAAAACCCTGATTCTACCTATTTCTGGTTATGGTCTTTGGTCAACACTTTATGGTTTTGTTGCCTTGGAAAGTGATTTGAACACGGTGGCTGGTTTGGCTTTTTATGACCATGGTGAAACACCTGGTCTTGGTGGTGAAGTGGATAATCCAAAATGGAAAGCACAATGGCCAGGAAAACAGATTTATGGCGACGATGGCGCAGTAAAAGCCCAACTTAAAAAAGGTGGTATAGACCCAAATAATGAAACTGATAAACAATATTACGTGGATGCGCTTTCAGGCGCTACGCTTACCAGTAATGGTGTTAATCATTTGATTCAGTTCTGGTTGGGGCCAAATGGTTTCCAACCTTATCTGGAAAAACTGGCAGCCAATATACTTGCCGAAAATGTTAGTCAGCAAGCGCCAGAAGATGAAAGCGAGCAAGCAGCTGCTGAAGTAGAAATGTAGATGTGAACTTCAATCTTTAACTATAGAGAAAACGAGAAGCAACGTGGCAGATACAAAGACAGACGCTAAATCATTATTGCTAGGACCGGTTTTTAACAACAACCCGATAGGTTTGCAGATTCTTGGTATCTGTTCTGCATTGGCGGTAACAAGTAATCTCAAAACCACCATTACCATGTGTATTGCCTTAACCTTGGTAACGGCGTTTTCCAGCTTTTTTGTGAGTACTATTCGAAACCATATACCTAGCTCCATTCGAATCATTGTTCAGATGACAATTATTGCTTCTTTGGTCATCGTGGTTGACCAGATTTTGAAAGCTTATGCTTACTCAATCAGCAAGGACTTATCAGTTTTTGTTGGCTTGATCATCACTAACTGTATCGTGATGGGAAGAGCAGAAGCCTTTGCGATGAAATATCCACCGATTGAAAGTTTTCTTGATGGTATTGGCAATGGTTTGGGTTACAGCGCCATGTTAATGACTTTGGGTGTGATTCGTGAGTTAACAGGTTCTGGAAAATTATTTGGTTTTGAAATCCTTCCACTCGTAAACGATGGTGGTTGGTATGTGCCAAATGGATTGATGTTACTTCCACCAAGTGCTTTCTTTCTCATTGGTTTAATTATCTGGGGCTTACGCTCATTCAAGAAAGAGCAAGTTGAAAAAAGCGAATTTAAAATCGCGCCTCATTCTAAACTTCAAGCATCACATAAATAGGTATTGCTCCCATGTTAGAACATTATCTAAGTCTGTTTGTACAATCCGTTTTTATCCAGAACATGGCTTTGGCCTTCTTTCTGGGGATGTGTACATTCATTGCCATTTCTAAAAAAATTGAAACAGCAATTGGTTTGGGTGTGGCTGTGGTGGTGGTGTTAGCGATTACAGTTCCAGCCAATAATCTTCTTTATACTTTTTTATTAAAGGATGGCGCTTTGGCTTGGGCAGGATACGGCCAACTTGATTTAAGTTTTCTAGGCTTGCTCAGTTATATCGGCATGATTGCTGCCATTGTTCAGATTATGGAAATGGTGCTCGATAAATATATTCCTTCTCTCTATAACGCGCTCGGTGTGTTTTTACCGTTGATTACAGTGAAC
>JBECKS010000071.1:0-4508 GCA_040235395.1 Pseudomonadales bacterium | reverse complement strand
AGGCGCTTAATCAGGAATTACTCACCCGTGCGCAATTCCTGAAAGAAGTATCCTTGCCCTACTTCAAAAGAAAAGACTCTGATTTTCATGATCTGCAAAATCATCTTCAACAATTGGATAAGGTCGTTTATAGCCGATTTACTATTATTGATGCACGAGGAAAAGTATTAGCAGATTCCCGTAAGGATTCAGAAAGCATGGACAATCATCTGTATCGTCCCGAAATTCAAACTGCTCTGACTTATGGCAAAGGGGAAGCACAACGTTTCAGCGATACCATTAAATTAAACATGAAATACCTTGCGCTAAGCTTACAAGATGAAAACAATCTTCTGGGTTTTGTACGGGTTGCCTTACCTGTAAGAGAAATCATTGAAGAGCAACAACAGCTAGCAGCTTACGTGTTTGCAGGTTGTTTAATTGCAACACTTATTGCTCTTGGTTTTGGTTTCTATTTTGCTCGTGGATTTGCTTTACCCGTTATTGCCTTGACCAAAAGTGCTGAAGCTATTGCTCAAGGTGATTACCAACAACGTGTCTACCTAAACAACAAAGATGAAATTGGAAAGCTCGCACGCGCTTTTAACTACATGGCTGCCAGTGCTTATGATCGTATGGAGCGAATTACAGAAGACAGAAATAAACTTTCTGCCATACTTTCCGGTCTCGTAGAGGGAGTTGTTGCACTTGACCACCAACAGAACATCATTCATATCAATAACGCCGCCGCTCGAACCCTAAAAATTTCAGCGTCAGCAAGTATTGGATCATCTGTCTGGTCTAGCATCCATATTGTAGAAATCCATGACCTACTACAGAAAATTTTTACGCAAGGCGGAGTAAGCCAAGCGCAGGTACGTATACCCGGTGAAAAGTCCGACACCGTTATCGAAGTATATGCCGCATCACTTGATCAAGGCTCCCTCGGAGAGAAAAACCGCCAGGGTGCAATTCTTGTTCTACATGATATTTCTGAATTGGAAATGCTAGAAAACATTCGTCGCGACTTCGTCACCAATGCTTCCCATGAATTAAAAACACCCTTAACAGCAATTCGTGGCGTAATCGAAACCATCCTTAGTGATCCTACTATGGATAAGGAAACACTCTGGCATTTTTTACAACGCATGCAAGGACAAACGGAACGCCTTGTAACTATTGTTAGCGACTTAATGGCATTATCAAGATTGGAATCTGGTAAGAATAATGATTTTCAACCAGTTTCACTCAAAGCGATTCTTAATCAATCCATTAAAGTTTTTACAACCATTGCTGCCGAAAAAAATATAACCATTTCCCATAATCTGGATAGCATCAACAATGAACAAAGCCGCGTTTCTGGTGATGCTCATGCGCTTGGTCAACTAACTGACAACCTTGTTGACAACGCCCTCAAATACACTCCAGCAAGTGGTAGTGTTGATATAGAACTCAACATCAAAGATGCAGAGCATCGAATCGAATTACGTGTAAGAGATAATGGTGTTGGTATTAGCAAAGCCAACCAGGCTCGTATCTTCGAACGCTTTTATCGCGTAGACAAAGGACGATCCAGAGAGCTTGGTGGCACCGGCCTCGGACTTGCCATCAGCAAACACATCACTGAACAACATCATGGAAGCATCAGCCTTGAAAGCGAGCCTGGCAAAGGAAGTACCTTTATTGTCAGTTTTCCCATGCTTTAAAGGGTTTTTTGTTACTAAACTAGAACCTTTATAGCTTCTTTTTCTTTCTTCATGCCCTCTTAATTCAATCTTAATCTTTATTCATTCTTTATTTAATCTTTATAAAGATTCCTTAAATTGCGCCCATCTTTGAGGCGGCTTGTTAATTTTTAACAAAGAAGCCTTCTCAAGATTTCAGTCAAACCTTTAAACACGCCTTAAGAGGAAGCCTTATGAAATTTCAGAAAACCACACTATTAATCATTTCAAGCCTGGCGCTTGCTTTAAGTGGCTTGGCAAACGCAGATGTCACTGTTTACGGTAAAGCCAATGTTTCACTTAACAAGGACAAAGATGAAACAGACGGAACCACAGATAACGACACATGGACTTTAAACAGCAATGCTTCGCGTCTTGGCGTAAAAGGAAGCATGGAGCTTGATGAGAATCTGAAAGCCATCTATCAACTTGAATATGAAGTTGCCATTGATGATGGATCAGCCAGTAGCACTGATATTGATGCTGACTGTGATGATAACGATGCTACAACTGGTGAGACTTGTGAGACTGTAGATTCTGCCTTCAAGCAACGAAATATCTTTGTAGGTTTGGAAGGTGATTTCGGTCAGGTTATTGTGGGAATGTTTGATACACCATTAAAAGCTTCTCAAGGCAAGGTTGACCGCTTCAACGATCTACCACTAGGCGATATTGGCAGTACTTTCCATAAAATTGGAGAAAACAGGTTAAGCAACCTGATTCAGTATACTACGCCTGACATGAGTGGTTTTAAGGCTGCAGTCGCTTTACAGCCTGGTGAAGAAGATGGCCAGACTGCAACCACTGATAAAAATGGCCCTGCTGATGGCATATCGGCATCAATTACCTACTCTATTGATGATTTCTGGATTTCTGCTGCTATGGACTCAGAAATTAAAGATATGGATGTAACCCGGGTAACCGCTGAATATACCCTCAACAAACTCAAACTGGGTGCATTAATCCAGAGCGCAGAAGAAGTTGACGGTGTCGTTGATAGCCAGGGCTTTCTTGTCAGCACTGAATACGGCCTCAATGATAAGTGGAAACTGAAGGGTCAGTATTCTTCCAACACTGATGAAGAAACAGGTGTTGATGACGTTGATACTAATATGGCCACCATTGGCGCAGACTACAAGCTGGCCAAGAAAGCTAAACTCTACGTATATGCCTCAAATTACAAAACTGATGATGGTACTACAGAAGAAAAAAGCAGTACTGTTGGTCTGGGTACCGAAGTCAAATTTTAATCCCCCCTGCTAGTAAAATAGCACCCCCTCAAAGCCGGGTTTGCGAAAGCAACCCGGCTTTTTTATTACTGCATACACATCTTCAATAAAGTTAAGCTTTATCAAACATTTAAGACCTCTTTACCTTTTCTTAACTTAAGCTCTCTAGACTTTAATAAATGGTGATAAATGATAATTTTTCTTAATGAAAAACCATTTACAGCCATTGATGGACATTAATCTTTATATTTTCTTAACAATCTGGTTCCAGAATGCACGCACTCAACAAGTCAGCATCCAGAGCCAACCTAGAGGAAAGACTCATGAAATTTAATAAGCAACTACTCATCAAATCGGCTGGTCTTGCGTTGCTAGCCTTTACAGCTTTCGGCACATCAATTAGCGCAAATGCCGGAAAACTGAGCGGCACAGTCAGCCTAGACGGCTCAAGCACCGTATTCCCCATTAGTGAGGCGGTAGCTGAGGAATTCCGAAGTGAAGAACCACGAGTGCGAGTTACAGTGGGTATTTCCGGTACTGGCGGTGGTTTCAAGAAGTTTGTGGTGGGCGAAACAGACATTAACGATGCTTCCCGCCCTATCAAGTCATCTGAAATTGCAAAAGCAAAAGCCAATAACATTCAGTTTATTGAGCTTCCCGTGGCCTATGACGGCATTTCTATCGTAGTTAGCAAGAAAAATACCTTCGTAGACACCCTAACCGTGGCAGAGCTGAAAAAAATCTGGGAACCAGGCTCACAGGTAAAAAACTGGAATCAGGTAAGACCTGAGTGGCCAAATAAGCCTATTCGCCTTTTTGGCCCAGGCACTGATTCAGGTACCTTTGATTACTTCACAGAAGAAATCAATGGTAAAGGTGGTGCCTCAAGATCTGACTACACTGCAAGCGAAGACGACAACGTGCTCGTTCAAGGCGTACGTAATGATGAGTTTGCCATGGGTTACTTCGGTTTTGCTTACTATGAAGAGAATCAGGATAAGCTAAAAGCAATTCCTATTGATGGCGGCAAGGGTCCAATCGCCCCAACCTTTGAAACCATCAATAATGGATCCTATGCTCCTCTTTCAAGACCTATTTTTATTTACGTAAATCCAAAATCCCTTGATAAGCCTGAAGTGGCTTCTTTCGTTAACTTCTACATTAAGAATGCAGCTGATCTTTCTAAAGAAGTTGGCTACATTTCATTACCAGACCGTATCTACAAAGCGGCCATGGTAAGACTGAAAAAACGCGAAACAGGCAGTGCTTACACAAGTGAGGCTGAATTCAAAGCAACAGATATCATGAAAAAATAATTTTCAGATTAAAACTAAATAAACGGGCTGTTACTTACGGCCCGTTTTTTTATAATAAGCACTATTTTGACATAGACATATGAGTACAAGCGTGAGCGATTCAAAAATTCATATCAAGGCAGCACGATTCAACTGGCAAGAATTCCTTATTAAAAATACCCTCGCTCTTTGCACATTAATATCCGTTTTCACCACTATTGCTATCATTACGATTCTTTCTGAAGAGTCTTTTCTTTTTTTTAAAGAAGTATCTCCTGCTG
>JBECKS010000052.1:0-4736 GCA_040235395.1 Pseudomonadales bacterium | reverse complement strand
CTCTTGAAGAGCTTGAGTAAGGTTGCCGGACGCAAATCAAAAGCGGTATGGCACAGCAGGTGAAATTCAGCCACCTGTTCAGCCAATTGTTGGTAATCCTTGGGAACGCGCAAACGTTCAGAGAATGTTTTGACAATTTTTCTGCTACGCTGCTCGTGGCCAATATGCTTGGGTAATTCACTTTTGGGTGTAGTAGCTTTACCAAAATCATGCCCAAGCACGGCAAAACGGGTTCGCGTGTTTGCCTGAAGTACAACCGCTTGTTGAAGGCACATCATTAAATGAATGCCGCAATCGATTTCAGGATGATATTCAGCACGCTGTTCAACCCCGAATAAGGCATCTACTTCCGGAAAAATCACCTTAAGTGCTTCCCCTCGTCTGAGTACGTTAAAAAAGGTTTCGGGATGTCTGGATGCGAGTGCTTTATGCAGTTCCTGCCATACACGTTCAGCAACCAGGGTTTCCAGTTCACCTGACTGGCTTATATCCTTTACCAGCTCAATGGTTTCTTCAGCTACTTCGAAACCCATATGTGCGAATTGAGCGGCAAATCGAGCGAGCCTTAGTACACGCAAAGGGTCTTCAGAAAAAGCAGGGCTGACATGACGAAGGATTTTATTTTCAAGGTCTTTGCGTCCGCCATAGGGGTCAATAAAATTACCATGCTCATCTTTAGCGATAGCATTAATGGTGAGATCCCGGCGAAGCAAATCCTCTTCTACGCTAATGTCCTTGTCGGTATAGAAGTGGAAACCCTTGTATCCTTTTCCCGTTTTACGTTCGGTTCGAGCCAGCGCGTACTCTTCCTTGCTTTCTGGATGGAGAAACACAGGGAAATCCTTGCCGACGGGTCTGAATCCGTGAGCTAACATTTCTTCTGGGTCGGTGCCCACCACAAGCCAGTCTTTCTCGCTTGCTTCCAAGCCAAGAAGTTCATCTCGCACTGCGCCGCCCACTAAAAAGATTTCCATAAAAATTTTCTATAGATTTTGAAAAAGATGCTTGCCTAAATATTTACTAGCATTCAAAATCAATCGAACACGTAAATCAAGAAAGCAATGATTTTTCGTGTTTTTTAAACTTCTTAAAGACGTAAATAACTGAAAATGAAACTTCTGAACACCCAAACATGCACAATGAATATGACTGGCATCAGCTCGCTAGCGCCAGCGGCTGTGCTATGGCATGTGCGTGTGGCAGCCAAACGCGCCACACTTGCTGCGGTGAATTCAGGGTTTTTAAGTTAACAAATAACACACAATAAGAATTCTGAAAAAGCCGTGGCTTCCAACCCACGGCTTTTTTCGTTTTAGCAGTGGGGAATTCTCTCAGGAATGGAAGTTGGCTTGCTCAGAAGGCAGGTAACGATGAACCCGTTTGCTTATATCACCGTCATTTTAATCTGGGGAACCACGCCCTTGGGTGTGCAATGGAGCGCAGAAGGCGCAACGCCTTTTGTTGGTGCTCTGTTAAGAATGTTGGTAGCAGCAATGCTTCTAACAACTTGCCTATTGTTCTTGCGTATTCCTTTTCCCTTTCATGCACGGGCTAGAAAGCTTTATGGGGTGTCAGTCTTGAGTGGTCTGGCTATGTTGCTGGTTTACTGGTCATCGAGTTTTCTGCCTTCATCGTTAATTTCCCTGATTTTTGGATTCAGCCCTTTAATCACGGGCTTGATGAGTTGGTATCTTCATGATGAACGTTTATCACTGATGCAGTGCCTTGCCATCGTGTTGGGGGTGATGGGTTTGATGTTAACTATTTCGCGTAACCTTTTTGTTCACCATGAGGTTTTTGATGCGCATTACTTTCATGCCTTGGCTGCGATGTTTACTGCCTGCCTGTTATTCAGCTTGAGCAATATCTGGGTAAAGCGTTTCAGTGAGGGTGTTGATCTTCATCCGCTTGCCATGACAACGGGCAGCCTGTTTTTTGCTTTACCTTTGTATATTGGTTGTGTGTTGTATAGCGGGGTTGGGCTGGAGGATATTCATCTAACAGAAAAGTCGATGGGGGCAATTATGTATCTTGCGATTTTCGGTTCAGTACTTGCGCCGGTGTGTTTTTTCAAGGTATTGAAAAATACATCAGCGAGTATGGTGGCCCTGATTACTGTGGTTGCACCGGTGATTGCCTTGATTCTGGCAGCACAGTTAAACGGTGAAAATATAGATGGGCGAGTTATCGTTGGTGCGGTGCTGGTCTTGAGCAGTTTGTTGTTGTTCCAGTACCAAAGTTATTTGCCAAAAAAACCGCTTACTGTTTAGTGTTGTTTGATGTTGTTTTGGGTGAGCTGAGTTGATAGGAATGTTTTTCATAACTTTTGCTCGCCCAAAGCGCAAAGGCCAGTGCTTTGGTTTCCAGTTCGGGAAAATCTGATTTTTCGAAACTCAGGTCTTCATTGAGTTGAATGCTCATGGGTAACTGGTTCGGTCTAAGTACAACAAGGCGATCCTGTTCCCAATAGGCCTGCATTTCATTGTATTGCATGATAGCTCTGCCTTGATTTTCTATATCAGCATCAAGGTTTCGGCCAATCATGGGTGTGTGTTCCTGTATGCCAGCAATGGAAAGCAGGGTAACGGGTAAATCAAGTTGGCTTGCGCGGGTGTTGATAGTTTTTGCCTGAATATTGCCGCCAAGGATGACAGCGGGAATATGAAAACCATCCACAGGAAAAATCTGGTTGAGTTTTCCGTGACGATATTTTCCATAATTCAGTTGAAAGTCAGATGCGCGCAAATCGTGATCAGCAACAATAAGGAAGATGGTGTTATCCCAGTAAGAGGACTGTTTTGCCTTGCTGATAAATGAGCCTAGTGCGTAATCGGCATAGCGAATAGCGTTATCTCGGGTTTTTTCCTTATGTGACTCATCCATGCCGGGATAATCAGGAAAATCAAATGGTGTGTGATTAGATGTGGAGAGAGTGACGTATAGTTTTGCGCTGTCCGTTTCTTTTAACAAATCTTCATGCATGCGCAGGAAAACATCTTCATCACTGGCGCCCCAGGAACCCACATAATGAGGATTCTGAAAATCGGGTTGCTCAATAACTTCGTCAAAACCATTGCCTAAAAAGAAGCCTTTCATATTATCAAAATGGGCTTCGCCACCGTAATAGAAACGAGCTTGGTAGTCATACTGTTTTAGTAACTGGGCAAGGGTAAAGAAATTTTTCTGGGATTTGGAAAGTTTGACTATGCTTCGGCTTGGTGTTGGTAAAAATCCAGTCACTACAGCTTCTATGCCTCGAACAGATCGTGTACCTGTTGCATACATATGGTTAAAGCGAATACCTTCATTGAGTAACTGGTTCAATTGAGGTGTTAAGCCTTCGTCACCACCCAGCTCTGAAACAAAACGAGCGCCAAGGCTTTCTTCCAGGATGATAACGATGTTCTTGTGAGTGTCGGGAGCTTGAGTGTCGGTAACAGCTAGTTGATACCTTTCTTTTTCCTGCTGAACTATTTTTTTCACTTCGTCTTTTTTAAGTTCACCATAAGCTTCACTGGAAACCGATTCATCTTTTAATTGATAAATGGAATAGAGAACCGAATAAAAAGAGTTTAATGGCAAGGTGTTAGTGGTTGAGTCGTTGGAAAACGCAACCATGCTTGGATTCAATGGTCGATGGTCAAAGCTTGAGCGTGCAGTAAGGGCAAGCACAATAAAAATAATGGGCAAAAGAATAAGAGAACGCTTTACAGACCATGAGCTGTGCGCTTTAAAGGTATTAAGTATTTTTCGGTAACAAAAATAAAAACCTAAGGAAGGAATGACAGCAAGGGGAATAAGCCATCCGCCATACATACCAATCAGCATTTTGGATACTTCGACAGGCGTGCTCAGGTATTCATAGAACTTTCTTTCTGGTCTTACGCCGTATTCTGAAATATACATGGGTGAAACCAGTTCGAAAAATACAATGGCTGCAAAAAAGAAGGCCAGATAAATGGCTAAAGGTTTGTGCAGCAGGTTTTTCAAGGGTTGCATCATTTGCACCACGACATAAAGCAGTATGGGCAATGAGAAAAAAAGACTCATGAAGGCAAGATCAACCCTTAAACCCTGAATGAACACATCATCAAGCTCGGAAGGCAGTTCAAGATGTTCTGAAAAAATAAACACTAACAAAGCGCGAGATAAATTGAGAACAATTAGCGAAGATACCATTACCCAGAAAAAAGGAAGCAGTGGGCCAAGTTTTTCTTTAAAAGTTGTGCTATTCACTAGGTATTACCTCAATTCTTTAATCAGGACTGCCGCTTCAGCTATTACTCGCAATCGCAGGAAAACCAACGTTCATCTTCGAGTCTTAATGCGCTGAGTTTGTTCCCCCAGACACAACCAGTATCTAGAGCAAAATGTTTTCTTGAGCCGGTTTTACCCTGAAGTGCGGCCCAATGACCAAATAATAAATAGGTATCTTCAAGAAGGGGATTATCAAAAGTGAACCAGGGTCTGAAACCTTCAGGTGCATCTTCAGGTGTGCTTTTGCTTAATAATTCCAGTTGCCCTTTTGTATTACAGAAACGCATACGGGTTAAGTAATTGGTAATGACTTTTAAACGATCAATACCCTCCAGACTTTCCTGCCAGACATTAGGATCATTTCCATACATATTCTGGAAAAATTCAATGTACTTATCAGACTGAAGAAAACTTTCCACTTCCTGTGCGTAGCGCAAGGTTTGTGATCTGCCCCAGATAGGAGGAACACCTGCGTGGGT
>JBECKS010000004.1:0-3719 GCA_040235395.1 Pseudomonadales bacterium | reverse complement strand
TGTCTAAGCTGATGGCTTTGCTTGATTTATTAGAAACAGAAACCCTTAAAGAAAAACGACCGGTAACGATTCCTTTTCTTAAGCGTCTGGTAAATTGGTGAAACTTTTTTAAGTAAAAATATGAGATAAAAAACATGACAATAAAATATCAATTCAGTGCCGATGCCAGAACAGTGTATGAGAAGCTAACTAGCGCTGATTTTTTGAAATCACGTTGTGAATCTTTGGGTGAAATAAAAGTTAGTTGTACAAGCTCTGAAAAGAACGGAGTCAAGACAGTAATTCTGGATAGAACTATTCGTAGGGATTTACCAGCCATTCTTGCGAAGATGTTTAATCCTGAAAACCGAACGGTCATGACAGAAAAATGGCAAGAGGAAGGTGATATTTATAAGGGCAGCTACGAAATCGATGTTATTGGGCAGCCGGTAAAATTATTTGCAACATTTACTTTAGCTAATAATGCCAAAGGTAGCCTTTACACGATTGATCATTCCTGCAAAGCACGTATTCCCCTGGTGGCAAAACATGTTGAAAGATTTGTTGTGAGCCAGCTTAGTGATGGCTTCAATAAAGAAATGGATGTTCTAGAAAAAAGTCTGAAGTGATTAAATGTTTGAAGCGATAGACATCTGTTATCAGCGTGGAGGAAGGCGGCTCTTTGCAGGGCTTTCTTTCAAGCTTGGGCAAGGTCAGGCATTGTACATCAAAGGAGAAAATGGTGCGGGCAAGAGCAGTTTGCTTAAACTATTAACAGGTGTTTCCCAGGCTGACCAGGGTGATGTTTTATGGCAAGGAAAATCCATACGCCATGATGAATATGCTTTCCATTCCAACCTTCTTTTTATTGGTCATAAATCAGGCCTTAATATTCACCTTAATGCTCTGGAAAATCTTGCCTGGTATCAACGGATTGACAATCTCGAAATAGAACAGGAACACTGCAAGGATATCTTTAAAGCTTTAGGTCTTTATGGTTTTGAAGATATTCCTGTTGGAAAACTTTCTGCGGGACAACAACGTCGTATTGCGCTATGTCGTTTATTATTTTCGAAAAAAAGACTTTGGGTACTTGATGAACCTTTAGTGTCACTGGATCAATCCGGTGTGCAACTTTTCCAAAGCATCTTACAGAATCATTTAATGCAAGGCGGAATGCTTGTATTTACCAGTCATCAGGAATTGATGATTGAAGATGCAAGTCTTCAATCTATTGATCTCGGTGATTACAAGACAGATTCAAGTGAGACAAGAGAATGAGTGATTCAACGAGTTTCACAAAGATTTTTCTAGCGCAAATTAAACGTGATTTGTTATTGGGAGTCGTGAAGCGTAATGAGTGGCTTAACCCCATTGTATTTCTGGTTCTGGTACAAACCCTTTTTCCCCTTGCATTAGGTGGGAGTCCGGACCTTCTTGAAAATATTGCTCCTGCGATTATCTGGGTAAGCGCCTTACTTGCAACGCTAGTTTCTCTTGAAAGTTTATTTCGCGACGATTTTGAGGATGGCAGTATGGAGCAGATGTTAATTTCTGCATCGCCTTTTTATGTTTTCACTTTTGCAAAAATTATCTGTCATTGGCTGTTATCGGGTTTGCCTTTGGTATTGATTTGTCCACTACTAGCAATGAGCTTTGGAATCAAGCCTGATGTACTTCCCGTGATGCTTCTTAGTTTGTTGCTTGCAACACCGGTACTGTGTTGCATCAGCGCCCTTGCAAGTGCACTTACGTTGAATGCAAGACGAGGTGGTGTGTTATTGAGCTTGATTGTATTGCCCTTGTATGTACCTGTACTTGTGTTTGCAACGGGTGCCCTGAGTCAGGCGGCCATCGGTGTGTCGCCCGCTGGAGCGTTGTATATGTTAGCTGCATTGTTTATCTTTGCGCTTTCAGCGACACCTTTTGTACTCAGTGCGGCATTAAAACTTAGTCTTTCTGACGCCTGATTTTTAATAGATGAATTAATTCTTGACCTATGGCTAACTTTTTCCAGGAAATAAAAGTGCTTTATCACAAGTTGGGTTCGCCAAGGTATTTCTATGAACTGTCTTCTTACTGGATATTGCCTTTAACAAGCTTGTGTACGTTGTTGATAATTATTGGCGTGATTGGTGGTTTGGCAGTAGCACCCTCTGATTATCAGCAGGGTGATGTTTTTCGTATTATTTATGTTCATGTGCCTGCGGCAATTCTTTCACAATCCGCTTATATGTTGATTGCTGTTGCTGGTTTTATTGCATTGGTCTGGCGTATGAAAATGGCCGCGATGGTAGCAAGGGCTGCCATGTTGTTGGGCGCATCGTTTGCTTTGCTAACCTTAGTAACGGGTGCTATCTGGGGAAAACCGACGTGGGGAACCTGGTGGTTATGGGGTGATGCAAGATTAATGTCCTCTTTGCTGCTTCTGTTTCTTTATATGGGCATCATTGCCTTGCGTGAATCCTTTTCCGATGAGCAGGCTGGAATTCGTGCGTCGTCTTTTTTGGCGATTATTGGGTTGGTAAATATTCCTGTTATCAAATATTCCGTTTTGTGGTGGAACAGTTTGCATCAGCCTGCAACACTTAAACTGACTGAAAAGCCGGCAATGCAAATGGAAATGCTTTGGCCGTTATTACTTATGATTGTTGCTTTCTATTGCTTCTTTGCATTGATGTTGATACTTCGTGTAAGAAATGAAATTTTACAAAATGAAAGCAATAGTAAATGGCTCAAAGAATTATTAGCGGAAGAGGGTAAGTAAATGGACTTTGCATTTTCAAATTTCCATGAATTCTTGCAGATGGGTAAATACGGGCTCTATGTGTGGTTATGTTATGGATTAACCACGGTGGTTATAGTTTTCAATATCGTAAGTTACAAGCTAAAACGAAAACATTTAGTTAACAGTATTAAAAACGAACAGCTTAGAAAGTTAAAGCAGCAACAGAATATCTCACATTAAATGAGTTAACATGAATCCTAAACGAAAGCAGCGAATCATCATTATTGCATCTATATTTTCTGGCGTTGTGCTAGCTAGTGTTTTTATTCTTATGGCACTTAATGAAAACATGAATGCCTTTTATACCCCGGAAGATATTATTGCTGGCAAGGCAGATAAACAGAAGACAATTCGCGCGGGTGGGCTGGTTGTGGAAGGTAGCGTTAATCGTATTCCTGGAGAGCTCGAGGTGAATTTTGTAATTACTGACACAAAAGCTAGCATTCCTGTTTATTACAATGGCATTCTTCCTGACCTGTTCAGGGAGGGACAGGGAATCATTGCGATTGGAAAATTAAAAAATGTTGGCAGCAAGGAAGTTTATGTGCAGGCAGATGAAGTACTTGCCAAGCATGATGAAAATTACATGTCACCAGAATTGAAAGCGGCCATGGAGGCAAAGGGCGTACATGTGGTTGAGTAGTATTATTTAGGGTCAGTGTAAAAAGCTCTCCATTTTGATACGATTTCCCAGTCAGGGAGGCAAACGATCACTCAAGGAGAGAGTCATGCCTCGACTATCAAGATTAAATCCCGTAGGGATTCCCCAGCATATTATTCAACGCGGTAATAATCGCCAAGTCTGCTTTTTTAACGACGAAGATATTGCCACTTATGCACACTGGTTGATTGAATACTCTGAGAAATGTGGGGTAGATATTCATGCATGGGTCTTTATGACGAACCATGTTCATATCCTGGCAACTCCCAGAAAAGAAAATGCCATTTCCAG
>JBECKS010000189.1:0-12470 GCA_040235395.1 Pseudomonadales bacterium | reverse complement strand
ACGTAATATTGCCATAGCCATGACATTAAACAGCGGCGTTGGAACACCAATGGGCGATACCAGAACGCCATTTATTATTGGAGCTGCACTTAAGAGTGCTGACCGAGTCATTAAGCGCGGCGGGAAGTTAAGAGAGGAAAATAAAGTAGATGCAGCTTAAGGAATTTGAACTGCAAATTAAAAAAGATATTCCGCTAAGCCAGTCACTAGAATTTGAGTTTCAACGTTTTGAAAATGCTGTGCTTGTATTGAAAGCGCCTTATCTGGCAAACAAAAATGATAAAAATACGGTTTTTGCTGGCAGTCAGGCAAGCCTTGCCTTGCTTTGTGGTTGGTCATTGGTAAATCTTCTTTTTAAAAGTGATGGTGTAAAAAGTGTTGCCGCTGTAAAAACCGAGATGCATTATCGCAAACCTATCGAAAAGGATTTTTTCGTTAGGGCAAAACTTTCTGATGAAAGTGAAATTAAGCACATTAGTAGTCTTCTGGCTAAAAAAGGGCGGGCAAAAGCAAATGTGAATGTTGAGTTATTAGAACAGGGCAGGGAGGAAGTGCTAGCAGTTTTCTCAGGAAGTTATTTTATAAGTGCCTGAAGATTTATTTTCCCGCTAAAGCGCGAAAATATTCCAGCGCTTCGGGATTGGCCAGAGATTCAATATTCTTTACGTGACCGCCATTCACAATTTCACGTACAGCCAGCTCAACAATTTTGCCACTCTTTGTTCTTGGAATATCAGCGACCTGAAAGATGAGTGAGGGCACATGTCTTGGCGTTGCATTTTCCCGTATTGATTTCTTGATACCTGAAATCAGCTTTTTATCCAGTGTGATGCCATTTCTTAACACAACAAAAAGAATCACTCTTACATCATCTTCCCAATTCTGGCCTATCACGACGCTTTCTAGCACCTCATCTATTTTTTCAACTTGGCGATAGATTTCAGCCGTCCCTATACGAACACCGCCTGGATTTAATACAGCATCGGAACGCCCATGAATGATGAAACCATTATTTTCGGTAATTTCTGCATAGTCTCCATGAGCCCAGCAATTGTTAAATTGTTGAAAATAAGCCTTATGAAATTTCTCACCATCTGCATCATTCCAGAAACCAAGAGGTATAGTGGGAAAGCTTTGCTTGCAAACGAGTTCGCCTTTTTGCTGCTTAATGCTATTTCCATTTTCATCATAGACATCAACATCCATGCCTAATCCCTTGCATTGTATCTCCCCCTTATAAACAGGAAGCGTAGGGTTGCCTAATACAAAGCAGGAAATAATGTCAGTGCCACCTGAAATGGAAGACAGGCAAAGATCTTTTTTAATAGAGTTATAGACGAAATCGAAACTCTCATGAGAGAGAGGAGATCCTGTAGATAACAAACATCTTAATTTTTCAAGAGAAAACTTTTCTATGGGTTTAAGACCATGCTTTTCAACGGAAGAAATAAATTTCGCGCCGAGCCCCAGATGGCTTATATTTTCTTTTTGTGCAATATCAAATAATATTTCTGGTGATGGTGAAAAGGGTGAGCCGTCGTAAAGTATTAATGTTGCTTTGCTTGCTAATCCACTGATTAACCAATTCCACATCATCCAGCCACAGGTGGTGAAATAGAAAAGTGTGTCTTCTGGTTTGAGATCACAATGAAGCTGATGTTCTTTTAAATGTTGAATCAAGGTTCCACCTGCGCAATGTACAATACATTTCGGAACCCCGGTGGTGCCAGATGAAAACATGATATAAAGCGGATGATTAAAAGGTAGTTGTTGATAGCTGAAGTCTTTATTTGCAATATGTAAAGAACTAGCTTCATTAAGACTGGATACTTTTATGGAATTGCTAAATTGCTTCCTATCTATATTTTTCCCGTTTGAATCTTCAAACTTTTCTTCAAAGAGAATTAATTGCTTTACTGTGGTGAGCTTCTGAGTGAGTTCTTTAATATTATTTCTAATATCAAAATACTTACCGTTATATTGATAGCTTTGAGATGCGAAGAGCGCGACGGGCTCAATCTGTTTAAAACGATCAAGCATGCCATTAACGCCAAAGTCAGGAGAGCATGATGACCAAATGGCTCCAATGCTTGAGCAGGCTAGCATGGCGATAATGCTTTCAGAGCAGTTGCTTACACAGGCAGCAATACAATCACCTTGCTTTATACCTTCCTGCCTCAGGAAGATTGCAAGCGCCTGAGAACGCTCCATTAATTCCTGGTAAGTAAATGATTGAAAGAAACCGCTTTCATTGTATTCCTTGAGTGCGATTTTATTTGGATTAACTAAATTAAGCTCGATAAGATTTTGCGAAAAATTTAGAGTAGCGCCAGAAAACCAACGGCTATTTTTTATATCACTGGTGTTTTCAAGAACATGTTTATAGGGCGTTTCATGCAGTATGCCAAAGTAGTGCCAGCAGGCCTCCCAGAAAAGTTCACGATGATTGATAGACCATTCGTGGAGGGCGGGGTAATCTGAAACTGAATGGGATAGCTGGTAACGTTTATTGATGAAACTAACAAATGAATTCAGATTACTGTCAGTGAGTTGTTTTTCACTTGCTTGCCATAAGAGTTCATTTTCGTTTTCAGGCATCTGCTTTGTCCATTTGTTCATTGCCTGAAACAATTTCAAAAATGAATTGATCTGCAGTGATTTGCTGATTTATTTCAATATTGAGGTCTTTGATATTTCCACTGCTTTTTGCCTTAATGGGGTGTTCCATTTTCATAGCTTCAATAACAGCTATTTCCTGACCTTGTTCAACACTAGAACCTTCAGAAATATTAACCGCAATGACACGACCATTAAGGGGTGCAAAATATCGTGAATCACCTTTCTGTTCATTAAAGCGTTTACCAGTTTCATGGTTCTGGATGGTAAAACTAAAATCACCAAAAGAAGAGGAAAGTTCCAACTCTGCAATGGCCCGTTTATTCTTTGTGAAATTCAGCTGAATAATTCCGTAAAGACTATCTGCCTTCAATGTCCAGCTTGCGAAAAATTGATTTCCTTCTTTTCGTATGACTGTAAAATCGATCTGGCTCAAGTAGTTTTGAGTATTGATAGGAGATAATGTACTTATCTCATCGGAATTTTCGCAGCTTATCCTGTAACCTTTATCTTGAAAATCATTCACTCTGAAATCATCGCTTTGATACCAGGGTGAGTGTTTTCTGTTTTCCTGATCCATCCAGAGGTATTGTTGTTTTGCTTTTTCGAAAAGGCTAGCAATTATTTCAAATAGGGTTTGTTTATCGAAGTTATTAAGAATTAACTCTGCGAGATGTGAACTTATGAAGCGAGTAGAAACCTCATTATTTTTAAAAGACTCATGCTGAATACATGCATCAACAAATTCACGATTGGTTTCTACACCTAAAATCTGTGTGTGTTTTAAAGCTGAAGAAAGATTGTTGATGGCAAGTTCTCTTGTTTCTCCCCAACAAGCAACTTTGGCTATCATGGGGTCATAAAGGGAACCGACTTCTAGATTAGCCTGCAAGGCATGATCAATACGTGTCATCTCATCTTCTGTTGCTAGTTTGAACAAGGTGATTACGCCGCTCGCAGGCAAGAAATCATTTCTGCACTGTTCAGCATAAATTCGAGCTTCAATACTATGCCCAGTTTGTTTAATATCTTTTTGTGTAAATGAAAGCTTGTGACCAGCAGCAATCAATATCTGCTCCCTGACCAGATCAATGCCTGTTATCTGTTCGCTGACAGCATGTTCTACTTGAAGTCGAGTGTTCATCTCCATTAAGTAGAAGTTTTCTTTTTCGTCCATTAGGAATTCAAGTGTGCCAGCGCCTTTGTAGTTAATTAGCTTGCAAAGTTTGATGGCACTATCAAACATAGCTTGGCGGGTTTTTTCACTAATGCCATAGGCTGGTGCTTCTTCAATGACTTTCTGATGTCGACGTTGTAGAGAGCAGTCCCTGTCAAAAAGATGAACCACATTGCCATGTTGGTCTGCCAGTACCTGAACTTCAACATGTCTTGCGACATTAAAATATTTTTCAATAAGAAGTGTGTCATCACCAAAGGATGAAAGTGCTTCTCGTTTAGCGCTATTAAATGCGGACTCTACTTCCTTAAGGTCACGAACCAGTTTCATTCCTTTTCCACCACCACCTGCACTTGCTTTAATCAATAAAGGAACGCCGATTTCTTCTGCTACTTTCTTGAATGTCCCAATATTCTGTTCAAGATGTTCTTCGCCTGGAATAACTGGAATCTGTTTTTCTTTTGCAAAGGCTTTTGACCTTGCTTTATCGCCCATGAGTTCAATTGCTGAAGGAGAAGGGCCAATAAAAATAATATTTGCTTCTTCACAGGCTTTAGCAAAAGATGCATTTTCTGCAAGAAAGCCGTAACCAGGATGAATAGCATCACAGCCACTTGTTCTGGCGATATCAATGATTTTGTTGATATTAAGATAGCTTTCGGCAGCCAAATCTGAATTAAGGGGATAGGCTTCATCCGCTTCTTTAACATGAAGGCTATTGCTGTCATTGTTTGAGTAAATAGCAACACATTGAATATTCATGGCATGCGCAGTTTTCATGATGCGCAAGGCAATTTCGCTTCGGTTGGCAATCAGGATTTTATTAATCGTTTTAGCAGTCATGTTTACCCCTGTGCTTACATACGAAATACAGCGAATTCATCGCTGCTTTTCTGTACCTGTTCATCAGGGTTCCGTGAACAGATGGCAAGAGAGAGTGCTATTACTTTTCTGGTGTCGCAGGGGTCAATCACACCATCATCCCAAAGACGAGCGCTGGCATAATAAGAGTGGCTTTGTTTGTCGAACTGGTCAGTAATGTTTTTCTTGAAAGCACTTTCTTCTGGTTCAGGCCATTGTTCACCTTTGATAGCCATGCCATCTTTTTTTACTTGAGCGAGTACATTAGCAGCCTGCTGGCCACCCATAATAGAAACGCGAGCATTTGGCCATGCAAACAAGAAACGTGGATCATAACCTCGACCACACATGCCATAGTTGCCAGCACCAAAACTACCGCCCATTAATAAGGTTATTTTGGGAACACGTGCACAGGCAACAGCATTAACAAGTTTTGCACCATGTTTAGCGATGCCTTCGTTTTCATATTTTTTGCCAACCATAAAACCGCTGATATTCTGGAGGAAGAGCAGGGGGATACCACGTTTGTTACACAGTTGAATAAAATGTGCGCCTTTCACGGCGGATTCAGAAAAAAGAATGCCATCGTTAGCAAGAATTCCAACTGGATAGCCATGAATTTTTGCAAAACCGCAAATGAGTGTTTTCCCGAACTCAGCCTTGAATTCATGAAGCTCTGAATCATCTACAACTCGCGCAATAACTTCCCTCGCAGGAAATGATTGGGTGAGTTGTTCGGGAATAATGCCGTAAAGCTCTTCAATGGGATAACGCGGTTCTTTATAACATTCTTCAGGATAATAGGTATTAAGGTTCTTTTCGCTGTAATTATTTTTAATGGATTCACGTGCGAGCATTAGCGCTTCAACATCATCATTGGCAAAATAATCGCAAACGCCAGATATTTCACTATGCACTCGAGCTCCACCTAATTCATCAGCGGTAACTTCTTCACCTGTTGCCGCTTTTACTAAAGGTGGCCCTCCCAAAAAAATCGTACCGGTTCCTTCTACAATAATACTTTCATCAGCCATTGCCGGAATATAAGCGCCACCTGCTGTGCAGGAACCCATCACTACGGCAATTTGTGAAATACCCTTGGCAGACATTCTTGCTTCATTAAAAAAGATATGACCAAAATGATTTCTATCGGCAAAGATTTCATCCTGTGAGGGTAGATGACCTCCACCAGAATCCACGAGATAAATACAGGGTAAATAATTTTCTTCGGCAATGGTTTGTGCACGAAGGTGTTTTTTTACGGTAATTGGAAAATAAGTGCCGCCCTTAACGCAGGCATCATTAGCAACAATCATACAAAGTTGTTCAGATACTTTTCCAATGCCACAAACAATACCACCAGCAGGAATATCCTCTTCATACATTTCAAAACCGGCCAGTTGTGACAGTTCAAGGAAGGGTGATCCTTCATCCAGTAAATGGCGAATGCGATCTCTGACAAGAAGCTTATGGCGTTTTTGATGTTTTTCTTTTGCAGATGGGCTTCCACCTTCCTTGATTTTTTTGACTCTTTCTTTCAAATCCTTAATGAGGGCGCTATTGAACTCTCTTCGTTTTGTGAAGGATTCGTTTTTAGTGGAGATTCGTGATTCGATAACTGCCATATTATCCTCTTGCCAGTTACTTAATTTGTTTCGTTAAAAAGTTCACGCCCGATGAGCATGCGACGGATTTCTGAAGTGCCTGCACCGATTTCATAAAGCTTGGCATCACGAAGGTAACGACCCGTTGGGAAGTCATTGATATAGCCATTGCCTCCCAGGCATTGAATAGCTTCCAGTGCCAACTTGGTTGCATTTTCAGCGAGGAAAAGAATCACACCTGCTGAATCCTTGCGTGTGGTTTCACCACGGTCGCAGGCAGATGCAACGGAATAAAGATAAGCACGTGATGCGCTGGTAAGGGTGTACATGTCTGCGAGCTTTCCTTGCATCAGCTGGAATTCACCAATGGACTGACCGAACTGTTTTCGCTCATGTAGATAGGGAATCACAGTATCAAGACAGGCTTGCATGACGCCCAAAGGGCCTCCCGAAAGCACGACCCGTTCATAATCAAGACCGCTCATGAGTACCTTTGCGCCTTCACCTTCCTTGCCGAGCAGGTTTTCTGCAGGTACTTCACAATCCTGAAATACCAGTTCACAAGTGTTAGAACCACGCATGCCTAACTTGTCGAGCTTGGGTGAGCGTGAGAAGCCTGGATAATCCCGTTCCACAATGAATGCACTCATGCCCTTTGAACCAGCTTTAGGGTCGGTTTTTGCGTAAATCACATAGGTGTTGGCATCGGGGCCATTGGTGATCCACATTTTATTGCCATTGAGCACATAGAAATCTCCCTTTTTTTCAGCATATAGCTTCATGCTCACCACATCGGAGCCCGCATTGGGTTCACTCATGGCTAAAGCACCTATGTGTTCGCCTGATACCAGTTTAGGTAGGTATTTGTTTTTCTGGGCCTCGTTACCGTTGAGCTTAATCTGGTTAACACAGAGGTTGGAATGGGCACCGTAACTCAAGCCAATCGAAGCAGAAGCACGGCTGATTTCCTCCATCACAATGGCATGTGCAAGGTAACCAAGCTGGCTACCACCATAGGCTTCATCAACCGTGATACCCAGAAGCCCGAGTTCCCCCATTTTTGGCCATAACTCAAGCGGGAAGGCGTTTTCCTTATCTGTTTTATCAGCTAAAGGCAGGATTTCATTCTGGGAAAATTGATATGCAGTCTCCTTTAACATTTTCAGTTCTTCACTCATAGGAAATTGCAGGGTGGGGTAGTTCACGCTCATATCTGCTCCTGATTAGGGTGTTTTATCGAGTTCGTTAAGTGCGCTACGGATTTTGCCTTCAACTTCCTGTAATTCTTTTTCCATAGACTGGATTGCCGACTTTTTCTCAGTAATAATTTCTTTTTGTTTTTCAATAGCTTGTAATACTTTATTCAACTGTTTTCTTGAATCTGGGCTTTGGTGATAAAGCTGAATAATTTCAAAGCTTTCTTCAAGGCTGAGCCCGATTCGTTTACCACGTAAGATAAGTTTCAGGGTTGTCCTGTCTGCTGGGCTATATATTCGCTTTTGGCCATCTCGTAATGGACTCAACATACCGCGATCTTCATAAAATCGAATCGTTCGTGTGGTTATATCGAATTCTGAAGCCAAATCAGAAATGGAATAAGTTTCATGTGCTGTTGTCATGAGGTTATACTAGTTTACGTTAACGTAAAGGTCAATTGATGTGTCAAGTACATCGAATTGCAGAAAACAGTTAAGTGACAAGGGCTTACATATCGAAATGGTTAAAGAATTCGTTATAATGCCAGAGCTTGTTTGCTAGTGTTGGTTTGGGAAAAGGAATGACATAGTTCTAGCTGGAAGAGCATGCATTCAAAGAAGAATAAGAAATAAAGAAAAGTCTCAGCACAGGAATAATCAGAATCATTTTATCCACAGGAGTTCTTATCCATGGGCGTTTTATCATCTAGCCGTATATTTGGTCTTGCCTTGTTTATTATTGGCAGTGTCTTTGCGAGTACTGTTGTAGCCGATGAGGCGCTCCGGTCTGCCAGCGATAACGCAATGGAAGAGGGCAAGATAGCATTTGAAGCGAAAATGTATGATTTCTCCAAGCAATCTTTTGAAAAGGCTATAGAGCTGAACAGAGCAAACTATGAGGCTATGCTTTATCTTGCCAAAGCTAGTTTTCAAACCGGTGATTTGCAAAGTGCACGAAAAAATGCAGACAACCTTGTTTCATCTTTTTATCCTGCGAAGGAACTCAAGATTGAAGCTTTTCAATTACTCGGTGATGTTGAAAATAAACAAGGCAATCCATGGCTAGCGCTTTCCTATATTTTTGCATCCAAGCAACTCAGCACTAACATTGATCTTTCCCATCTGGTTGATGACCAAATGGCAAAACTGGATTTCAATTCACTTTCTTACCCTGATTTTAATGCAGACTCTGATGGTGTCATCACAAGCCCTACGCTCAGTTTTAGTGGAGGTGTATTTAGCGATATTCCTTCTAAGGGAAACTTTGAAAAGGTTTCCTATTCTGTGAGTAGCCTTGGTACAAGGTTTGTGGTCTTACCTGGGTTTGATGATAGAAACCGGTTCACTAAACTATTGATGGTTCGAATAGTGAAAGGCCTTAAACCTAAACTTGAAGAAATCGAGATTCAGGATCGTAAACGTGGCGGTTTTATTGGAGCCAATGATCTCTATGTGAAGGTTATGGATTGGAACTTTGATGGTTACCCTGATCTAGCTGTTCGTGTTAGCTCGAAGCGTAATAATCTTAGTGAAGGATTCCTGATTTACGTTCCTCAGTCTGATAAGTTTGTGCTCAACGAAGAATTATCGCAATTACATAAGCCTATTCTTGATAGAGGAACAAAAGCAGTGCTAGAAGAAGAATGCGGTAAATCAAAAGACGGTGCCTGCACGAGAAAACGTTATAAGCTATTTAATGGAAAATACTCTTTGGCTGAGTTTGAAAAGAATGTTTGTAATGAAACCTGTATTTATACTAAGGCTGAAATTGAAGTGTCATCATTAAGAACAAATGAGCATATGTATCTTGTGAACACAATCGAAACAGAATTTGAAAAACTGAAAAGCCGTTTCAGTTCTTCTGATGCGTCTCATGTGATTATTACCAGACGTTTGCTGAAAGCCTATTACACGCCTAATTATGATGTTCAGTCTCAAGATAAGCCCATTATGCTGCTGGATCTGGATGGTTCCTGGGAATTCCCGGCCTCTTACGTGAAAAACTGGGTGAATAACTATTTCAGTAAGCAGCCTTTAAATGGTCAGTTAAGCGAAGAAGTTTCTAAAAGAGAAAGAAGTGTAATTAATTAAGTTTGTATATAAAAACTTGAAAAAAAGGGAGCCAACGGCTCCCTTTTTTTTGCTGATGTTATTTAAGAATTTCTAATCTGAGTCAGAGATGTTCTCTGACCTATTTTCGAGGATTGAAAAGAGTAGCATTGGCCAGATGCCAATATGTATAAAAGTGTCTGCGGTATTAAACACATAATGCCAGTAGGGAATACCTTGTACATTGATGAAATCAACAACGCTACCATAAATGAATCGGTCAAGGATGTTACTTGAACCAGCACCAAGAATGATGCCTAAACAGATATGCTCATATAGTTTCATGTTTTTTGCTCGAATCACATAGATAATCAGACCAGAAAGAATGCAGAAGCTGAATATTGCAAACAACCATCCTTTTCCATGAAATGAGCCAAAAATACCACCATGATTGCGTATATGGGTGAAGTCAAGAAAATCTGTAATGCGATAGCTTTCACCAATAGCAAGATGGCTATTGATTAAATAACTGCTTAATTGTGAAACTGCCAGGCAGAAAAAAGCAGCAAGAAAAAAAATAACGATCTGTTTGTTTTTTGTAATCATGTTAATTATCTGTACTGGTGTATTGCTTAGCGTTGAAGCTTTAATAATCGATTGGCATAGCTGGCATCCTGGTAACTGTACATTCCACCTGAAAGAAAAGCGTCTGTGATTTTCTGTTCGAGTGTGCTGTCATCGGCTTTGCTATTGAATTTCTGATTAAGTCGCTTGACCTGGATTTCCATGCGTTTAGCTTTATCTTGTGAAGGAGAGTCGACATCGCATTCAATTTCTAAATTAATACAGCGCTCTCTTAGCTGTTCATTATTACTTTCTACGAAGTCTTTTTTGTTTTGAGCATTAAAGAGTGCTTGCATCTGTTTTTCGAGTTCTGACTTGATTGATGCGCTTAGTGTGCTCTCATTAATAAGTTTTTGTGCATCTTGCAAGGCTTGATCAGGGGTTTCGCTATTAAGTAATGCCATTTCAAAAGGAGCGAGCATTTTGCAGAGTGTGTCCAGTTCTCCGAAGGTCTGAGACTGCTTCTGTTGTTTTAAATCATGGAGTTGTTTGTCAGCATTTCTTCTGGCTTTATTAAATTGTTTGAAAATGTCGCTTCGCTTCTTGGGAATGTCTCGAATATCCTCAAACTGAGAAGCCAGCCTTCTGACTTCGCTTTCAAAATCAGATGCATCTTTTGTATCGATGTTTTCAAGCGCCAGACAGATTTCCTGCGCAGCTTTTATGGATTGCTTTTCCTTCGCTTTCTGCTCTTCCTTGATATTATCGCGTTCCTTGAAAATCTGGTCACAGGTTTCACGGAATTCCTGCCAGAGTGTTTGGTCATCTTCCGCAAAACCGATCTGCTTCCATTCCTGTTGAAGTTGTTTAGCCTTTTCAATGGCATCCCGGTTATTATCAAGTTGAAGTAGCTGTTTTGCATTATCGATTAATGTTTTTTTCTTTCCAAGATTGATTTTCCTTTGAGGAATGAGCAATAGTTTTAAGGATTCAAGTGCTTTATCAAAGTCTTCCTGAAGTGCCTGATTACAGCCAGGAATGGGAAAAGCTTCCTGCCATTGTTTCATGCTCCTGTTAAATAGTTTTTCAGATTCACTCCAATCAGCGAGGGTATTTGAGCCAAGCTCCTGAACATGTTTTGTTAATGAGGAAATAATCTGTTTTCGTTTTTCCAGATTAGCGGACTTTTCAACTTCTTTCTTTTCAATCAATTGCTGTATTGGCTGGTATGCAAGATCGCCTTGTTCCTTGAATTGTTCCCAGAGCGCTTTCCCTTCTTTGTCACGCGCATGACCTAGCTCGCGCCATTGCTGCTGAAGTTGTTTAATTTCTTCTTTGAGAACTTTAATTTTTATTTGCCTTGCCTTACCAGCAAGAGTTTGCATTTGTTCAAGTAGCTCCTTGCGTTTTGGTAAGGTTGCAAAATTGAACCAGTCCTCGAGCTTTTTTAGTTCTTCCTGATAGCCAAGCAGTCTTTTTTTCAAGGCTTCCTGTTGGTCAAGGCGGCAGTAGGGAATAAGTTCTTCTGCTTCCCGGCACAAGCGCTCGACAGTTGTTAGCGCTTTGTTCTCAACTTCACTTTTTATGTAACCTGTTTTCTTGTCGAATTTGACGCGAAATTCATCCTGCATGGAAAGACATTGAGATTTGAAAGCATTAAGAGTAGTCAGTTTTTCATCAATAAGTCGTTTTCCTTCTGATTCGAGTTCAATCTGGGGAAACTGTTTGCCTAAGTCCTTGAGTTTATCAGTAAGAAAATTGATTTCTTTCAAGGTTTCCTGATCTGCCTTTTTCTTCTTATGATTGCTTGCAAAAAGTTGCTCTAAAGTAGTTAATTTCTCATCGAGTTGTTCAATGAAAGACATTTCATTTTTCAAGGTCTGCTCAAATTCCATAATCTTGCAAAGTAATTGGTAATCAGACTGATTAAAACCATCTGGAATAGTGTTGTGGCTGAGTTTGTCATTAATACTTGTTGCTAACGCTTCGCAAGCTTCCTGTTGATAACTAGCTGCACCAAGGAATTGCTTGAGTTTATCCAGTGCGCCTTCCAGAAAAATTTTATCCTGACTTTTTTGTTTCTCACTTTCTTCGGCATCTTTGTGTTCATTAATGACGATTTCACAACATTTTCTATTTTTTTCAAATTCATCAATAGCTGTCTGTTCAATAAGTTGATTCATATTGATATGAGCTTTCTGTAAATCACTATGAAGCTTATTCCACTCATCTGATAAATGTTGAAACTTGCTATCATAGAGTGGGGCATAGCTACTTTTTGCAAGACTTTCCATGCTGCTGGTGGATTTCTGGCAGCGATCCCTGAAGTCATCGATGGCTTTCTGTTCATTCTCAATAAGCTGGATACGTTCCTGAACAAGGCGATAATTACGTTTATCTTTG
>JBECKS010000188.1:0-4941 GCA_040235395.1 Pseudomonadales bacterium | reverse complement strand
TTTAATGGTCCAGTCGATAATGGTGAGAGTTCTCAAACCTAAAAAGTCGAACTTCACCAAACCAACCTGTTCAACATCATCCTTGTCAAACTGGGTAACCAGATTCGCGCCCGTTTCATCACAATACACTGGCGTAAAGTCAGTGAGCTTTCCTGGAGAAATCACCACACCACCAGCATGCTTTCCAACGTTTCTCGTAATCCCTTCCAGCTGGAAAGCCATGGTCATGATTTCATCAGCTTCTTCGTCACCTTCAATAAACTCCCTTAACTCAACTTCCTGCTCAAGTGCTTTCGTTAAGGTCATTCCTGGCTCAAAAGGAATCATCTTCGATAACTTATCTGCAAGCCCATAGGATTTTCCTTGAACACGGGCAACATCCCTGACCACAGCTTTCGCCGCCATGGTTCCATAGGTAATGATTTGTGAAACGGCATTACGGCCATAGGTTTCTGCAACGTAATCAATAACCCGGTCACGACCATCCATACAGAAGTCGATATCAAAATCAGGCATGGAAACCCTTTCTGGGTTCAGAAAACGTTCGAACAGCAGGTCATAACGTAATGGATCGAGGTCAGTGATTTCCAAGGCATATGCTACGAGTGAGCCTGCACCAGAACCACGACCTGGACCAACGGGAACACCGTTTTCCTTCGCCCACTTGATGAAATCCATCACAATGAGGAAGTAGCCTGGAAAGCCCATCTCATTAATGATCTTTAATTCGAAGTCCAGACGAGCAAGGTAATCTTCTCTGGAACCAGATAGCTGGTTTAATGCTTCAAGATGCTGAAGGCGTTCTTCAAGACCAGCGAGGGAAAGCTGTTTGAAAAAACCTTCAATAGTCTGGCCTTCAGGAATGGGGTAATTAGGAAGGTAACTATTACCCAGAGAAAGATGTAGATTACATCGCTTGGCAATCTCAACGGTATTTTCAAGCGCCTCAGGCAAATCAGAAAACAGCTCCCACATTTGTTCGGGGCTTTTCAGATATTGCTCATCACTATAGGAACGTTCTCTACGAGGATCATCAAGGGTTCTACCATCATTGATACACACACGCGTTTCATGTGCTTCAAAATTTTCCTTTTCAAGAAAACGTACATCATTGGTGGCTACTAAAGGTAGATCCAGTTGATCTGCCAGCTTCACAGCAAGTTCAATATATTCAGCCTCACCAAACCTGCCGGTTCTTTGCACTTCCAGATAAAAACGTTCTGGAAAAATACTCGCCCAATGACGTGCAAGCGTTTCTGCTTCGTTATAACCATCCTTAAGTCCTTGCTTGGCTATCTGCCCTCTAAGCCCTGCCGAAAGACAAATCAGACCTTCCTGATATTCCTTAATCCATTCAGCTTTTGCATAAGGCTTACCCAATCGTTGCCCTTCCTGATACATACGGGAAATCAGTTCGGTGAGATGATGATAGCCTTGCTGGTTTTGAGCTAATAAACATAGCTCATGCACACTTTCACTCTCTTCATCCCAGATACTGATATCAGCACCAAAGACGGGTTTGATACCAGCAGCAAAGGCAGCTTTCTGGAATTTTACCAGCGCAAACAGGTTATTGATGTCTGTCAGGGCAACAGCTGGCATTTGCATGTCTGTTAATTTCGACATCAATGGCTTGATTCTGACGATACCATCAACAAGTGAATACTCGCTATGAAGACGCAAATGCACGAAGCCCTTACTCATGAACTAAGCTTCCTGTTGAGTGATACGCTCCAGAACCTTACGAACAGGCGCAAAGGATTTTCGGTGTTCAGGAATGACACCAAGGCGGTTGAGTACTTCAAGATGCTGAGCGGTTGGATAACCTTTATGACTTGCGAATCCATAGTCAGGATAATACTCGTGTAAGCGTTCCATTTCTTCATCCCTGTGAACTTTAGCGACAATCGACGCCGCTGAAATTTCCTCTACACGACTATCACCCCTAACCACACATAAGCTATCGCAAGACAAGGCGGGTTTTTTATTACCATCCACCAGAGCAAAGTCTGGACTGATCGACAGCGCCTCTACAGCACGTTGCATAGCCAACAGGCTGGCTTGAAGAATATTCAACTCATCAATCTCCTGAGCTTCTGCACGACCCAAAGCCCAGGCGATGGCTTTTTCCTTGATTTCTACTGAAAGCAATTGACGTTTTTTTTCTGGGATTTTCTTGGAATCCCTAAGCCCCACGATGCCGTGGTTCTCTGGCAAAATGACAGCGGCAGCTACAACTGCTCCCACTAAAGGCCCTCGCCCTACCTCATCCACACCCACGAACAGGCCAGAAACACTTAAGCCCTGAGTGTCACAAAATACTTTGGCTGATAAGGGTGCTGGTTGCGAAGCTGCTTTGCTCACAACTAGCGAAGGATTCCACGGGTGGAAAGCTTGATGGATTCAATAAACAGGGATAATTCTGGAGATGGCTCTGATGCTTCAAGTGTTTCAATGGCTTTTTCGAGCGTCAGATTCTTACGATAAACCACCTTATAGGCTTCCTTAAGACTGGCAATAGTTTCCTTGCTATAACCCCGTCTTTTCATGCCCTCATAATTCATGCCAAAGGTCTCAGCCGGGTTTCCACCGGTCATGATATAGGCCGGCACATCCTTGAGAATAATGGAGCCGCCACCCAGCATGGTGTAGGAACCAATTCGACAGAACTGATGAATTCCCACCAGGCCACCCACAATGGCATGATCATCAATAGTGACGTGACCAGCGATGGTCGCCTGTGTTGACAGAACAATATCATTTCCAAACTGACAGTCGTGAGCTACATGAGTATAGGCCATCAAAAGATTGTCATTGCCGATTCGGGTTAAGCCTTTATCGTGTGAGGTTCCCCTATGTAGCGTACAGCATTCGCGTATCTGGTTTCGATCCCCAATCTCAAGCCAGGTTTCTTCTCCTGCATATTTCAAATCCTGAGGATCCTCACCCACACTGGCAAACTGGAAGATACGATTGTCTTTACCAATACGAGTATTACGAGCAATAACTACATGGGGGGAAATTTGTGTTCCTGAATCAATGGATACATTAGGACCAATCACAGAGAAAGCCCCCACGCTAACATCATCAGCGATCTTGGCGCTTTCATGAATAACAGCTGTAGGGTGAATTTGCGCTACCATAATCGATGGTGACTCCTGCAAGAACTTTCCTAGTCGCTAAGTTTCTTTCTGGCGCAAAGAATAATCGCTGAGGCGGCGAGCTTGTCATCAACAAGCGCTTGGCAATCAAACTTCCAGATATCTCTTTTCACAGAATTGATGGATGCCCTCAACACCAGTTTGTCACCAGGCACAACCTGCTTTCTAAACCTTGCCTTATCTGAGCCGACAAACATATAGGTATCACCATCATTAGGTTTCACACCTTCTGTTTTGAAAGCAAGAATGCCAGCTGCCTGAGCCATGGCCTCGATAATGTAAACACCCGGAAAGATAGGAAAATTTGGAAAGTGACCCTGAAACATAGGCTCATTAAACGTAATGTTCTTATAACACTCGATGCTCTTGCCAAGTTCAATACTTACTACTCTATCCACCAGGAGGATAGGGTAACGTTGGGGAAGATGATCTCTGATTTCTACAATATCCATTAACATATGATGCCCTTCTTTTTATGCCTGCTTTCTTTTTACGCCTTTTTTCTTTTTACGCCTTCTTTCTTTTTTTACTTTCCAGTATTTTTTTGATTAATTCAAAAAACTTTTAAATTACAAATTATTCTTCAAGTTTTTTCTGTAGCCGTTTAATGGTTTTTGCCATCTGATCCAGTTGGTAAAACCTTAAAGCATTTTTTCGCCAGTCAAGATTTGGTCCTGCAGGAATACCACTGGAATAAACACCTGGCTCAGTAATACTTTTTGCCACAAGCCCTTTTCCAGTCACAACAACACCGTCACAGATTTCAATATGACCATTAATGCCCACCTGACCACCAAACTGACAGTTGGAACCAATTCTGGTGCTTCCTGCTACACCGACACAACCTGCAAAAGCAGTATTGTCACCCACCTGAACGTTATGGGCGATATGTACAAGATTGTCCATTTTAACGCCATTACCAATCACAGTATTGGAAAGCGCTCCACGATCAAGCGTGCAGTTGCTACCTATTTCGACACGATTGCCAATAATTAATGTGCCTAATTGGTACAACTTTTCCATACCTCGTGCACCTGCCACAAAACCAAAACCATCGGAGCCGAGTGAAGTACCCGCATGAATAATACAATCTTCGCCTAGCTGCACTTCCTGATAAACCGTTACATTGGCAAATAAACGCGTCCCCTTACCAATCTGTGCGTACTGACCTACAACGCTACCTGGGCCAATAATACAGTCATCTCCAATCACAACACCTTTTTCAATGACGGCATTAGCACAAACAGTAACATTTTCACCAAGACTTGCATCTTCATCCACGACAGCGCTGGGATGAACACCGGAAGAATAAACAGGATAGTTACTAAAAACATGAGTCAGCACAGAAAAACTAAGTTCTGGTTTTGCAACAAGAAAACAGTTTAAGCGTGTTACGTCTTTCTCGTTAAACAGCTCCTCTGTCATCAAAATAGCCGCCGCCGAACTATCTGCAAGCAAATGTGCATATTTAGATGAACCGCAAAAAGCAATTTGCGAATTGTTCGCTTCTGAAATACTCGCCAAGCCATCAACTTCCATATCAGCATTTTTATCATCTGAATACTTAACATTTGCGTTAAGCAACAATGCAAGTTCAGAAAGTTTGAATTTAGGCTTTTCTCTATTCACAACGATTTGTCTTTTAAAGTGACTGTTATTGTTTTTGATTTAATTTTTCGGTGAGTTGCTTTGTTAAATCAAGAGAATCCTTTACCGTTAATGCAGCCTGTTTATGAAGAATAAGATCATACTTACCTTCTTTCTCAAATTCAGCCAGAGT
>JBECKS010000075.1:0-11332 GCA_040235395.1 Pseudomonadales bacterium | reverse complement strand
TGGATAGGAAAGAATTTCTACTCCGAAAATAAAGTACATGCCTTGATGCACCAGTTTCTGGGTTTTGAATACAATATTCCCATGCTTGGCAATGCGCGTATTCGAGAAATCCTTTATCGAGGAAAAGTTTCAAGCGCCATGATGTATAACTATGCGCCTATCATCGATCATTTTCGTAAGGTAGATGACAATACCTTGATGGGCGTGATGGATGTAAAAGGAAAAACCACGCTTTATTTCTACCTTTATAAGTAAGCTTTTATCAAAGAATCTGTTCAGGATTCTGGTCGGCTAAGGATAAATAGAGACACAACGCTGAGTATGGCTACCTGTGCACCAAGTGCCCAAAGTGGTGCGTTGAAATAGTAGGTGATAAGGGGTGTGAACAAGATCATTGTCATTGAAATGATTTTGCTTCGACGGTCGATTGCACCATGTTCCTGCCAGTTCAGAATAATGGGTCCGAAGGTGGGGTGCTCCATTAACCAGCTATGCATACGCTCAGAGGATTGAGCAAAGCATAAGGCAGCCAGTAAAAGAAAAGGCGTAGTAGGCAGTAAGGGCAAGGCAATACCAATAATGCCAAGCAAGGTGCTTAGCAAGCCGAGCGTTAACCATAATGCTTTTTTAACTGAGTCTGTCATGGCTTGAGTATACTTAAGAACGGATAAAATGTTCCTGCTTTGAATCAAGGGTAGTGATTAGAACTGACAGGATGAACAGAGTGTCTAGTCGCTATTACCAAAATCATTTTCGTCTTTTTGAGCAAGTAATTGAAGCAGAAACAAACGCTCGATAGAATGATGCTCGCAGATCCTTTTACAAAAACATAAAACTCTAGGAACGCTTATGACCACTGTTGTTGCCATTCCGCTTAAAGATAACTATCTCGTGCCCAGTCTTGAGATTATTGAACAACTTAATAAACCCAAGGCGCCTCCTCAAGCTGATAATACAGTTAAGACTACGCGTATTCTTATTGATTACATGTTCGAGTTAACAGTTGACGGCTTGCTTGATGCGGTTGAGATGAAACCCTTTGCTCATAAGCTGGTGCATCAGGTGAGTGCCATTGTGCATAAAGCTGTACATGTGATGGTTAAGAAAGTAGTGGGCAAATTAAGCAATAGTGAATTAAAACCTTTGGTTGAATATTTCAAATCACTGGAAATAGAGCACGAAGGTGAGGTTTATTTGGGTTATGAGCTTGAAGACAGAATTGAAGCCCTGGTTGCCAGTTGTATCGACCATCTGGAGAAAGACAATATTGAGAAGTCCAAGGAAGAACTGATCATTATTCTAGAAGACGTGATTGAAAGTATCTTGGAAATTTTCTTACTGGAAGCCATGGCAAAAGTCAGGTTAGGCTTGATTGCCCGCAAGATGGTGGATTTTACACACACTACTATTTACAAAGCGGTGCCTCCAGCCTTGCATAAGATTATTGACCATATGGAAAAACCACAACTGGAACAGCTTAAGGTTTTTCTGTTGCAGTATCTTATCAAGATTGATTAGGGCTCTTGAAAGAGCAGAAAGCTTATCTTGGCCTGTTTTCGAACCGCTACACTTTTATTTTGATCTTATTTAAGGAAACGAAGTAAAGTGAAAACTAAATCTATTCGTATTGCGCTGGTTTTTTCTTTATTGCTTTTTCTATTGCTGGTGTTATCGCTTTATTCTGTTTTAACTGGCGTTAAAGCTCCCGCTGCGGCACCTGATGCAGACCCCATAATCATTGTTGCAGGTACGGCAGCCCCAGCTTTTATCTATAAACCACTTGCACGTCGACTTACCGAAGGTGGTTATAGGGTTTATATTTACACTATTCCAAAACCTTTTGGTCCCTTTGAAGATTCTGCTGCAGGTCTTAAACGTTATCTGGAAAAGGTCCTTTCTGAAACGGGGGCCGCCAAGGTTGATCTCATTGGGCACTCCCAGGGAGTTGTTATATCCCGTTATGTTGTGAAATTCCTGGGTGCTGAATCTCACGTAGACACCTTGATTTCTTTAGCGGGGGGTATTTATGGCTCTGGTCTCGCCACCTGGGCGAATGATTATATGGGCTGTTTGGGGATGCCGGTTTGTTTTAAATCGGTTGTGGGTTCCGATTTTATGAACGCATTGAATACCCCGAGTGATTCTGTAGAAGGTATTCATCACGTCAATTTTTCAGGAAAATACGATCAGGTTGTTATTCCCTATGAACTCAACTTTATGAAAGGGGCAGGTGATATCACTAATGTACTTGTTCAAGACCAGTGTCCGAAGAGTTGGGCTGATCATCTTAGCTTGATTTTCGACGGGGCTGTTGCCACTGGAATTTTTATGGCACTGGAAAAGAAACCGGTGATACTTCAATGCGATGCTAGTTAAACCTAGTCTGAATCTTTTATTTTGCTGCCAATTTAACAATCATCACACAAGCAACAATTCCCCAATACACAGCAACGGCAGCAGGCACCATGGCAATGAAATCAAAAACATTGCCTGCGCCGAACTGTTCCGTGCCAAAAGCTAAACCACGATTATCTGTTCCCCATAGACGAGCAATATAAAAAATCACGTTCCCCCAAACCATGTAGCTTAAATAGTTACAGATTTTATGTGCCTGTTGTTCAGTAGGTTCCAGAAAACTCAGGCTCATGCTCAAGAGAATACACATCAAACCATTAAGGATGGGGCCAACATGGGCACCGCGCCAAAGGGTAGTGTCGCCATTCATTTCAATGGGAATGGAAAACATGGGCCAGAAGGAAAGTTCGCCGAGAAAACTGAACATCAAACCAACGCCAGCGAACATACCAACCAGTATGCCTAGCACACCGTGTTTGATGGCTTTCTTTTGGTAGTTTTTTATTGAATCCATTGTAATTACCATTTTTATTGTTTTAGATTTCTTTAGCACCTTTTGCCGTTCGAAATGACAGACTTTATGTCATTCCTGCAAAGGCAGGAATCCAGTCTTTAAATGAAGTGGATTCCAGACATTTGCTCCGCAAATTCTGGAATGACAGAAATGAGTATGACAAAAACTCAAAAATAATAGTATCTCGTTTCTTATAATAAAGGGCAGCGTTGTTTCCAGTGCTGCCCTTCAGTTTATTAAAAGTTTTATTCAAAAGAAAAGAAGTTGTTAGTAATTTCCTTTCTCGTGTCCTACCTCATCACTAATATTGTCTTTCTTGGTTTCAGCCGTGAGCGACAACATGTATTCCGCGACCGCCATACGAACATCTTCTGGCAGATAATTCTGTGGAGGCATGCTAGGGAAGTTCTCACGTTTTTTCTCCGGGTTGGCAATGTAGTCTGCAATGCCTTTGGGGTTATCCATATAGAGTGCTTGAATTGCCATGGTTTGTGGACCAATCATACGAATGTTGTAAGCGTGGCAGCCAGCACAAATAGCGTAATAAGCAACTTGACCTTTTTCCAAAGTACCAAGTTCTTTTGCTTCAAAATCTTTATCTAACGTCATGGTAGTGATGCTAGCCGTGCTTTTAGCATTTTCTGCATTGCATTCACTAAAACCACCAAGGCCTAAACCAAAGGTGCGGTATTTATTTTCGTTCACAATGCAATTATTTTTACCACGGCTAATGCTGGCGATATCTGGGCCACGGCTACTAAAGGTTGCCATCATCAATTTTTTTACATCGCCCACAGGATTGTTGCCGTTATCAATCATCAGGTTGTCAAGAATTCTAAGTCCATCAGGATTTGGATCAGAACCTGGATCAACGCCCAAGCCTGCGCTGAAACGTAAATCCACAATAGCAATACCTGAATTGTCGTTGCCAGAAATAATATTATTTTCAATGGTCACATCATCAGCTGCCATGATAAGCATGCCAGTTCCAGGTGGAATACCGGCAACTAGAGAACCGGGTTCGCCAAAATTTTCGTGGTTGTTATTCACTACAAAGTTGTTTCGAATAATCACATCGAAAGTGGTTTTAATGGGCAAGCCCGGGGTGATGAAAGCAAGAATGCCGCCGGTGTTGTTGTGCACGTAATTGTTTTCTACCAGTGCATGACGAGAGTTTTCGATTTCAATACCCGCAACACTATCAAATACTTCGTTGTGACGAACGTCGATGTTATCGCACATGCCTACATAAATTGCGGCATCTTCAATACCGCTTAACACGTTGTGTTCAATCAAACCATTTTTTCCAAACTGAGGGAAAATGCCATAGACCCCGGAATCAATAATCAGGTTGTTCCTGATAATATAATTGTTACCGGCTTGCCCCATGATGGCATTGCCTTTGTAATGAATGATTTTTAACTGTTCGACAGTAATGCCATGTCCAGAATAAAGCACCGCATCATTAAGTTTTTTCTCGCCATCCATGACAGGCCATTCACCTTTGATTCTCACACCAGAGATAGTGATGTTGTCTTTATCGATATAAACCGTTTCTTTATAAGTAGCAGGAAACACTTTGATGGTGTCGCCGGGCTGCGCTTTTTTCACAGCAGCCTGAATAGATTGTCCATCTTTTACCTCAAGTACCTTGGCGCTCGCCTGAATGCTTGCTGCGAGTAGCATCAGCGCCATCAGGCTGTACTGAATCCATCGTAGAGTTAGTCTTGGCATGGCTTTTCTCCTTTCTGGAAGTGAATGAAAAATTTGTTAGTAATCGTAAACAGCTTTCAAACCTGAAGGCACTTGTTCAGGAATCTGGGGCATAAAACTTTCATCAGTGAGTGTCTGAAGAAAATCCACAATGCGATCGAGCTCTTCATCACTCAGGTTGGGTTCCCAGATGTGCCAGTGAAGATAGAGTTTTTCGCCTTCGGGAACGGCGTGGCCACGACCACCTGTATAAAAAGCGGCAACTTCCCCTAGTGTGCTGAATTTGCCCGAATGCATATAGGGCGCGGTACGGTTTATATTTCTTAGACTAGGTACCTTAAAGCCGCCACGAAACAAAGGATCATTCAAGGGAATTTGCGCACCTGGGTCAAATGAAAGCCCGTCAGGATCTGGCGCGCCAATCACAGCAATCTGCTGGTTAGTAAATAACGGAGGTGTATGGCATTCGGCGCAACGAGCAACAAAGGAGCGGAAAATATTCAGACCTTGAACTTCCTTGTCATTCAATGCTTCGTGAAAACCATGAGCATACTGGTCATAGCGACTATTGAGTGAAATCAGAGAGCTTTCAAAAGCAGCCAGTGAAAGATAAACATCATTCAGTTCAATCTGTTTGCTTGTAGGAAAAGCCTGTTTGAACAGGCGCTTATATTCCTTATTGGCACGCAGGTTTTTCATTAGGTTTTCTGGTGTATTTGCCATTTCTTTTTCAGAAAAGAGCGGCCCTTGCATCTGTTCTTCGAGGCTATGGGCGTGCCCATCCCAGAAAAAGCTTTTAAGAAAGGCAACATTCCATAAAGAGGGTGCAGCGCGACTGAGTTCTTCGCCATTAGCACCTATGCTTCTGGGCAGACCATCACTGAAACCCTTAGTGGTTTGATGGCAAGAGGAACAGGCCATGTCTCTGTTCTTGGAAAGCAGAGGATCAAAGAAAAGGTAACGCCCTAAATCAATCTGCTCGGGGCTAAAGCCATCACGATAGCTAGGTAAGGCTGTTTTCAAACCACCCACGCCTTGTCCTTGAAGTGAGCTATACATCTGATAAAGGCTTCTGAGTTTGCATTGATTCTGCTGCTTTTCGAAACCAGGTGGGCAGTAATCCCTGAGCTGAATCTGGTCAGCATGTATGACACTCACATAGCAGAGCAGAATCAGGGTAGTACCAAATGAAATGGCTGATTTCAGCATAGTGTTATTGCTAGTAGGTTTACTGTGCAGAAAGATAGGTCGCGATGTCGTTACTGGCCTCGTCGCTGGGAACCACGCTCGACATCATTTTCATCTGCCTGCCTAGCTTGTCATCCTGATGGTAACCACGTTTGCTAGCACGGAAATTGTTGATTTGGTTAATGATGTACCAATCGTTGAGTCCAGCAAGCTTCGGTGCATTTAATGAAGTATTACCCTTACCATCAGGCCCATGACAGGAACCACAAAGGCTGTTGTAGTATTGCTCACCTTTTACAGCATCTCCTTTTACAGTGGCTTTTATTGAAGGCTTAGGTAGCGCATTAAGATATAAAGCTAACTCATTGATTTTATTAGAATCTAGCGATTTTGAAATAGCCGCCATACTTGCACCTGAAGCATCACCTTCAGCTGTACCTCGATAACCCTGTCGAAAACTATTGAGCTGGTTTTTTATATACCAGTCGTCCTGACCAGCGAGTTTGGGGGCGTTTAAAGCTGGATTGCCTTCAGCCTGTTTGCCATGACAAGCACTACACATTTGTTCAAAAGTGCCTGAACCGTCTGCTTGAATGATGCAGGATACAAGCAAGGTAAGAGAAAGGGCAAAAAGGCGTGTAAAAAACATGGCAATCTCCTGGATTTATTATTCTTATGAGATGTGATTGTTTTTTGAAAATCTTAGGCTGGCTATGCAATTCGTCAAAAATACTGACTGATTATTCAAAAACAGCTTTTTCTGCTTTCGATTAGCTACTCACAGATGATGTAAGTCTTTTAAAAAACGATGTTTCTACCTTTTTCCTGTTGGGTGTATACCCAAGGCATGATTTTTCCACCCAGTTTTGCCTGAGTAATTTCTTCCGCCACAGCAATAGCATCAAACAGTTTGGTAAAATCGATCCCCGTTTCATAACCACTGCTATGCAGCATGTAAACCAGGTCTTCAGTAGCGATATTGCCTTTGGCACCGGGTGCGAAAGGGCAGCCGCCTAAACCTGCAATGGAGCTGTCGAATTTGCGAATACCTAAACGCAGGGCTTCCCAACACATGGCGAGTGCCTGACCTCGGGTATCATGGAAGTGCACATTAAACAGATCTGTCGAATAAGCTTTCAATAAACTCTCAAAGATTTCAGCAATCTGAGCCGGGCTACCAGCCCCCGTGGTGTCGGCAATGGAAATTTCATCGGTACCTGTTTCAATCATTTCATCACACAGGGCTTTCACCAGAGAAACGGGCTGTTTGCCATCGTAGGGGCAGGCGCAGGCACCTGAGATATAAGTACGAACCTTAATACCATCTTTGTTCGCCTGCTTGATTAAATCACGGCAAACGGCACGGGTCTGCTCAAGGCTCATGTTCAGGTTTTTCTCATTAAAGCTATCGGTAGTCGCCAGAACAATGGCAATGGAATTCACATTATTCTGCATAGCATTGTCATAACCGCGCATGTTAGGTACGAGTACAGTGGTGCAGATTTCCTTGCCTTGCTGAAGTTTTTCAAGGCCCTTTAACACTTCGCTATTGTCAGCCATTTGTGGAACAGCCTTTGGGCTCACAAAACTGGTGGCTTCAATGAACTTGATGTTGGCATCAATCAGCTTTTCAGCGAGCCTCAGTTTCTGTTCGGTATTGATGGCCTTACTCTGGTTTTGTAAACCATCGCGTAAACCAACTTCGTTTATTTCAACAAAAGTACTCATTGTGCAGACTCGATTATCCTGATGTTCAAAGGGCTTAGTATAGTAGAAGGGCTTTATTAAGTCACAATGACAAAGGGAAGACCAAAACCTTTTGTTTTTATCTTACGACGTTTTTCAGGAATGGCGTGAGTGCGCTTGTCTTCAATTGCGCTCTTTCCTATAGTCATTGACTCACACACAGGCTAAACATGATTTTTTATGAAAATTCCTTTTCGTTTGCATGCCTTACTTTTCAGTATCGGGCTTTCTTTTTTTAGTCCATCACTACTGCTTGCCGCAGGCGAACCAACGTTGACATTAACGGCACCTGCTGTTGTAAATACTGCATTCACACTCGACATGACCTTTAATGAAGATGTTACAGGGTTTATTGATGGTGAGTTGATTGCCGTTAATGCCACGGTGTCAGGCTTCTCGGGTAGCGGTAGTGCTTATAGTGCAACCATAACACCGCAATCCTACGGAAGTGATATTTTTCTGATAGTGCCTTCAGGCGTAGCGATTGATATTGATAGTAATGGCAATTTATCTGCAAGTTTAGTGGTTAAGACTAATCATGTGGGTGTGGTGAGCATTTCCGGAAATGCTGTTGTGGATTCAACGCTTACAGCAAATGTTAGCGATATAGATGGTACATCTACGTCAAGCTTCTCTTATCAATGGTATGCCAATGGCGCGCCCGTTGGTCTTGATGTAAGAACCTATATTCCATTAATCACTGACCTTGGAAAGACCATAACGGTTGATGTGAGTTACAACGATGATTTAAGTTTTGCCGAAGTCATTTCTTCTGCCGCTACTGCGGTGGTAGTAACGGTTGAGCAGCAAGCTCTCGATATCATTTCTGCAACAGCAAATCATGCTGTTGCACCAGCGCCTACAGTGAATGATTACACAACGGCAGGTGTAAGCGATGTGAGTTCTCAGATTCTTCCTCTGGTAAACATTGCTGTTGCTAATGCAGCAAGTTCTGCAGACGTAGATTCGGCACCAGAAATTCAGGCTTTGGTGGATACCATACTCGAAGGGCAAGACAATGATGGTGACGGCGTTCCCAATTTTATCGAAGGAGATGATGCAAGAGACACAGACGGTGATGGCATTGCAGATCGAGATGATGACGATTCCGATAACGATGGTATTCAGGATGTTGATGAAAACGGTTTGGATTTAACCGATGCAGATGTGGATGGTATTGCGGATGTTTTTGATGCCGATGTTGGCAATGATGGTGAAGTGGATCTTGATAAAACCGCAGATGCAAACTTCGATGGTGTGGATGATGTATTTGCAACACTAGCTGATCTTGATATCGATGCAGACGGTGATGGGCTTCCGAATTTTATGGATCTGGATTCCGATAACGATAGCGTGCTTGATTCTCTCGAATCAGGTGCAGTGGATGTGGACAGGGACGGATTGCTTGATGTTGATGAAGCAAGTGTTGAGCTTCCCTTACCTGATCAGGATGATGACATGCTGCCAGATTTTCTTGATGTAATTAGTGATGACATTTCTTTCGATATCGTGCGTGCAGGTTTGCAAATGTATGATTTGGATAACGATGGTGTAATCGATAGTACCATTGATATGGATAACGATGGCATTATGGATGTGGTAGATAACGCTGTTGGCGCGTTTGGAAGCTTAAGGGACATGGATGGAGATGGTATCCCAAATCATGAAGATGATGACGATGACAATGATGGCATTCTCGATGTTGATGAAAATTCCCAAGCTGCATTTTTTACAGGTATGGATGCCGATGCCGATGGTATTGATGATGGAGTTGATGCGGAAATAAATGGCGTGGTGTATGGCGCGGATGCCGATGCTAACGGTGTGTTGGATAGTAGGGAGCTTGATGATCTAGATGGTGATGGCATCGCAGACCATCTCGATTTCGATAGTGATAATGACGGGGTAGGTGATCGTTATGATATTTCAATTAACGTTGGGTATGATGTTATGAAAGGAGAACCGGGTTTTGGATTGATGAATGTATTTTTATTATTTGTGGTGTCGTTTGTTAGTATGTTAAAGCTAAATAGAAAGATATTAACTGCACTTTTCCTTTTATTGTTGTCAGGATTTTCATTTGCAGAAGAAAAGCCAGAAAAATTTTCTATTGGAATGGGTATGTCACTCATCAAGTATCAACCGGAATTAGTACCTGGTTTTACCTTGACGGATAGTACTAGTTTAGGTGGCGGTATCAGTTTTGGTTATTTCTTTGATAAAAGTTTTCAATTACAACTTCGTTATGATGATTTAGGCAGGGCGGAAGTGAATTATGTTGCCACACTTAGTTATGAAGATATTGCACTTAATGCTTCCTATATTTTTAACCAAATAAATTACCAAGGTATAACACCCTATGTATTGGGCGGCTTGCATCATTTAAAAGTAGACACAACAGGAGGGCTCACCGTTGAAAAGCAAGACAATGTTGATCCTTTGATGGGTATTGGCTTGCGTTATGGGTTCACTAACGGTTATCTGGCATCCGAGTTCACTAGCTATAATCAGGATTTGTATTCCATTTCGCTTAGTATCAATACTTTGTTCTAAATAACTAGCTAGGTTTTTGCTTCCTGCATTTTCGAGAAATCTATTCTTAGCCATTTTATGTTTTGTTGTCATTCCCGCGAAGGCGGGAATCCAGTTTTTATTTTTGCTAATCAATAAAGTTATGCTTGCCTAACCACTCAGTAATCTTGTTACTGGCATCTTCTACTTTTTCTTTCTGACCAAAGTAGTAATGGTTAGCGCCTTTCACTTCATACAATTCTTTGTCGTTATGACTCACGGCTTCATAAAGTCGATAGGTGTGACTGGGTGTGCAGGCATCATCAGCCGTATTACCGATTACCAGAACGGGTTTTGAAATTGTTGCGGCACATTTCAGTCCATCAGCATTAGAATCATCGTAACTCCATTGTGATAACCAGGAGCGCAAGGTGTTGAAACGTGCAAGACCGATAGGGCCATTGTTAACCACTTGCGGATCACCTAGATAACAACGGCCGGGTTCACGATCGTTTGGATCTACTGTTGGATCAAGCCACTGTGGTGCAGCCATTGTGCAATGCACAACAAAGCCGAACTCATCGCTATCACGCCCTTTGTTTTTCAATTCCTTTAACTTGTCTTTTACCCAGGCAGTAATTTTTCGGTTACGTGCAATCTGCGCTTCGCCATAACGTTTCAGAAACTCCTGAGAGTAGGGAGGCTGGTTTGGGTTGTCTGTATTATAAAGGTCCAGTTCGGGGTCTCTGTCATCAGGATTGTTTTCATCACGCACTGAAGCATCGAGCCACTCTGTAAAGGTTCCTGCACGGCTGATGTGGGCAGCAAGTAACATTACGCCATCAGCTGGAATCAATCCCGCGCTGGTAAGGTCAAGTGGGTCGCCTGCAGGCGTGTGAGTAATTGTTGGGTTTTCTGCCTGGCTTTGATAGAAAAGTGATAGTGAACCGCCGCCACTCCATCCTGCCAGAACGATTTTTTCGTAGCCGTATTTTTCCTTGGCATCACGAATACAGGCACCAAGGTCAATCAAACATTTTTCCATTATTAAAGCACTGTCGATTCCACGGTAACGACTGTTGCAATAAATAACGTGATGCCCAGCCTTGGCAAGTGCAGTCACCATGGGTAGATAAGCGCCACCGCCGATTGGGTGCATCATGACGATTAAGGTTTTTGATGGACGTTCAGGCTGCAATAAGTGAGCTTCTAGTACCACCACAGAATCAACACCTCCATACACATCCTTGAAGGCACTTTTTTCCATGAATGAAACGATTATTGGTTTGCGTTCGTAGTTGTAAG
>JBECKS010000063.1:0-7524 GCA_040235395.1 Pseudomonadales bacterium | reverse complement strand
TCCTTGAGCATAAGTTTTCCTAAACCTTGCCCTCGCGCTTCTGTTGAAACAGCAACTTGCCAGACAAAAAGAGCATCTTTTCGAGCTGGAATGCGATAGCCACTGATAAATCCTTGAATCTTGCCATTAAGCTCAGCAAGCACTGATGTGTCAGAAAAGTGGGAACACTGCAGTAAATTACAATAAGAAGAATTGGTGTCGAGCGGGGGACAGGCTTCAATTAGCCTATAGACACTCATGCCATCCGCTTCTGTGGGCGGCCTGAGAGTAGTTTTGGTAATCATTTTATAATTTTACATTTCAGCTTTCATTTTTTTTCTAACAAGCTGAAAACTATGCAAAAAACCTCCTTTATTTGCTGAAATTCAGTGCGATCGAACAACATTATACATAAATTGAAACGTTTTTTAAAAAAAACGAACAAAAAGAGTGCAAAAAATAGTATTTAAAGTAAAACGAAATCTCTGCTCATTAAAATTTATTGGGTTTTAATGAGCTTAATAATGAGAAAAAACATAAAATATTTTTCATTTAGGCTTAATAATTTTTTATTACCAAGCCTGAAAGACGACAGACTTCTTGAAAAAATAATTAGTTCTCAAATACAACCTGTTCCTTCAATAAACGCTCGATGTCATCAGCGTAACCATACTCCTGGAGAATAGCTCTGGTATCTGCGCCAGTAGACTTTCCCTGTTTAGGTAAGTCAGCTTTCGTACGACTGAAACGGGGAGTAGGCGCGTGTTGTGTAATTCCATTTACTTCAACAAAACTCTTTCTGGCTTTGTTATGTGGATGCTCTGGCGCTTCTGCCAACGACAGGATAGGCGCAAAACAAACATCTGTACCTTCCATAATACTTACCCACTCATCCCTCGTTTTCTGTTTGAAAACTTCGGTAAGCTTTTCTTTTAAGGCTGGCCACTGACTGATATCCATTTGTGGTTTAAACACCTGAGGATCCAGTTCTGCTTTTTCAATCAAGAGCGCATAAAACTGAGGTTCGATGGAGCCAATGGAAACATATTTGCCATCAGCTGTTTCATAGGTATCGTAAAAATGTGCAGCACCATCAAGCATGTTGCTTTCACGCTCATGGCTAAAAACACCAGCAGCTTGCAAACTAGCAAACATCGCCATCAAGGCAGCTGAACCTTCCACCATGGAAGCATCAATCACTTGCCCCAAACCTGATTTCTGAGCTTCAAGCAAAGCGCACACCATGCCGAAGGCCAGCATCATGCCGCCGCCGCCAAAATCGCCCACCAGATTCAAAGGAGGAACGGGTCTTTCACCTTTGCGACCAATGGCATGAAGCGCTCCAGACAGTGAAATATAGTTAATATCATGCCCCGCAGCTGGCGCCATGGGTCCATCCTGACCCCAACCAGTCATTCTTCCATAAACCAGTTTTGGATTGCTCTTGGTAAATTCTTCAGGTCCCAATCCCAGTCTTTCACAAACTCCAGGACGAAAACCTTCAAACACCGCATCGGCGCTATTAATAAGTTTTTTGGCTATTTCCAAGGCTTCAGGCTTTTTGAGATCCAGTGCCAGGGTTCGTCGATTACGATTTAATACGTCTTTTTTACCATCGCGGCCTGTAACACGGTCAATCCTGATTACTTCTGCGCCCATGTCTGCCAGCATCATGCCGCAAAAGGGGCCTGGTCCAATACCTGCCAGTTCGATGATTTTATAGCCAGAAAGCGGTCCCATAATGCACTCCATTTTAGGTTTAATTAGAAAGTTGGTTTATTTAGATAGTCTGTTGAGCTGAAAAGGTGTTGAAAGCATCTTGTCTAGCAAGCGAGCAGGCAAAATCCTTGGTAAAAGTGGAAGCAGGGTACTGCCATTGCCTATACGAATCACAGCCGGGATGTGCTCTTTTCCCATTTGCTTCAGCAAACTACGCGCAAAGGATTCCGCGCTGCTAGGGCGTTCCTGAGAAGCTCTTGAGCGCCTTCTAATGGCTTCTTCTATGGGCTTATAAAAGGACGCTTCTTTAATCAGGTTTTCTGTTACCGCACTGGCGTTATCACCAAAGGCAGATGCAATAGCACCTGGCTGCACAATCACCACATCGATGCCAAAAGGCGCAAGCTCCATACGATAAGCTTCTGAAATGGAATGCAGAGCCGACTTACTTGCGCAATAAGCACCTGCGAAAGGCGTGGTTAGAATGCCAGAAACGCTGCCAATATTAATGATGCAGGCTTTGCCTTGTTTTTTAAGTATAGGAAGGAGGGCATTGGTCAAATGGACAATGGAAAAAACGTTAGTCCGGAATTGCTGTTCCAAGGCCTCTGGGGAAATATCGGCCATGGGAATCATGGTGCCGATTCCTGCATTATTGATAATAAAATCAATAGGTTGTGTGGAACTCCTGAAGTGGTTTTTTAATGAGCTGATATCAGATTCGTTATTCACATCCAGCTTCAAGCAGCTGATACCCAAGGCCTCCAGATCACGGATTTTTTCCAGGTTTCTTGCCGTAGCCACCACCTCATAACCCGCTGCGTGTGCTTCCTTAGCCAAAGCTAAGCCAATCCCTGAAGAACAACCTGTTATCAGTACTGTTTTTTTACGCTTGGAAGTCATCTAACTGTCCTGATGAAACAAGAAAATTACAATAGAATTCGATACTTAGGCGCTGACCTTGAAGTACTTTCGTGTTATAAATTGTCTTGGCTTTATAAAGGCATTCTTGCCTGCAGAATAACTCGAAAATCAACCAGTAAAACAAGAAGACAAACAAAGCCAGAAATTGACGGCGATTGTAGCAAAGAAATAAAAAAAGATGCTGCATCGTCAGGAATAAAAACAAAAGCGATTCATTCCAGCTCTCTAACTTTTCGCTGAAGCAGAATAGCTTAAATAATTTCTACGCAACTATCTATCTATGGCACTTTTTTATCTCAACAAGGCTTCCAATAAAGACACCACGCATCTTAGCCATGTGGTGTGTGAATACTGTGACCTGTTGCTGGATGATGTACATATACCACCTCACTACAATTTATGTTGCCCGCGTTGCCATGCGGTGCTTTATCACAATCGGGCCGACACACTAAGTCGTGAATATGCGCTCGTGATTACTGGATTAATGCTTTTCATACCAGCAATTTTTTTACCCATGATGATCATTACGCCTTTTGGTTCGGCCGTGAAAGTGAACATGCTTGATGGCGTGTTTGTTTTTCTCAAGCAGGGCGACCCAGTGGTTGCATCCATTACATTGTGGGGTGCCATTGCCGCACCTTTCCTTGATCTGTTTTTACTTTTTCTTGTGATTTCCTGTATCTATCTCGACCGCATCATTAAGGAAAACCCTTATGGTTTAGGGACAGTGATTTTAAAAAACCCTATTTCATTTGCGATTCGTTCTGCAGCGGCAGGTGGGCTTAAGGATTATGGCGTGATGTTCTTTCGCTGGTACAAAGAAATTCATCCTTGGGCCATGCTCGAAGTCTATCTTCTTGGATTCGTTATCACTTTTACCAACGTTGATAAAATGGCTTCTTCAGCAGATGCACAGCCCGGTTATGGTTTTTATGCTTTTATTGGTGTCATGCTTGCGTGTCTTTTATCTTCGGTAACCTTGAATACGCAACTCGTTTGGCAATTCCTTGATAAAAGGAAGGTGAGCTAATGGATAGTGTTCAACGATCTGGTATTTCTGAAAATATGGCGCTATGTCATTCCTGCCATTTTGTCTCCAGTCTGGTAGCACCCAAGAAGGGCTATTCAATGCGTTGCCCACGTTGCCATTCAAAAATTCATCTTCGAAAGGAAAATGCTATCAGTAGAACATGGGCCATGGTGATGTTAGGTTTCATTACTTTCCTTCCATCACATATTTTCCCAGTAATGGTGATTACCCAACTGGGCGAAGGTACTTTCGAAAAAACCATTCTTGCTGGTGTGCATAATATGGCCGAGCAACATCTCTACGGTTTGGCTGCTATTGTCTTTCTTGCCAGTGTGGTTGTACCTTTATTCAAACTGGTAGGGCTAACGGTATTATTGCTCGCCATTAAATATAAAAAATTACAATATCGTTTTCAGTTAACACGCATGTATCGAATCATTGTTTTCATCGGCAGATGGTCAATGGTTGATATTTTTTTCGCAGCACTTTTTATTTCACTTTTACAGCTTGGAAATTTTGTCAATATCCAGGTTGGTTTGGGAGCGCCAGCATTTGCTTCCATGTGTATCATCACCATGATTGCAGGCGAGATGTTTGATCCTCGCTTGCTTTGGGATCATCAGGAGAGTCCAGAGAATGTCTGACAATGAATTTCGTGAAGAAGAGAACCTTCCACTCGAGCAACTTATTCTGAAAAAACACAAAGGTATTTCGCCAATCTGGATACTACCGATTGTTGCTCTGGTGATTGGTATGTGGTTTTTATTCAGAACCTATACACAAGAAGACATTCCTATTGAAATCGAATTTGAAACAGGGGACGGTATTGTTCTTGATAAAACCGAAGTCGTTTATAAAGGTATTCCTGTAGGCGTGGTTACCAATATGGTTCCAAAGGAAGACCTCACTGGCGTTATCGTTACAGCAGATATTCAACGCACTGCCTCAAAATTCCTGAATACCGAAACCGATTTCTGGTTAGTTAAACCAAGGATTTCTCTTTCTGGTGTATCCGGTATCGATACACTTTTTTCAGGAAACTATATCGGTATGCAGCCAGGTCTTGATGGCAAAATAACACGCAGTTTTGTTGCCTTAATCGATCCTCCGCCAATTTCCCTTAGCAGCCCAGGTTTACATTTAACCCTACGAAGTGATGAACTCGGTTCCATTTCAGAAGGTAGCGAAGTTTTATATCGAAAAATTCCTGTGGGGCAGGTTCAATCCTATCGTTTAAATCCTGAAGAAAATGGAGTTGAAATCCAGATTCATATTCTTAAAGAATTCCAGCATCTAGTGAAAAAGGGTTCACGATTCTGGAATGCATCAGGCATTACCGTGAAAGGAAATCTTTCTGGTATCAAGATGCGAACTGAGTCCCTTTCGTCTGTCATTTCTGGCGGTATTGCATTTTCAAATCCCGATGGTGTGGATGAAACGCCTGCTGCTTCAGGAGATTCCTTTGAACTTTATGATGACTTTGATCTCGCTGAAGTGGGTATTCCAGGCATTATTCATTTCGACAGTGGAGAGGGTTTAAGCGAAGACATCACCAAGATTGTCTATGAAGGACAACAGGTGGGCATGGTTAGAAAAATTGAACTCGAAGACGATTTAAGCGGGGTGAAAGCTCACGTTGTTTTTGATCCAACCATTGAAGGCATGTTGAACAAGAAAACCCGTTTCTGGAAAGTTGGTGCCAAGTTTTCACTTCAAGGCGTGAGTGGTCTTGAAACATTATTATTTGGAAATTACATCACCTTACGCCCAGGCAGGGGAGAACCCACAACAGAATTTTATGCACAACATGACGCGCCCCCGCTTGATGGATCCAAGCCAGGATTACATTTAACTTTAACTTCACCCGTACTGGGTTCTTTAAGCGAAGGTTCCAAGATCTTTTACCGTAAAATTCCCATCGGGCAGGTTAAAAACTATGAATTTGCAAAAGACAGTAATCAGGTTCTGATTCATGTTTATATTGAACCTGAAGCTGCAAAATTCATTAATAAAGATACTCATTTCTATAATGCCAGTGGTGTTAGTGTAGAAGCGAGCTTACCGAAAAAAGGAATCACTGTTCGAACAGAATCCCTTGCTTCTGTTATCAGCGGCGGTATCGCTATTGAAACTGATCTTGCCAGTGGTGCTGAACCTGCAAAAAATAAAGACGTGTTCAAACTTTATGAAGGTTACGACGAAGCGCATGAAAAAGGCACCTTGATTACCCTGGAGTTTCCTTCAGCAGAAGGTCTTGCGCCCGGTGCCGAAGTGAAATATCAAGGCATCAAAATCGGCGAAGTGAAAACCGTTAAATGGTTTGATGATCTTAAACGCGTAAAAGTAGAAGCATTGCTTTATCCAGAAGGTGAAAGTGTTGCGCGAGAAGGTTCAATGTTCTGGGTAGCAACGGCCGAAATTGGTTTCAGAATGCAAAATGTTGATACCTTGATTTTTGGTGGTTTTATTCAGGTTAAACCAGGTGATGGAGAACCTAAATACGATTTCATTGGTCTTGACTACATGCCAGCCGGAACTTATGCCGAATTTAACAGCGGCATCACTGTGAAATTGAAAGCAGAGCGTGCCAGAACTGTCATCAGGAATGACCCGGTCTGGTATCGTGAAATGATTGTTGGAAAAGTTGTTGGCTTTGAGCTTTCACCGGATTCAAAGGATGTTTACATACTTGCCCATATTCGCGAAACCTTTAGACCTTTGATTCGTGAAAACACCGTGTTCTGGAATGCCAGTGGCATGCAGTGTGGCTTTGGTTATGGCGCCTTCTTTGGTTGTACTATCGCTCCCATTGAACGCATGTTTGCTGGTGGTCTTTCCTTTGCAACACCCCCGCTTGAAGAAGCCGGTGATGTCGTAGAAGATGGTCATGTCTTTGAAATGCACTGGAAAGAAAAGAGTGATAAATGGCTCAAGTGGAATCCAGGCATCGATATTCAGGAAGGAGAAGGTTTGGAAGAAGAAAATTTAGAAGAAGGAAGCTTGGAAAAAGACCTTGATATCGAGTTGGTAGAACCAGAAAACATGGAAGAAATTCAGGCCCAGGCAGAACAAACAGAAGAAGTTATTGCTGAATAGAACAACAAAGCCTCATTTAAACTGAACAGTTAAGAATTAGAAAAACTGACGTCACTTTATAAACGAAAGTGTTCTTACACTTTCGTTTAATTATTTGGTAACGTTTACCTTTAATACTAACTGTTGACCAGGTCGAAGGTATTTATCATTTCCCAGGTTATTCCATTGGCGAATATCTGACACGCTAACATTAAACTTTGAAGCAATTCGTGAAAGCGAATCACCACTTTTCACTGTGTAATAAACCTTGCGATAAATATCTCGTTGCGAAGGATTGTCGTTTGGAATCCAGACATTCAGTTTCTGTCCTGCTCTCAAGGTATCGCCAGGCGCCATACCATTCCAGCTGGCCAATTGACGCATGCCAACATTAAACTGTTTTCCAATACTCCAGAAACTATCCTTATTCTTTACTGTATACGTTAGTAATTTTTTCCCAGCTTTTTCACGATGACTCAAAGCCTGTTTTCTCTGTTCCTGACTCAGGGAATAGCTGGAGGCATTGCCAAGGGGCTTAGGAATCATCACTACCTGTCCAACCCTAAGATTATTATTATGCAAATTATTAACGCTTTTCAGAAAATCAACATTAATGCGATTACTTGCAGCAATTTCACTTAAAGTATCACCAGACTTTATGGTGTAACGCTTCCATGCAAGTCGATCTTCCTTGGGAAGCGATTCCAGATTTTGCAGGAAAACATATTTCTGTAGATAGGGAACCATGAGTGGACGATTCTTTTCAGGATCCGTCGCCCATCGATTAAAGGCTGGGT
>JBECKS010000252.1:0-2062 GCA_040235395.1 Pseudomonadales bacterium | reverse complement strand
GGATACCTTCAATAAGGGCTTCCGGGCGAGGGGGGCATCCCGGGATATATATGTCAACAGGGAGGAACTGGTCAGCCCCTTCAACAACAGCGTAGTTTTTGTCAAAATTAAAAGGACCGCCCGAGATGGCGCAGTTTCCCATGGCAATGACCCATTTTGGTTCCGGCATCTGATCGTAGAGGATTTTGACGGCCGGAGCCATTTTCTTGGTAATGGTGCCTGCAACAATCATTACGTCTGACTGGCGGGGAGAGGGACGGAAAACCTCAGCGCCAAAGCGGGCAAGATCATACCGGGCTGCCCCTGTGCACATCATCTCGATGGCACAGCAGGCAAGACCAAAGGTCATTGGCCACAGGGAGTTAGATCGACCTATGCCCAACAGTTGGTCAAGCGTTGAGAAATGGACTACTGATGAAGGTACTTTTTCTGTTCCCAATTGAATACTCCTTTCACCCATGCATACACCACGGCCAGGGACAAGATGCCGACAAAGATCAGCACCTCTACCAGGTCACGGACTGCGAACTCAGGGTTGTTATAGGCAATGGCTACCGGAAATAAAAAGAGGACGTCAACGTCAAAGGCCAGAAAGATAAGTGCATACAGGTAATAGACAATGCCGAATCGGATCCAGGCACTGCCAATGGGATCTATGCCGCATTCAATGAACTGGCCGGTTTTATTTACGATATTACGTGTATGGGAGGATGGCCCTATGAGCTTGACAATAATGATAGGTCCGAAGCCGAAAGCGAGAGCTCCCAGCAGAAAGATTGCAACGTAGATAATGTTCGTCAGTGTTTGCTGATCCAATACCTGTTCCATGTAGCCTCTCCAGGGTGAAAGGATTTGGCGGAAGTCTCGCCAAAATTACCGGTACCTTACTGAAAAGATACACACTTTGTCAACCTGAAATGAGTAACTATTCATTTTTTTTCCGGCTGTGAACCACAGCGTAGATATTGCGTAATGGTGCTGATTTACGCTGTATGGAAAGGCACTGCCCGTGTAGTGCAGAAACACGGGGAAGACGGTACAGATATTTTGTATCAGCTCAGTTGCGCGAGGGCTTCCCTTATGCGCTTCATACCCTGCTGAATGACCTCCATGGTAGTCGCGAAGGAGAAGCGGATAAAATCATCGGCTCCGAAAGCAACACCAGGAACGCTGGCAACCTTGGCTTCATCCAGGAAATAATCAGACATGGCGACGGAGTCATTGATCGCCTGGCCTTTGAAAGTCCTGCCGTAGTAAGCGGAGAAATTTGGGAAGACGTAAAAGGCTCCCTTGGGGTTGACACAGGAAACGCCTTCGATGGAACGCAGGTCCTCTACAAAGAAATCACGGCGCGGAACAAAGGCCTTCTGCATAGTTGAAGGAAAATCCTGGGGGCCGGTCAAAGCGGCAAGCGCTGCGTACTGGGCCGGAGCACTGGGGTTTGAGGTTGACTGACTCTGGATCTTGTTCATAGCCTTGATAATGTGTTCAGGGCCGGCACTGTAGCCTATGCGCCAACCGGTCATGGCAAATGACTTTGAGACGCCGTTCAAAATGATTGTCTGGTCCTTGAGTTTCGGATCAACATCGAGAATGTGCGGCAGCTTGCCGTCGAGATAGGTAATTGTTTCGTATATGTCATCTGTTATCACAAGCCATCCTCTTTCGAGGGCCATCTGACCGATAGCCTGCAGGGCCCGGGCGGAAAAGAGAGATCCGGTAGGGTTGGAGGGGCTGTTTATCATGATCGCTTTGGTCCTGTCTGTAACGTAATCACTCAGGATAGCCGGATTCAGATCAAAATCATCTTTTTCATCCAGGGGGACGATAACCGGTGTGCCTCCTGCCAACTGGACCATTGGAGGATAGGAAACCCAGTAGGGTGCAGGAATGAGCACCTCGTCACCGGGATTGATGACAGCCTGGAAAATATTATACAAACCATGCTTGCCACCGCAGCAGACTTGAACCTGGTCAGGTGTGTATTCCCAGCCGTGGTCTACCCTGAACCTGTTGACAACGGCCTCGCGCAATTCAGGGATGCCAGGCACGGCCGTATATC
>JBECKS010000018.1:0-9200 GCA_040235395.1 Pseudomonadales bacterium | reverse complement strand
GCTGGATATCAAGTATGGCTTCCAGTAAAGGAAGGTCCGAAGGTAATGTGAGTTTTAAGTTCTCCTGAGAACCCTCAACAATACCCGGTTGAATTCCTGACGCTTCCATAACAGCAGATTCGTCACTAAGCACCTGATTACGATTTAATAACACTTCAATGCTGCGCTGAAGTAAGCCCAGGCGAAACATTTGAGGCGTCTGCGCTCTCCAGCAGTTTGCTCTTTCAACTGTTTCAATAATTCGCTGTCTTTCATCAACGCGTTTCAAGGTATCCACAGCGGGTGTTGCCAGAATCGCTCCTGATTCAAAACTACTATCTTTTGTTCCTACCGAATCTATCAAGTTTTCGATATCAGACTTTCTGACACAAGGACGCACAGCATCATGCACCAATACAAATTCATCACTTACCTGATGTTTTGCCTTCAGATAAGCTAATGCATTGTAAACAGAATGCATTCGTTCCCCACCCCCATGCACGGTATGAACATGTTCATGATTTGAAATCTCAAGGGAATCCCAATATTCATCATTTCGCGCAAGACAAACCAATACTCCCCTGATTCTGGAAACACTCAACAAACGCGCGATGGTATGTTCGAGAATACTTTTGCCTTGCAACTTCAAATATTGCTTAGGAATGGAACTCGACATTCTTTTGCCAATACCAGCAGCTGGAACAATCACCCAGAAAGTAGACTCCTGATCTTCATGTAAATTTTTTCTATCTGGCATCTTCGTTTAATTATCGTTCTTATGAGAATTATCATCTTCAATGACATGGTAAAAGACTTCATTTTCTTTCACTAAACCAAGATCTTCCCGAGCATGGTTTTCGATTAGCTCTGTGCCACTTCTGAGCGCTTCCACTTCATTAATTAACATTTGATTACGTTCACGCAGTGACTTGTTTTCTTCTTCTAAAGCTGCAATGGACTTTTTCAAGCGCCAGACATCGGCAAGACTTCCATCACCAATCCAGAGTATTGCCTGTAAATAAATAAACATAAGCAAAAGTACAGTCAGGATAACGGTAAACCAGTTTAGCTTTCCAAGCCTTTCCAAGCCCAGATTCTGACTTTGTTGTTGAACAAGTCTGGCAGCATCTGTTTTCGATAATCTCGCTGGCTTTGATAGCTTCTTTGCCATTCATCTATCCGCGTTCTCTAAGGTATTTATATCTGCAAATTTGCCGCTCCACGTTTTGTGGAATCTGCTTCATTTAAACTCTGCACGTCCTCGATATGGCGCCTTGGCGCCAAGTGCCTCTTCGATTCGCAATAATCTATTATATTTTGCGACGCGATCTGAACGACAAAGTGAACCCGTCTTGATTTGACCAGCAGCCGTTGCCACAGCAAGGTCTGCCAAGGTGGTATCTTCGGTTTCACCAGAGCGATGAGAAATAACCGCTGTATATCCAGCCTGTTTTGCCATCTCGATAGCATCAAGTGTCTCACTTAAACTACCAATCTGATTGAATTTAATCAGGATTGAATTGGCAATCTTCTCATCAATACCGCGCTTAAGAATTTTTGTATTCGTGACAAACAAATCATCACCAACTAACTGGACTTTATCACCAATCATATCAGTTAATATTTTCCAGCCTGCCCAATCACTTTCATCAAGCCCATCCTCAATGGAGATAATAGGATAGCGATTCGTCAGATCTGCGAGATATTCTGCAAAACCTTTAGCATCGAGAATCTTACCCTCGGAACTTAAATGATATTTACCATCTTTATAAAATTCTGAAGCTGCACAATCCAGAGCCAGGGTTACGTCTTCACCCGCTTTGTAACCTGCTTTTTCAATGGCAAGCATAATCATTTCCAGGGCTGCTTCATTTGATGGTAAATCAGGTGCAAAACCACCTTCGTCACCCACTGCCGTATTCAAGCCACGTTCTTTTAAAACAGCTTTCAGGGCATGAAAAATCTCAGCACCGCAACGAAGTGCTTCTGCAAAGTTTTTTGCACCAACAGGCTGAACCATGAACTCCTGAATATCCACGTTGTTATCAGCATGTTCACCCCCGTTGAGAATATTCATCATGGGCACCGGCATGGAATAAGAGGAACTACTATTTACTTGCGCAATATGCTCATAAAGCGGAATACCTTTATCAGCTGCTGCAGCTTTTGCACAGGCAAGTGACACGGCCAGAATTGCATTTGCGCCGTATTTGCTTTTGTTTTCGGTACCATCAAGATCAATCATGATTTTATCGATAGCTCGTTGATCAGCAGCATTCTTTCCTATCAAGGCAGCTTTGATGTCACCATTAATCCCACCACATGCCTTTGTTACACCCTTACCTAAATAGCGACTTTTATCACCATCTCTCAATTCAAGCGCTTCCCTTGAGCCTGTGGATGCTCCTGATGGTGCGCAAGCACTGCCCATAGCACCTGAAGCAAGAAATACATCTGCCTCTACCGTTGGGTTGCCTCGTGAATCCAGCACTTCTCTCGCTTTAATATCAACAATCTTACTCATGAACTATCTCACTCCACTGCTTTATGTTGCTTTAAAATATTTTCAGGAAAACTGTATGTCTTCAAAACCCTTAACGAGCTCGTCGAGGATTTTTAATTGTTTTAAGAAAGGTTTTAGTTGTGCCAACGGCAAGGCACAGGGACCATCACATAAGGCTTTATCAGGCTCTGGATGGGTCTCAAGAAACAGGCCTGCAATTTTCTGGCTCAACCCCGCTCTTGCAAGTTGTAGCGACTGCTGTCTTCGACCATCAGCAGAATCGTTTCTTCCTCCAGGAATTTGCAAGGCATGTGTCACATCAAAAATCACTGGGTAGCCGAACGCTTTCATTTGCTCAAAGCCAAGCATATCCACCACTAAATTGTTGTAACCAAACATGGTGCCTCGCTCACACAACATCAATTTATCGTTACCCGCTTCTTCAAACTTATGAAGAATGTGTCCCATTTCATGAGGCGCAAGAAACTGGGCCTTTTTGATGTTAATTACCGCATCTGTGCGCGCCATTGCCTGAACAAGGTCAGTCTGTCGTGACAAAAAAGCAGGTAGCTGAATTACATCTACAACGTCTGCGACTGCCTGCGCCTGATGTGGTTCATGAACATCTGTAATAATCGGTACTGAAAACTGCTGTTTGATATCAGCAAGTATTTCCAGGCCTTTTTCTAAACCAGGGCCCCTGAAAGAATTCAGGGAAGAACGGTTCGCCTTATCAAAAGAAGCTTTAAATACGTAGGGAATGCCAAGTTCCTTGCAGACATCAACATGGATCTTTGCCACTTCCATCGCAAGGTCGCGAGATTCAAGCACATTCATGCCAGAAAACAGCACCATAGGCGCATCGTTGCTGACTTTAATTTCCTGAATCTTGATGGTTTTCTGTGACATGCCAAAGCCTCCCAGTCAGCTATGGATGATCTTTACGATAGCCGATAGCGGCTTCCACGAAGGATTTGAATAAGGGATGTCCGTCACGAGGCGTCGATGTAAATTCAGGATGAAACTGGCAGGCTACAAACCATGGATGATTCGGTACTTCAATCATCTCCACCAGTTCGCCATCTACAGATTCACCCGCAATCCTCAAACCCGCATCAATCAGTTGCTGCTTGTAACCTTGATTGATTTCATAACGATGGCGATGGCGCTCAATAATGCTTTTTTTATCATAACACTGGTAAGCAATACTGCCTTCAGTAAGGACACATTCCTGCCCCCCCAATCGCATGGTGCCACCTATGTCATCATTCTCGTCCCTGTATTCCTTTTCACCTTCACTGGTCATCCATTCGGTCACCAGACCCACCAGAGGATGCTCAGCATTGATATCAAATTCGGTACTGTTGGCACTCTTTAAACCCGCTACATGGCGCGCATATTCAATCACAGCCAACTGCATACCCAGACAGATTCCCAGATAAGGAATATTATTCTCACGCGCATGGCGAATTGACTGAATCTTTCCTTCAACGCCACGCTCACCAAATCCACCTGGTACCAGAATGCCGTCTAGCCCTTCCAGAAGACCACAACCCTGGTCTTCCACATTTTCAGACTCGATATATCGAATCCTGACTTTGGTTCCTGTATGGATGCCTGCGTGCCTGAGTGCTTCATTAAGCGACATGTAGGCATCCACTAAATCCATGTACTTGCCAACCATTCCAATAGTGACTTCACCTATCGGATTACACTCTTGCTCAACTACCCACTTCCATTCCTCCAGATTCGGCTCATGACACTTAAGGTCGAGACGATCCACGATGAGTTGGTCAAGACCTTGATCATGCAGAATCAAAGGCACCCGATAGATGGTGTCTGCATCAGGCGCAGAAACCACAGCTCTTTCTTCCACGTTGGTGAACAATGAAATTTTCTTGATGGCGGATTGAGGAATCATTCGATCTGAACGACACATCAAGACATCCGGCTGCAAACCAATGGATCGCAATTCCTTTACGGAATGCTGAGTCGGTTTGGTTTTGATTTCACCCGCTGTTGAAATATAGGGAACCAGGGTCAGATGAATTAGCATGGCGCGCTTGTAACCCACCTCTACCTTTAACTGCCTGACTGCTTCAAGAAAAGGTAGGGATTCAATGTCACCAATGGTGCCACCAATCTCTACCATGGCAATATCATAACCTTCGGCACCTTTGATGATGCCTTCCTTGATGGCATCAGTAATATGAGGAATCACCTGAACAGTACCGCCGTGGTAATCTCCACGTCGTTCCTTGCGAATGACTTTTTCGTAGATTTTCCCCGTAGTAAAACTATTGAGCTTAGTCATCTTGGTACGAACAAAACGTTCATAGTGCCCAAGATCAAGATCCGTTTCTGCGCCATCCTCCGTTACATAGACTTCTCCATGCTGGAAGGGGCTCATGGTTCCAGGGTCAACATTGATGTAGGGATCCAGTTTGAGCATGGTCACACTCAAACCTCGCGCTTCAAGAAGTGAAGCCAGGGAAGCGGCGGAAATACCTTTCCCCAAGGAAGAAACCACCCCGCCTGTCACAAATAAATACCGCGTCATACCACTTTCCGAGACGAATAAAATAAAGGAGAAAAAACTTTCAGGACGGGAGCATAGACTAGCAGAATGCAGGTTTTGCCACAATGAAATTTACCTGAGTGACTTACTCGTAAGGCATAAATTCTTCGCTACTGTTATGCTTGGCGAAGCGGCGATAAACAAATAAGAAAAAACAATGAGCGATAACGAACGAGCCATTTTCAGTGTCAGTCAGGTTAACGTGCTGGCAAAGGATATTCTGGAAAGCAGTTTCCCCAACATTCTTGTGGAAGGAGAAATATCCAACCTATCAATGCCTCGCTCCGGTCATGTTTATTTCAGCCTGAAAGACGAAAAGTCGCAGCTTCGTGTCGCACTTTTTGCGGGGCAGAAAACGCGATTGCGATTCGAGCTTGAAGATGGTCTCAAGGTTCTAGTGAAAGGCAACCTGAGCATTTTCTCAAGTCGAGGCGACCTGCAATTAATTGCTAAAACCATGGAACCTGCTGGCGAAGGCGAATTAAGAAGGCAATTTGAAGCCTTAAAAGAGAAGCTCGTCGCCATGGGCTGGTTTGATGATAGCCACAAAAAGCCTTTGCCTGAATTTTGCAAGCATCTAGCCGTCATTACCTCGCCAAGCGGTGCGGCAATCAGGGATATCCTTCATGTACTTGAACGACGTTTTCCTTTACTGGAAATTACGATTATTCCCAGCCTTGTACAGGGAAAAGATGCAAGCACTGAATTGTCCAAGGCTATTGTCAAAGCAAACCAACTTAAGAACGCTGGCGATGAACGCTACCAATTTGATTTAATCCTGCTTGCACGAGGTGGCGGCTCTCTCGAAGACTTATGGCCATTCAATGAAGAAAAACTTGCAAAAGCTGTTTTCGAAAGCGAGCTACCTGTTATCAGCGGTGTTGGTCACGAAACAGACTACACTATTTGTGACTGGGTTGCCGATTATCGAGCACCCACACCGTCTGCAGCGGCAGAAAGTCTGAGTCTGAGTCAGGAATCCATTCTTGCCTATCTTGAGCAGAGCATGGAAGACCTGGTTTATGCTATCGCTCAAAAACTTAATTCAGAAAACAATACAGTTCATCACTTGAGCAAACGCTGCAAGAACCCAAAACAGCAACTTCAGGAGATGGAACAACGGCTGGATTTTCTTGATCAGGCTTTACGACAACAACTTAAACTTCGTTTGATTTCGAGTTCCCATGAATTGAAAGCATTGTCTTCACGACTGCAAGCAAAAACCCCCGATCACCGATTAGCACTGCTAAAACAACAGCTTGAAAGTTTACGCAAACAGCTCACGCAATCGTTTATTACGCATCAAAGAAATAGCACAGAACAATTACGCTACACTGCTGGGCAACTTAATAGCTTAAGCCCTCTAAACACCCTGAAACGTGGCTACTCCATTACACACGTACAGGATAAAAACGGGAACCTCTCATTGCTTCGAGATGTCAAAAGCTTAAAAGCTGGGCAACACTTAAATACTCAGCTCAGTCATGGCATCATAGAAAGCACCATAACGTCCATTAAAAAAGATTCAACGGAACAATAACCATGCGCCTGGCATCAGTCCGTTTTTTAAGCATAGTTTTACTCTTTACTGGCTTATCAGTAAGCAACTCTTATGCTGCCCTGTTTCATAAAACAAACTACTTTGATAAACAACTTCTACCGATTGAAGAACGGGTGCCAGGCGGTATTGCACTCTTACCTTTTAGCTACTCTGGTAAAACCCAACCCAAAGTAACATTCTGGAATAATCGCGTTCTTGTGCAACAGATTGGGAAAACAGAATGGATTGCCGTGGTTGGGCTTCCTCTCAAAGTTAAAGCTGGTAAACATGCTGCCTTGCTAGAACAAGCTCAAGGTAATCTGGAACTCACTTTTGAAGTTCTTGATAAGGAGTATGAGGCCCAATACATCACGCTGAAAGATAATAAAAAAGTCAGTCCTTCATCAGAATCCCTTAAACGCATTTCAAAAGAAACAAAAACCATGAAAGATGTTTTCGCGAGCTATTCTGAAAATGCGCCCTCTTCCCTAATCATGAGCCAACCCGCAAAAGGTCCACTATCAAGCCAGTTTGGGCTAAAACGTTTTTTCAACAACCAACCACGTAACCCTCACTCTGGCTTGGATATTGCTGCAGAAAAAGGCAGCGAAATAAGAGCTCCTTTAGGTGGGAAAGTAGCCGCTGTGGGTGATTATTTCTTCAATGGAAATACCGTATTGATTGATCATGGTCAGGGCATGGTGAGCATGTACTGCCATATGGAAACCATCAATGTAAGCGAAGGACAAGTAATTAATACGGGGGATTTAATTGGTAAGGTAGGAAGTACCGGAAGAGCAACTGGACCTCATCTACACTGGAGCATGAATCTTAACAATACTCGCGTAAACCCAATGCTCTTCCTTAACAAAATTGATCAAGACAACACTGATCAGGAAAAGTAATTAACGCTATTACTGACAACCAAACTGTGCCTGTTTGTCTGCAATATAGCCGAACATTTCAGGATCTACTTGCTGACCTGGCTCCAATCCTTCTGCCAACATATTCATCTCTTCTCTCAAACCATCACAATCACGGGTATTTACTTTTTCCATGACACGTTGCTGAACCTCTGGCGGCTTGGTTCTCCAGTCAACCTGTGGCTCAACATATTCATTATTCTTACTACAGGCACCCAAAGCCATCACAAAGAAAATGCTGGCTATTGCAAGGATAGTTGCTGATGGTCTTACATTGACTCTTGTCATTATATTTTTCACTTTCCTCTCCTCTGCTTTACTTTAACTTTACTTTACTTTTCACGCTCAAGTTTCTTTCTAACAAAATGCTTTTACTTTTATAAATGTCAAAAGCAAAGCATGGCTACACAATTCAGAATTCAACCTGACTGAAACTACAGGTTATTGCATAGGCTGGCAAGACGAAGCTGACCCACTTTCCTGCTAATAAATTTCAAATGCCCAATGCCAGGGCTCATAGCTTATACCTGATGCATTATTCTTCGGATAAGACATCCTGAAACCATAACGCTCACCATTATTAAGCAACCATTGAAAAGCGACCGTTTCCTCAAATTCTTCTGTAAGATGTTCGCAGCCACTGGTACTTAAATCCATTGCTCGACCCGTATGATGTTCACTGTGTCCAGGTGCTGCACTGACATTAAGGATTTCTTCCATACTTTGACCCTTTGCCAGTTTGTTTTCGATTAGGGTTTTCTGATAATCAACACTGCGAAAACAGGAAACCAACGAAATTTCCACAAAATCCCTTTGCGCAGCCTTACGCATAACCTTCCAGCGTTTGTCTACTTCAGGTAAGAGAAACTGGTCACGCTGAAACACATCCTTGCCAGCATTTACCAAATCGGTCTCGGCTGCTTCAGGCTGTATCCATAGTTTATAACGGGCTTCATAGTCTTCAGGTATACCCAGATCTTTATGAATTGCCCTGATACGATCAATGTATACCTGTGATAATTGATTACTCAAAAGAAATACTCTTTTCTATTAACAATTTTATCTTGCAGAGTTTTTTTATTTTGTATTAAAAACAATTCGTCTTTGTTGAGACTCTCCACCAGGTTGAGACTCTCCACTAGGTTGAAACTCTCCGCCAGCTTCCATACTGCCACGAATTTCAGCATCACTTGCAATTTCACCCGACAGTATCGCTTGGGCAAGTGGATTCTCCACTTCCTGCTGAATCAATCGTTTTAGTGGTCGCGCACCATAAACAGGATCATAGCCTGCTTCAGACAGATAATCGATCACCTCATCATCCAGCTCAAGATGCATATGCTGCTCTTCAAGTCGCTTCTGCAAGATCTTGATCTGGAAGCGCGCAATGTTTCCAATCTGTGATTTCGACAGACTATGGAAAATCACCGTTTCATCAATTCTATTAATGAATTCCGGACGGAAATGCTGCAACAGTAACTGCGACAGTTTTTCGTGCATCACTTCATAGGGTGTATCCAGGGGCATGGACTGGATATCCTGGGATCCAATGTTGGACGTCATCACGATAACGGTATTCTTGAAATCTACTGTGCGGCCATGGCTATCACTTAAACGACCATCATCCAGCACCTGCAAAAGAATATTGAATACATCGGGATGCGCTTTTTCCACTTC
>JBECKS010000281.1:0-1603 GCA_040235395.1 Pseudomonadales bacterium | reverse complement strand
GTTCTGCGGCTACAACATGGGCGACTATTTCGCTCACTGGCTATCCATGGCCGAGCGCACCGATGCCTCCAAGCTTCCCCGCGTCTTCTTCGTGAACTGGTTCCGCAAGGGTGAAGACGGGCATTTTCTTTGGCCCGGCTATGGCGAGAACAGTCGAGTTCTCAAGTGGATCGCGGAGCGCGTGGATGGTCAGGGAGAGGCGCAGAGTACGCCTATCGGCAACCTGCCGACTCCAGAAGCGCTCGACCTCAGCGGCATCGAAGTCGCAGCTGAAGATCTGACGGAGTTGCTGACGGTCGACGTCGAGGCGTGGAAGGCTGAAGCCGAGGGCCTGTCTGAGTATTACGACAAGTTCGGCGATCGCCTCCCTGCGGCGTTGCGCGCTCAGTTGACGGCGCTTCAAGAGCGCCTCAGCAAGGCCTAGTCGACAGGAGGCCGTGAGTGAGCCCCCAAGCAGCCCCGATGAACCCGCTAGCGGCCGAGGCTAATCAGGCGATAGAAGAGCATGCGCCGGCGGTGATGCGCATGCTGTCCGACCTTGGTAAGCACCTCTACTTCCCCAAGGGTATCTTGACGCAGAGCGCCGAAGCCAAGCAGAAAGCGCATCGTTTCAACGCCACTATCGGCGAGGCACGGGAGCTCCATCATTCCATGGGGCTCGATGCGATCACTCGTCACTTCGCGGATCTGAGTCCTGATGACGCGCTGCCGTACGCGCCGTCGTACGGGCGCGCCGATCTTAGGGCGGCATGGCTGGCAGAGATCAGAGAGAAGAACCCCTCGCTGGTGGATGTTCCCGTCAGCCTGCCGGTGGTGACCGGAGGGATCACCCACGGTCTGAGCACGGTGGCAGATATGTTCGTGAACGACGGTGACACGTTGCTGCTGCCAGACCAGCTGTGGGGCAATTACTCGTTGATCTTCGGCACACGCAGGGGGGCTCGCATAGAGAAGTACCCTCTTCTCGACCTGGAGCGTGGCTTCAATGTCGCCGGATTGCGGGAGACAGTGCATGCGCATACCGGGGCCGGTAAGCTCGTGATCTTGTTCAACTTCCCCAACAATCCCACAGGATATTCGGTCACTCCTGCTGAGGCCGACGCCATACGTGATGTGGTGCTGGAGGCCGCTGACGGCGGGTGTGACGTCGTGGCGGTGTTCGACGACGCCTACTTCGGTCTCTTCTACGATGACGAGGTTCTCAAGGAGTCGGTGTTCACCCGGCTGGCGGACGCTCACGAGAGGGTGTTGGCCATCAAGCTCGACGGCGCGTCCAAAGAAGATTATGCATGGGGTCTGCGGGTAGCCTTTCTTACCTACGGTGTCAAAGGCGGATCCGGGGCTTATGAGGCCTTGGAGAAGAAGACCGGTGGCTGCATCAGGGGGGCCGTCAGCAACGGGCCCAACTTGTCGCAAGCTCTTGTGTTGCGGGCCATGTCTGACCCGGATTACAGAGCGCAGAAGGCCCAGAAGTTCGCCGTGCTTGCAGCCAGAGCCGCCAAGGTACGCAGACTTCTGGCTGATTCTAGGTTCGACACTGCTTGGAAGCTATACCCCTTCAACTCGGGGTATTTCTTCACTGTGCGTCTCGAGGGTTTGGATG
>JBECKS010000229.1:0-7814 GCA_040235395.1 Pseudomonadales bacterium | reverse complement strand
CGGCTTCAGAAACAATCAGCATGGCACTGGCTGCGTCACAAGTCTGGCTAGAAACTGCAGCAGTCACTTTGTCGCAACCAAAAAGAAAATCCAGCTCTGCCATTTTTTCTAAAGTACTTTCACGTGGGGTTTCATCGTGAGTGACACCTTCCAAAGGAACAATTTCTTTGTCAAAACGACCGTCTTTAATGGCTTGAATAGCACGACGATGAGACTCAAGTGCAAATACTTCCAGTTCTTTTCTGGAAATATTCCATTTATCGGCAATCATCTGTGCAGAATTAAATTGTGTAGGTGGTTCAGCACCATATCTTTCTACCCAACCTTTAGAGCCAGAAAAAGGGTCGGTAAAACCTAAAGGCTCTGCAGATGTCATTGCGGATGAAATGGGAATCTGTGTCATGGTTTGAACACCACCAGCAACTACCACATCATTCACACCAGCCATCACGGCTTGCGCTGCAAAATGCACGGCCTGTTGTGAAGATCCACATTGTCTGTCGACTGTTGTGCCGGGAACGCCTTGATCAAGTCCGGCTGCTAGCCAGCAAGTGCGTGCAATATCGCCAGCCAAAGGGCCAATGGTGTCCACGCAGCCAAAAATCACATCATCATAATCGGCATCGGGAATGCCATTTCTTTCAACAATGGCTTTCAGGACATGGGCGCCAAGGTCGGCACCATGAACATGGGCAAGCCCACCCTTACGACGGCCAGTGGGTGTGCGAACTGCATCAACGATATAGGCTTCTGCCATTTCTTTACTCCAGTTAGTAGCAGCTTTTTAGGCTAGCAAAATCAAATACTTATAAGGGCGCTTATTATAAAAAAATGCCTGTGGGCAAACGTCATCCTTTTGTGTGAATCCTGTAGTAAGTATCTACCCTTAATGCACTAGGCTAGCTGCTTAGCAGAAGGCTAAGATATGCCACATTCCTTTGGAGTAACAGTATAAGAGAGAGCTAATGGTAGAGATTTACGGTGAATGCGATTCAGCTTTCACAGGTGTACGCGATCATTTAATCAAACAGATTCGTTATTTTGGCGGTGGTGCGGCAGCGTCTGTTTATTACGAAGGTAAAAAGGTGGTGGACATCTGGGGGGGCATTCGCTCAAACGATGGCAAGCCCTGGGAGGAGGATACCCGTTCGCTGGTATGGTCAACCACCAAGGCAGTGCCTTCTACCTTGGTTCATATGTTGGTGAGTGATGGTCTGATTGATTATGAGGAACCGGTTTCGACTTATTGGCCAGAATTTGCCCAAGGGGGAAAGGAAAGCATTACCGTGCGCCAGCTGCTTTCTCATCAGGCTGGCCTTTATCAAGTGAGAGGTTTGATTGAGCGACCCAGCGACATTCTTGATTGGGATGGCATGATTGATGGCTTGGCAGGTATTCCGCCTATCCATGAGCCGGGGCGTGCCAATGGTTACCATGCATTGAATATCGGCTGGTTGCTTGGCGCCCTGATTGAAAAAGTGAGTGGCAAGCCTTTTAAGGAATTCCTCAAAACACGTTTACAGGAACCTCTGCATTTAAAAGGGCTGGTGATTGGTGCTGAGGATGAAGAACTGAAGAATCTGGCCGACATCATGGGCATGCCTTCCTTGTTTGAGGAATCAAAGATCAAGGATAGTTATTACGTACCTTCCTATGTTCCCAGAGGCATGTTGCGAAGAATGGTAAGCAGGGGGCTTACACCAAAACGTATGTGGCGTTATCTGGGAGACCCCGAATTTTATAAGGCGACTATCCCCGCTGCTAATGGCACCTTTGATGCGAGAAGTCTGGCGAAGATGTATGCCATGTTGGCAAATAAAGGTGAGTTTGAAGGCGTTCGATTTATTGATAGCGCCATTGTTGATCAGGCAAGGGAGGTGCAGACAACACGTTTTGATAAGGTGACTTTGTATCCTTTGCATTGGCGTTTAGGTTATCACCGTGCAGATGCCTTGATTGAAAACCACCCCGAAGCTTTTGGCCATTTTGGTTTTGGTGGAGCAGGAGGTTGGGCAAACCCTGATGAAAAACTTGCTCTTGCGCTGGTGCACAATGGCAATCCAATGAGCCTGCTTGGGCAGATTCGCTGTGTGGCAATAACAGGAAGCGTTTACGAAGGTGCTAGAAAGGCAGCGTAATCGTTGAGCATTGCCTAGCATTTTTGCTTGAGCTATTCACCGCTAGATCTTCAAGGGAAGATTGAAGAACTTTCTTTTCATTGGGTGATGCAATCTCGAGCGCATGATTTAATGTGTTATAGGCATGTTGCCTGCAATGTTGTTCGGCATATACATAAGCAAGATTATTCCATGCGGCTATGTTGTTAGGGTTTTTAAGCACGATACGTTCAAATGCCTGTTGTGATTCCTTAATCTGTTTTTTTGAAAAATAATAATTACCTTCACTAAATAGTGCCTGACTTTCATCAGGCCATAAGTTTAATACAGCTTGATAAGCCATGTGAGCAAAGTCAGTTTTTCCAATCTGTTCGAGCACATGGATTTCCTTAATTATTTTTTCTGGGCTACCGGTTGCGGGGAGCTGATTGGCTGGCATGATAGTAATCCCCCAATAATTAGCGCGTTCCCACGTTAGCATGAATGTAGAGACATCTAATTCATAATTTTCAATTTTTCCTGAATTCAGAATCAGTTTCTGTTTATCAGCATTAAAACCTTTCACTACGGCATAATGCCATGTAGGTAACCAGTTAAACCCAAGGTTCTGTAAAACAATCACAGGGTTTCCTGCCTCGATTTCCTTAAACAGGTTCTCCAATCCACCTTCGAGCTGGTAAGGAATGAGATTAGCATTTCTTACAGCACCTTTAAGTTCAATTTGCAAACTGCCTTTTTTTTGTGGAAGAAAAACCTGCTCTTTTAGAATTTCAGGCGAAATATCTATACCACGGTAATTCAAAACGCTAGCAAGAGAGGCGGGACCGCACTGCCATTTTTCCTGTGGAAAAAAAGGCAGGTTGTGTATTTCAATATTATGTTTGGGAAAATAAGGAAGTGATGTTTGCGAGAAGTGAGTGCATGAAAAGCTAATCAGTAAAACAGCAAGCAGGTAGAAAAAATAAACTACCTGCTTGAGTAACATTTTTATACAGGATCTACGAAAGGAAATACATCTGTTGCGCCAATCATGTCAGTAATGACAAGTACAACAAAAATAAAAACAACCACCCCAAGACCACCACTACCTGCTGGAAGTTGATCCATTTGGTTGTTCAGGGTGTTTAGCTCATCTTGAGAAAGGTTATCAATTCGTGTTTTCAGGTTATCAGTATTTACACCCATGGCGATCAGTTTTTCACTAACTTCCTTGCTAGAAATACGTTCAATAATCTGGGCCTTGTTTTGTAGGCTTATTGCCTCTTCAGAAGTAAGCATTTTTGCCTGAACGCTAGTGCTCAACAGGCTCATGATAATCATGCTTGCGGAAAGGGTAATGGCTGTGAGTTTCTTGAATATGGTTTTCATAATCTGTACCCCAGATGGTTTTATTGAGAGAGGGTAGGTTAAACGAGCCAAATGATTGTATCTCATTCCAGAACATTATATAAGATTGAGTATGGCCATTAGTTTGATTCTGGGCATCCATAATTCTTGAAACTGCTATCAGGTAAATCCCAATGAAAAAGTACAACAATATTCTCGAAACAGTCGGCAACACGCCAATTGTAAAAATTAACAAGCTCGCACCTAAGCACGTGAATCTTTATGTAAAGATTGAAGCATTCAATCCTATGAGTTCCGTTAAGGATCGACTGGCGATGGGTGTCATCGAGCACGCTGAAAGAACCGGTGCGTTAAAGCCTGGGCAAACCGTAGTAGAAGCAACGAGCGGCAACACAGGTATTGGTCTTGCCATGGTGTGCGCGCAAAAAGGTTACCCACTTGTTGTCACCATGGCAGAAAGTTTCAGTATTGAGCGCAGAAAACTCATGCGTTATCTTGGTGCGAAAGTAATATTAACGCCTGCCGGACAAAAAGGCACAGGCATGTATAACAAGGCAAAAGAACTTGCTGATACTCATGGCTGGTTTCTTGCGCGTCAGTTCGAGAATGAAGCGAATGCAGGTATTCATGCGATGACCACGGCGCCAGAAATTCTTGCAGCTTTTGAAAATGAAAAACTTGATTTTTGGGTGAGTGGTTATGGTACCGGGGGTACATTAAAAGGTGTTGCGACTGTGCTCAATCATAAAAGTCCAGATACTAAAATTGTAGTATGTGAACCTGAACTCGCTAACCTGTTAAGTAGTGGCGTAGAGCAGAAAGCGAATGAAGATGGTTCGCCTGCTGAAAGTCACAGCGCTTTTAATCCGCATCCCATGCAGGGGTGGACACCGGATTTTATTTCCAAGTTAACCAGTGAAGCCGTTGAGGCATGCAAGATTCATGAAGTAAAAACGGTGGCAGGTCCTAAAGCGATTGAATGCGCAAAAAATCTGGCGAAGCAGGAAGGCATTTTTGTGGGTATTAGCTCGGGTGCAACTTTTGCGGCAGCACTTGAAGTTGCTGAATCTGCACCAGAAGGCTCGAATATTCTTTGTATGCTTCCCGATACAGGCGAGCGTTACCTAAGTACACCTTTATTTGAAGGTGTGGGTATTGAAATGTCTGACGACGAAAAAGCACTATCAGAGTCGACGCCTTCAGCACGCTTTGAATAAAATAAAAATAAAAATAAAAAGCACCAAGGTGAATTCATGTTACAAAATGCGAACCCGCATAATTATAAAATCTACGGAGAGTTACCTTTAACCATTGAAGCGCAGGAAAATAAAGGTCTTGATGACTTGTGTGCCTGGCTAGAGAGTGAAAAAGAAACCGTCAAAAAAGCCATACATAAACATGGTGCATTACGCTTCATGAATTTTGATGTAAATAGCGCAGAAGATTTTGAACGCATTGCTAGAAAAGTTTCACCAGAGTTGAAAAATGATTATCTAGGTACTTCACCAAGGGATGCCGTGACAGAGTATGTTTTTCATGCCAGTGAATTGCCGGGTTACTATCCCATTCCCCAGCATTGTGAAATGAGTTTCTGTGCCAATCCTCCCAAGTTCCTTTTCTTTTCTGCGATGCAACCTTCTGAAGCTGATAGCGGTGAAACACCTTTATGTGATTTCAGGAAGGTCTGGCAATCACTGAATCCTGATGTGAGGGAGCGTTTTAAAAAGGCTGGTATGAAAAACGTCAGGAATTATGCAGGGCCTGATGCACCTGCTGGCGATGCCATGCAGTTAAAACCCTGGGTGGATATGTTCCAGAGCACAGATAGAAAAGTGGTTGAACAAAAATGCAGGGATGAAGGTTTTGAAGCAGAGTGGAAAGATGATGGTGGTTTAAGATTGTGGGGCAAGCAGGATGCTTTTCGTGTGCACCCAATTACTGGTGAGGAAGTATGGTTTAACCATCTCGCTATTTTTCATGTCACTTCGCCTGCTGGTGAATACCAGCGCATATACAATTTTAGACCAACGGAAGAAAACAAAGGTTTTCTCGATTTTGCAATTGAGTTAGAAAAAGGCATGCGAGAAAAACCAGCAGAAGATCTTTCCATGCACACCTTTTATGGTGACGGTACGGAAATTCCTGAAGCCGATATAGAGCATGTGCGTGACATGATCTGGAAACATATACAGATTAACGCCTGGCAAAAAGGTGATGTAGTCGCAATAGATAATTTTGCAGTGGCCCATGGTCGTATGCCATATAAAAACACTGATCGTGAAATTCTGGTGTGCTGGAGTTAAGGCTTGACCATTTTTTCTACCCATATTGATATTGATGCACCCAAGGAAAAAGTATTTCAAGTGGTGTGTGATATTGAGCATTACCCAGATTGGCATCCCAGTATGAAAAATATTAAAGGCGAGCTAGAGTTAAATCGCTGGATTGTTTTGCATATGGGCGAGAGAAATAAACGAGGGGTTAAGGTTCCGGTTATCGTCAGCGTGCTTACCGAAAATGAAAAACTGGAATGGCAGGGTAGTCTTTTTAAAAAAGGAGCTTTAAGAAAAATATTTCTAGTACGACACGCATTTTATGTTGAGGATTTGGGTAATGGAAGAACGCGATTTACCAATGAGGAAGAGTTTTATGGTGTGCTTTCTAAGCCTGTGAACATGATGAGAGGGAAATTTATTCCAGGTTATCGGCAGGTGAATGAGGCGTTGAGAAATTTCGTTGAAGCAAAGTAACATCAAAGCAGTTTAACGCATCTGAAACTGCCCATAACTTTCAACAATCGTCCCAATGGTTTCTGCAAGCTCATCAAAACTTATGGGTGGATTTGGGTCAGCAAGATGTTTAACAATCACCGCAATACCACCATGTATTAATACATAACTTAACGCTGAGATGGATTTAATACGTGCAGCTTCCGGGTTTTGCATGACATATTGAATCGCTAATCTGGAAAGCACTTCATTGAGTGGATCACTACCCACATTAATATTCATATTTCTCCCTGCACTTTGCTGAATCAGTTTCAAATGCAGTTCGTCTTCCCTTTGCATGAAAACCTTGAAGCGCTGTAGCAATTCGATAATGACAGAGCGTGTATCCAGCTTCACAATTTCGGGCGTGATTTCGCTAATGAACTGTACAAGTTCCATAACCTCGTTGTTGTACATGGCTTCATAAATCATTTCCTTGTCTTCAAAGTATTCGTAGATAGAGCCGACCCCAACGCCTGCCTTGTCAGCAATTTTTCTCAGGCTGGTGCCTTCATATCCATGTTCTGCAACACATAAAGCGGCTGCTTTAATGATGGCTTCAACGGTTGCCTTTGAGCGTTGCTGTTTGGGTTTTCTGACCATGATTTTTTCCTGCAATTATCCGAGTTGAATCCGAACGCATGTTCGGATTATTGTGTATCCAATGAATGATAGCTTCAAGGTTTGGGAAGCGGATTTTTTGAGTTGGAGTGAATGTAGATGGCTAAAGTGAGTTATGAATCAAGGGCTATTGTTACGGGTGCTGGCAGTGGTATTGGCAGGGCCTTCGCGCTTGAGCTTGCAAAAAGGGGCGGACAGGTAGTGGTTTCCGATATTGATCTAGCTGCTGCTGAGGAAACGGTAAGCATGATCACTGGCCAAGGAGGCAAGGCCTTGGCGTTCACCTGTGATGTTTCCAGGCTGGAAGATGTTCAAAACCTGGCTGAAAAATCCGAACAGTGGTTCGGTTTAGCTCCAACGGTGGTGATTAACAATGCGGGGGTGGGCACGGGCGGTCAACCAGTAGGCGACTCACCTATAGAAGACTGGCAATGGATTGTCGGCATTAACCTTTGGGGTGTGATTCATGGCTGTCATGTGTTTGCTCCTGTTCTTAAAGAGCAGGGCTTTGGCGGTATTGTGAATGTCAGTTCGGCAGCAAGCTTTGGTTCCGCTCCCATGATGGCTGCATACAACACCACCAAGGCTGGCGTGTTAGCTTTATCTGAAACTTTAAGTGCTGAACTGGCTGCACATGGAATCAAGGTGACTGTGCTTTGTCCAACCTTTGTCAAAACCAATGTTATTCAGAATGCACGAATGAAAACTGAAAGCATCAGGGATGCACAGAAGATGATGGATAAAGCAGGTGTATCACCAGAAAGTGTTGCGATTAAAACGCTCGATGCCCTCGATAAAAACAAAATGTATGTCATGCCACAAACCGACGCCAAGGTTTCATGGTTTATCAAACGACTTGCGCCAGGAACTTGGACAAAAATGATGGGAAAGGCTGCTTCACGCATGCCCTAACACTTTTTATTTAAGAGGAATGTTTATGACTAATGTTACTCAGAAAAAT
>JBECKS010000155.1:0-16764 GCA_040235395.1 Pseudomonadales bacterium | reverse complement strand
TGAGTGCATCAGTATTTTGTAACTTGCCATCTTTCCACTCACAACCTGAGGCAATGGGTTTCATGGCGGTGGTATGTTTGCCGAGTTTGTTAAAGGCATCAAGCAGTGCACAGGAAACAAAAGTCTTGCCTACTTCGGTGTTGGTACCTGTAATGAAATAGCTGAGGCCCATGGCTGCTTAGGGTTTTTTAAATCCAAAAAAATAACTTTGGTAACTGAGGGAATAAGCACTGCTTATTTTTGAATAACGTTTAAAGGCCTGACTGTAGGCAAAGTAGTGTTCCTTGCCGAGCAGATTTTTCTGACGTTGTTCATCAAGGTTGTGGGCACCAATTTTCTTGATGTGATTCATGGCGCTTTTCACTTTATCAAAACCCAGTACATTCATTTGCTGTGAAAAATGCAGGCATTCAAAACCTGTTTCGTGGGCTACATCAAGAATTGCCTGTTGATGCCAGAAATCATGCACGTGTCGATGATCATCAACCTCAGCCCATGCTGCCTTTAGTTCTTCAAAAGTATTCTCGCCCGGTAAAGCAAAGAACACACTGGCACCGGGTTTTAATACCCTGAACAATTCCTTTAATAGTATCTCTGGGCTGCTTGCCCACTGAAAGGCATAAGAACTTAAACACAAATCAATACTGGATGACTTAATAGGGAGTTCTTGCAAATCACCACAAATAAAATCGTTTTCAGATTTAAACGCCGGATCATTTCTTAACATGTTCTCAGAAAGATCCAGACGAACAATCTGCTCTAGTTGCAATTGTTGTTGCGCTTCATGAGAAACAAAGCCTGTGCCGCTACCCAGATCAAGCACAAGGTCATCAGCATTCAGATTCGAAAACAGCTGTGCCTTAACGATGTTCAGCAACAGTGCTGCCATAGCATGTTGATGACTTGCCTGCTCAACATAACTTGTCGCTGCTTTTGAAAACGACGCCCGTATCTGTTCTCGTGGTACTAACACCATTTAGTTGTTCTCCAGATATTGTCGAATACAGGTATTCACCTGTTCAGCGTGTGAAAGATGTGGCACATGACTAGCACCCGCAATCACATCAACCGTGATGTGTTCGTTCAAACTTAAAAGATTCTCTTTCACCTTTGCGGGAAGCAATGTGTCGTATTCCCCAAGAATAAAATGCAAGGAATTCGCATTATTTTTTAATGCATCCTGAAGTTGATTGTCTTTTAAAATGTTTAATCCTTCTCGCAAGGCTTTCGTTGCTGGTAAGCCATGATGAAAAAGATATTCCCGAAGTTTTTTTGTATCGTCTTTAATACTTTCACTGCCCTTGCATTGCAAAGTAAGAAAACGGATCAGTGTGCCTTGCCAGTCTTCTTCAAGCAGTGCCTGAAATTTTTCAAACACATCCAAGGGCATGGCATAAATCCATTCATCGCTGGCTACAAATTGTGGTGTGCCGGCAATCAGGAAAGCTTGTTGAATGCTTTCTGGTTTTATTTCATTAATATGCTGAACGATTAATGCACCCAGTGACCAGCCAATCCAGATAGCTTTCTCAGGTGCAACACTTAATATCTGCTCGGTGATGGAATTTAAATCGTAATCACCTGAACTGATGGGGCTTCTACCCATGCCAGGTAGATCAATCACGGTGACATCATAATTGGTATTTAATAAGGGAATCAGGTCATCCCATACCAGACTATTCATGCCCCAGCCGTGCAATAAAACCAAATTTCCTCTAGCTTTTTCGGCCGTTGCTACATAAGTATCGTGATAGAGACTGAGTTTGCTCATGCGCCCTCACCTTTCTTTTTACCTCTCTTTAGCTGCGCAAGTACTTCCAACAAAAGTTCAACATCACTTTGTTGATGACCGGCGCTTAAGGTAATGCGTAAGCGCGCGGTATTTTGTGGCACTGTGGGCGGACGAATGGCACTCACCAATAAATTATTTTCAAGTAAGGTTTGCGACCACTGTAATGCTTTTTCTGCACTACCTAAGACCAAGGGCTGAATGGCCGTGGTGGATGGCATGAGATCCAGACCAAGCAGCTCAGCTTCTTTTCTGAAAAAAACAATCAGGCTTTTTAAATGTTCACGTCGCCAATTTTCTTCTTGCACCAGTTTTAATGCCTGACGAACACATGCTGCCATCGCTGGAGGCATGGCTGTTGTATAAATGTAGTGGCGACAGAATTGAATCAAATATTCAATAAGTGATTCATCACCCGCAACAAAAGCTCCGCTGCAACCAAGCGCCTTGCCAAAAGTTGCCATGTAAACAGGAATATCTTTTTGGTTCACGCCCTGCTCACTCACTGTGCCACGACCATCTTTACCTAGCACACCAAAACCGTGGGCATCATCTAGCATTAACCACGCCTGGTATTGTTTTGAAATTTCATTTAATGCTTTGATGTCAGCGCAATCGCCATCCATACTGAAAACCGCATCGCTGACGATTAATAAGTTTTCAGCATCACTTGCCTGTAATTTCTGTTCAAGACTTTCCATGTTGTTGTGCAGATAACGCTGAAAACGGGCACCACTATACAAACCACCATCAAGTAAAGAAGCATGATTCAGTTTATCGTGGAATACGGCATCGTTTTTTTCAAGCAGTGTGGTAAGCACCCCCATGTTGGCGGCATAACCACTACCAAACACCAGTGCCCGCTCTACACCAAGAAATTCTGCAAGTTCATTTTCTAGCAGATGATGTTCCTTGTGATGACCAATCACTAAATGTGAAGCTCCACTGCCAACACCATATTGTTTAGCTGCTTGTTGAAGTGTTTCAGAAAGTTTAGGGTGGCTGGCAAGGCCGAGATAATCATTGCTGCAAAAATTAATCACCTGCTTTTTTTCGGAAAGCAGGTTTAACTTTGCTTGCTGGGCATCTTCAAAATATTTTCGCTGGCGATAAAGCTGATTGCTTTGTCGCTCTTGCAAGCGCTGATTAATCTGAGTTTCAAAACTCATAAAAAAAGTTTACTCAGGCTTTTTTGGTGGCGTCGTAATAAAGATGATTTTCTTTTTCGGCAACAATGTTGTGAAGAATACTATCTTCCAGTTGTTCATCAGCCTGTTCCACTTCAACTGCCATGGGTTTAATACCAAGCTTGGCAAGCAATGCCATGTCGGCATTGGCGTTAGCATTTGCCGTGGTAAGAAGTTTTTCGCCGTAGAAAATGGAATTAGCACCGGCGAAATAACACAGCGCCTGTGTTTGCTCGCTCATGCTTTCCCTGCCTGCAGATAAACGCACAAAAGACTTGGGCATGATGATACGTGCAACCGCGATAGTGCGAATGAAATCGAATTCATCGAGCTCTTCAGTATTTTCCAGTGGCGTGCCTTTTATTTTGACAAGCATGTTAATGGGAACGCTTTCTGGATGCTGAGGCAGGTTTGCCAGTTCCATTAATAAACCAATGCGATCATCCTGACTTTCGCCCATACCAATGATGCCACCACAGCAAACTTTCATACCGGCGTCGCGAACGTTTTCCAAAGTATCCAAACGATCCTGATAATGACGAGTGGTGATGATTTCCTTGTAATAAGCCTTAGACGTATCGAGATTGTGGTTGTAGTAATCGAGGCCAGCTTCTGCCAGGTCGCCCGCCTGTTTTTCATTGAGCATGCCCAAGGTCATACAGGTTTCCATGCCGAGGGCTTTAACGCCTTTCACCATTTCCAGCACTTGTGGCCAGTCTTTTTCAGTAGGTGAACGCCAGGCTGCGCCCATGCAGAAACGGGAAGCACCTGCTGATTTTGCCTTGGCAGCGTCGTCGAGCACTTTCTGCACTTCGAGAAACTTCTCTTTCTCAAGCTCGGTATTGTGATGGCCGCTCTGGGAGCAGTATTTGCAGTCCTCTGGGCAGGCGCCTGTCTTGATGCTCATGAGGGTGCTGATTTGCACCTGATTCTTTGGCTGGAACTCGCGATGCAGGCTGTGCGCTTTGAAGAGCAGGTCCATAAAAGGCATCTGGTAGAGTTCACGGATTTCACTGAGTTGCCAATCGTGGCGAAGTGTTGAATCTGACATCATTCTGCACCTATTTCCGAATTTAAAAGTTGCTTATATTTCAGTCGCTTAAGACTGTTTTAGAAGGCTAATGGTATGTTCACAGAGAATCCTGTCAACCAAAAATCAAAGATTTGGTTTACAACTTTAATAGACTGGATTTCTCGCCCTTCTCGCTGTGCGCTTTGCGAACAGAGTCTTAGCGCTGAAGAAAACTCGCTGTTCTGCCGCTACTGCTCTGATGCTCTACCTCGGGCGCAGCAGCCCTGCTTTCAATGTGGTTTGGAGCTTCCAGCTCACCAAGGTAGCGGCATCCATCGTTGTGGCACCTGCCTGACCTCAAGCCCGATTCAAGAGCGTTGTTTAAGCCCCTTGCTGTATGAATTCCCCGTGCCTGATCTGGTTAGTGAGATTAAATTTCACCAGCGCTTTCACGTGGTGAAAGCACTTTGTAGTTATTTCAGTGACTATTGCGCTGAGCAATATCAACAAGCAGACAACTTACCCGAGCTGATTCTGCCGGTTCCACTGCACCCTGACAGAGCCTTTACACGGGGTTTTAATCAGGCTCATCTCTTAAGTCATTACATCGGTAAGCAGATGCACATTGCTGTGAGCGATGGCTATCTGAAGCGTGTTAAACGCACGCCTTCTCAACGTGCGCTTGATATCAGAAAACGTAAACAGAATGTGAAGCAGGCTTTTGCGCTAGCGAAGCCATTGCCAGAGGGAATAAAACACATTGCCCTGTTTGATGATGTGATCACCACGGGTGCCACCCTAGAAAGTGTTGCACGGGTATTAAAAAAAGCAGGCGTAGAACGAATTGATTTCTGGAGCTTGGCGCGCACCCCGAAATTTCATTAAAGTACAGGCTTGTTGTTATGTTCCATCAAACGAAGCCTTTGCATGTCACTAAATAAAAACTATGAAACCCTGGATCCTGACACCATTCTGAATGCAGTGGAATCCCAAGGCTTCTGGGTAAATGCCCATCTGCTTTCCCTGAATTCTTATGAGAACCGCGTTTACCAGATTGGTCTTGAGCCAAATGAATTAAGCGCTGACCCATTCATCATTGCTAAATTCTATCGACCTGAACGCTGGAGTAAGGAGCAGATTCTTGAAGAACATGAATTTTCCTTGCAACTGCAGGCGCAGGAAATTCCAGTGGTGGCGCCATTAAAAAATCTCAATGATGAAACGCTTTTTGACTATTCAGGCTTTCTGTTTGCGCTTTTTCCGCGCAAAGGTGGATACGCGCCAGAGCCAGGCAATCTTGAACAACTTGAACGACTAGGTGCCTTACTTGGCAGAATTCATCAAAGTGGTGGCGGAAAAACATTTCAATTTCGCGATACCCTTTCCATGGAACGCATGCTGCACGAGCCCAAAAATTTTCTTCTGGATAATTATTTTATTCCTGATGATTTAATCGACACCTACGAAAATATTTTTTCACAACTTCTGGAACAGATAGAAAAGCGTTGCAACAACTTCAATGACTACCAATTAATTAAATGCCATGGTGACTGGCATTTGGGTAATATTCTCTGGCAGGAAGAACATGGCGGACACATTGTGGATCTGGATGATTGCATCAATGCGCCTGCCATGCAGGATGTGTGGATGATGTTATCAGGTGATGCCTATGAGCAGGCGAAGCAATTAAATGCCATTCTTAAAGGCTATCGACAGTTTTGTGATTTTGATGTGAGACAAATAGGCTTACTGGAAAGTTTACGCACTATGCGTTTGATTCATTATTCTGCATGGCTAGCTAAACGCTGGGATGATCCTGCCTTTCCGAAAAACTTTCCCTGGTTTGACACACGTTCTTACTGGCAACAGCACTTAAGGGAATTACAGGACCAGATTCCTTTAATCAATACCAACCTTCTGGATATTTAATCGAGCATGGAAACCGAATCAGTATTGCCAGCTTCTCCTTGTGTGAATCGTTGCTGCCTTGATGACAAGGATATCTGTGTGGGCTGCAAGCGAAGTCTGGATGAAATTCTGCAATGGTCGAAAGCAAGTAAAGAAGAACGCGAAGCCATTCTTCAACGCTGCAAGGAACGCGCAGCACAATGAATTACTTAGGCCATTTATTTCTCGCGGGAAACGAAGAAGACAGTATTGTTGGAAATTATCTCGGCGATTTTATTAAGGGAAAACTGGACGAAGAAACTTTTGATACAGGTGTTTTACAGGGCATAAAAATGCATCGAAAAATTGATGCCCTTGCTGATGAAAGAATTATTTCCGTGTTAAATAAAAACAAACTGGCATTTTCTCATCGCCGTTATGCAGGCATTACCTTTGATTTGGCTTGTGATCATTTTCTTGCAAAGCACTGGCAGGTTTTTTCTCGGGAAAGGCATCATGACTTTGCGCAATCGCGCTTAGCTATTCTTAAAAACAATCAGGAAAGTTTTAATCAAAAAGCAAGGTTCGTGCTTACACGCATGGAAGACTATGCGTGGTTAACCAATTATCAGCATCTGGATTTTATTGCTGAAGTGTTTGAAGGCATTCATCGACGTTTTCCTAAACAGAATCGCATTAATGAAGCCTTCGAGGATTTATCAACACATTATTCAGAGCTTGAAGAAATCTGTATGACATTCATCACTGAACTTCTTCAGCACGAAGAACTACTAGCGATTAATCAAAAACATTTTTAATCAAAGACAATGATGCCCCGCGCATTGGAACCACCTTCCATATCAGCAAAAGCTTCCTTGATCTGGTCAATGCTATAAAGTTTGGAAATCATGTTATCGAGATCAAGTGAACCGTTCTTGTAAAAGGTAAGTAAGCTTGGGAAATCCACTTTGGGATAAGCGCTACCGTAAAAACAACCTTTGTAGGTTTTCCCCATCATGGAAAAACTGAAGGCGTTAAACTCTAATGTCTTGGTTAAACTGCCAACGCCCACTACGGTTGCCGTGCCACCACGTCGAGTCACCTGATCAAGTACCTTTACGGTTTGGGGAATGCCCACGGCTTCGAAACCATAATCCACTCCAATGCCCTTGGTAAGTGCCTTGATTTTGTCGGGCGCTTCATCGGCAAGGAAGGCATGGGTAGCACCGAATTTCAGTGCCATATCGAGCTTGCTCTGCATCTGGTCTACGGCCACCACGACTTTGGCACCAGCAATCCTGGCACCCTGAATCACTGACAGGCCGATACCACCACAACCTATCACAGCGGCTGTAGAGCCGGGTTTTACCTGCGCTGTCTTGGTAGCAGCACCTACGCCCGTCATCACCCCGCAGCCTACAAAGGCCGCCACAGTAAAGGGAATATCTTTATCGATTTTGACGCAGTTAGCTGCAGGTACGATGGATTCTTCGGCCATGCAGCCTGTCATCATCATGGTATTCAGGTCTTCACCAGTGGTGCGATGTACGCGTGCAGTGCCATCAAGCATCTTGCCCAGGGTTCGATCAGCTTTCTGGCAAAGGTGATGCTCATCACGGTCACAGAAATAACAGTCACCACACATGTAGACCCAAGAAAGCGCCACGTGGTCGCCCACTTCCAGACCCTTAACGCCTTCACCGAGCTCAGCAACGATGCCTGCGCCCTCATGACCCAAGACTATCGCGCCGAAATTAGCCAGTGGAATGGTGCCGTTAATCACCGACAAGTCAGAGTGGCACACGCCAGCGGCCTTGATCTTAACCCGCACTTCGCCTGCTTTAGGTGGATCAATCACCACGTCCTGTACTGAGTATTCATTTAGCTTTTCCACCACTACTGCTTTCATAGCGCTCTCCTGTTTGCGTGCATCTAGGTATAAAAAGGTATAAAGATGAATTAAATGAGGCGCTTACATTCGTATAAACCGCAATTCAAGTCAAGGGAATGGGCGACATGAACTGTCGCGCTGCTGCTTCGGTTTTGCCGTGGATATCAGCAAGGGAGTTCGTTAGAATGTTCCTTGAAAGCTTTATTTATTCATTCACCACTTTGCTGAAAATATTATGATTGTTTCTCACGGTAAATTCGTTATTCGTCCTGAGCATCTTGATCGTGCAAAAAAACTCATGTCAGAGATGGTTGAACATACGCTGAAGGAACCTGGTTGTATTTCTTACGATTATTTCATCAGCATGAGCCGACCTAACGTGGTGATGCTGTTTCAGGAATGGGAATCGATTGAAGCCGTGAATTTACATTTCTCGACTACGCATATGGCAAAGTTCCTGAGTGAGATTCCTGATTTACTGGAAAGCGAAATCATTACTCATCGTTATGCAGTGAGTCGTGAGTTTGATATGGAAAATCTAGATGAAAGTACTGAGAAGGAACTCGACTTTGATCTTGAGCCAAACAAGAAGCCCGTTATTCTTCACTAGTTTTTTGCCAACGGTGGCTTCTTGCCACGAGCGTATCTTCGTCTTCACTTCGTGCAATGGAAACAGCGGCACAGGAATCGCCATAAACATTCACGGCTGTTCGACACATATCAAGCACCCTATCGGTGACCAGAATCAAACCCACTGCTTCAACAGGCAAACCAATTGCCGTTAGTATGATTGTGATGGCAACAAGACTTGCAGCAGGCACACCTGCAACACCGATTGAGGTTAACAAAGCAAGAAGCACAACCGTGAACTGCGTGCTAACACTTAATTCGATACCGTAGGCTTGGGCCAGAAACAATGCCGCAACACATTCATAGAGCGCAGTGCCATCCATATTCACCGTTGCACCTAAAGGTAAAACAAAACCACTGGTACGACTGGAAACACCTGCATTTTTTTCAATCGTTTCAATGGTTAGTGGTAAGGTTGCAGAAGACGATGCTGTTGAAAAAGCAGTTAGAATTGCTGGCAACATCGCTTTGAAATGTTTTTTTGGTGAAACACCGAAATACATCAAAATCAAAGGATAAACCACAGCAACATGCACAAGCAGCGCAAGCACAACGGTAATAAAAAACCACAACAAAGGCATAAATGCAGAAAAACCTGTTGAAGCAACGGTTTTTGCCACCAAGGCAAATACACCAATGGGGGCAAAGCGCATCACGAACAAGGTGATTTTCAACATGGTTTCATAAACACCCATCGCCAACTGATAAAGCGAATCACTGAAATGTTTTTCAATGCGTGTCATGAAAAATCCAAACAGGATGCTGAAAAAAATCAGCCCTAACATCTGACCTTCAGCTGCAGCCTGAACAATGTTAGTAGGAATCATGCGGATGAAAATATCTGCGACATCACTCAAACCACGGCCGCTTACCTTCTCAACCATGCTTGCCGTGCTTTCATGCAAGGCTAAAGCCTTACCAACAGGTTCCCCTTCCTTAATGCCTGGCTGAAACAGATTCACCATCAATAAGCCAACCAGAATGGCTGCAAAACTACTGAATGCATAAAAACCAATGGTCTTTGCACCCATGCGGCCAACGCCTTGACCAGATTCTTTTCCTAAACCGGAAACACCAACAATGATGGAAGAAACGATAAGAGGTACGATGATCATTTTCAGCGCGTTAATAAAAATCGTACCGATAAACACATAAACATCGTAAAAGGAAACACCTGCAATGGCTGCTTCAGTGCCCGTCATTTTGCCGATAAGGATTGCAAGTAAAATGGCAATAAGGATTTGCCAATGCAGTTTCATTTTCATGTACTGCCCCCTTTCTATTTTTCTTTTAAGACAATCACCCGCTAGTGATATTGAGCGCTTAACTCATGCACAGCATCGATAAATGCCGCAGCATGATCAGGATTGACGCCAGGCGTAATGCCGTGACCGAGATTGAAAACGTGTCCGTTTCCTTTTCCAAAAGCTTTAAGTATCGACGCAACTTCTTCACGAATTCTTGCAGGGCTTGCAAACAGCATGGCAGGATCAAGATTCCCCTGCAGTGCAACACGATTACCTACTTGCTGTCTTGCCTTTCCAATATCAATTGTCCAATCAAGACCGAGCGCATCACAACCCGTGTTAGCAATAGCATCAATCCATAAGCCACCATTTTTGGTGAACAGAATACAGGGAACACGTCTGCCATCATTTTCCTTGATTAAACCTTTTACAATTTTTTCCATGTACTGAAGAGAAAACTCCTTATAAGCCGCATCACTTAATATGCCACCCCAGGTATCAAAGATCTGAACTGCTTGTGCACCTGCGCGTATCTGTGCATTTAAATAATCAATCACAGACAGACTTAATTTTTCAAGTAACTGGTGTGCAAGTTCTGGCTGATTGAACAGCATGGATTTAATGATTTCGTAATTCTTGCTTGGTCCACCTTCAACCATATAAGTCGCTAAGGTCCAAGGGCTTCCCGAAAAACCTAACAATGGCGTTCGTCCATTTAATTCTTTCCGGATAAGTTTTACTGCATCGGTTACGTACGAAAGTTGCTTATCCGTATTAATCACTTCAATCGCTTCAATGTCTTTTTCTGTGCGAACAGGTTTTTTAAAACGCGGGCCTTCACCTTCTTCAAAAAACAAACCCAAGCCCATGGCATCTGGAATGGTAAGGATATCTGAAAACAGAATCGTGACGTCTAGAGGAAAACGTTCAATGGGTTGCAAACTGATTTCGCAAGCCATCTGCGGATTCTGGCACATGGCAAGAAAACCGCCGGCATTTTTCCTGAGCTCTCGATACTCAGGCAGATAACGCCCTGCCTGACGCATCATCCACACCGGTGTCACATCAACATCTTCACGCAATAGCGCTTTTAAAAATCGATCATTCTTTAAATTTGACAAGGAACTACCTACTAGACTTATTGAAGGGATTTCTGGACATCCGCTATGGAACGAACCCAGGGTGAATAGGATTTAAGATACGAGGGCAAGTCCTGTCTTGCCAGACTTGCAGACTCATTGCTTTCATAAACACCATAAATAATAACATGCCAGGGTTTGCCATCTTTCTCTGTGGTGTAAACGGCATACTCACTGCTCGAACCTTTTTCTTTCAGGAAATCCCTGATGCCCTGTTCATTATGGGATGCAAGCAACTGCAAAGTGTAATACTTGCTGTTGATACCTTGAATAAACGCACTGCTTTGATAAGGGCTCCAGTCTACCAAAACCGTTTTTTTAACAACAGGTACAACTTTTACGACAGGTTTTTCCACAGGTTTCTGCACGACGGGTTCTACAACTTCTTCAGTTACCTCTTCGACAATGTCTACAGGAGGACTTGTTTTTGGCTGTTGATTGACTGCAACTGTTTCTGTTGGTGTAACCTCCTGCTCAATGGATGCTTCAGGTTTTGGTTCTGCATCAATGGGCAGGTCTATCGATTTACTTGTCTGCTCCTGTTCTACTTCCTGATTCATGGATGCAGTCGCTTCTGGTTTTCTTACATCAAGTGAGGCTGGTGTTTCAGCATTTAAATCAATACTTTTCTGTTTGGTTTTAGTTAAATCCATATTCCAAAGCGCAAACACTAACAGCAAAAGAATTAAAGCAGCGCCTAAATGATATTTAGGAATCATCTGGTACCACTGTTTCTGTTGCCCTGTTTTTAATTCTGGTCTTGCGTGGGCACTTAGAATTTCTTCTTCATCTTCATCACTTTCATCCATGTGATTTTCTTCAAAATATTCATCATCTTCCAACTCATCAGCACTCGTGCTCACCGGGGCAGCAAGTGAAAAATCAACCCAGCTTGCTCTATTCACTAATACTTTCCAGAGCTTTTCATTAAAAAGTGGTTCAGGAACAGATTTAATACCAAGTAATAATTTGAAGTGACTGACAATAACCAACTCCAGAAGAATGGCTTGCGCATCTTCACTGCAACCAAAAAAATCTTCCAGGCATAAGATGCAGGATTGGGTTCCTGCCAGTTCTTCTTCGATGATTTCAATATTTTCTACAATGGAATTCTGCTCGCCTGCATCTTCATTGCAAATCAGACGATATATTTCTCTGACAAGAAATTCCTTATCCTGCAAATCTTCAGCATCAAGACTTAACACCACATAGGAAACATCTCGTTCAATCTCTGCCTGAAGTTCATGAAATGCTTCATCCCCGCCAGACAAAAGCACATCAATACCTTCCAAAGCGCCACCATCAATCAGGTCTTCTGTCGAAGTGGTAATCATGTTAGAAAAAACACCAGACATGTTCATTCCTCTTGTTTTTCTGGCATACACAACTTCATTGCCTGTTTGACATCTTCAATTTCAAAGTTATCTGTTACCACTGCTTTACCAAGAGCTTCCAGAAGCACTAAACGGATACGACCACTCAAGGCTTTCTTATCAACACTCATAAAATCGAGAAGAATGTCTGGCTCAATGAAATCCTTGCATTTAACAGGAAGTTTCGCAGCCTGCATTAATTGTTTTGCGGTGCTTACTGCACTCGCATCAATCATGCCCATGATTGCTGAAAGCTCCAAGGCCATCATAGTGCCGATGCTGACGGCTTCTCCATGAAGATAAGTGCCATACTGGTAATGTGCTTCGATAGCATGACCAAAGGTATGGCCCAGATTTAACAAGGCGCGCAAACCTTTTTCTTTTTCATCTTTTGAAACAACGTATGCCTTGGTTTCACAGGAACACTTGACTGCATGGGCAAGCGCTTCTGCTTCGTGCTCCAACAAGGCTTGAATATTATTTTCCAGCCAGGAAAGAAAATCTGCATCCAGAATCAGACCGTATTTGATAACTTCAGCGAGACCAGCGGAAAATTCCCTTGCAGGTAATGTTTCCAGCACGCCCACGTCAGCAAGTACACATTTAGGCTGATAAAAGGCACCTATCATGTTTTTACCTAAGCGATGATTCACGCCCGTTTTACCACCCACGGAAGAATCTACCTGAGCAAGCAAGGTGGTTGGAATCTGGATGAAATCAACACCACGCATGAAACTGGCGGCTGCAAAGCCTGTCATATCGCCTACCACACCGCCACCAAGGGCAATCAGGGTGACATCACGACTACAGGCATTCTCAAGGAGTGTTTCAAATATTCCTTCCAGCACCTGAAGGTTCTTGCTGGATTCACCGTCGGGCAGGATGTGTGTAAAAACCTGATAATCCTTTTCAAACTGGGCTTTTAAGGAAGAAAGGTAAAGAGGTGCAACGACGTCATTGGTGATAATGCAAACTTGTGAACCGCTGATATAAGGATCCAGGTGCGCTTTTGCATTTTCCAACAGCTTATCCCCAATCAGGACAGGGTAGGAACGCTCACCAAGATCTATCGTAATCTGCACATGCTTCTCCAGTTAATCGTGGAAAGCATTATAAATAAGAGCTTATGGTTTGTCCCTTAATCAGTTCATGCCCTTAATGATTTGAGAAACCACCTGCTTTGAACTCAAGCGATGACTGTCGAGAGAAATATTGGCAACTTCCTTATAGAGGTCATCTCTTTCCTCGAGAATTTTCCTGAAATTCTCTTCAGGATTTTCTACCTGTAATAAAGGTCTGGATTTATCCTGTGCAGTACGCTCAAGCAGAATATTCAAGGGCGCGTAAATGTAAGCGGTGTAACCTTGTGATTTCAGCAACTTGCGTGTTTCTTCACTTAATACAGCACCACCACCCGTGGCAATCACTGAACGATTTCCTTGTGCGAGATCCTGAATCACATTTGCTTCACGTTTGCGGAATCCTTCTTCGCCCTCCACATCAAAAATCCAGGAAATATCAGCGCCTGCACGACGCTCAATTTCCCTGTCTGAATCAAGGAAATCATACGCCAACTCAGACGCAAGCAATTTGCCTATAGTGGTTTTTCCGGCCCCCATGGGGCCGACAAGAAAGATATTGGACATGAATTAAGTCGAACTTAATTTGTCGCTAGCACATCATTAATGATCTTAGGTGTGATGAAAACTAACAGTTCCTGTTTCTCACTGCTGTTGACAGTCTTCCTGAAGAAACGACCAATGACTGGTAAATCCCCAAAGAACGGTGTCTGGAATTTCTGATCAAGGTCAGAAGTAATGAACACACCACCTAGCACAATGGTCTCACCATTGGTTACCAACACCTGCGTGTTCACCTGGTTGATATCAAGAATTGGGTTACCACCAGCACCTTCTCCTGAAATACTGTCTTGAGTGACATCAAGATCAAGGAGCACACGATTATCAGGTGTGATGTGTGGTGTTACTGTTAAACCTAAAGCTGCTTCAACATAGGTAATGGATACTGTACCGTTTTGAACAGTTTGCACTGGCACTTTCTTACCAGAAACAATTTTTGCTTCCTGTGAATCAGAGGTGAGTACTTTTGGTGTTGAAATAACTTCTGCCTGACCTTCTGCTTCAAGTGCAGAAAGTTCAACTTCTAATAAACCATCACGGCCAACAAAGCCAAGAGTCATTGAAGATGCCTGAGTATCGGTTACACCCATATCTACAAGATAGGAGCCTCCAGCTGGCCCAAAGTTGAATTCAACAGGATCACCATCACCCAGATTTTCAAACTGAGTCATGGCCTGATCTGCACTACCTGTAAGGATATTCGTGCCATTGCTGTTAAACTGAAAACCAGAACCACCCCATCGTACGCCTAATTCATCAGAAAGGTTTGATGAAGCTACCACTACCCTTGCTTCAATCAAGACCTGACGAATTGGTAAATCAATCTCAGCAATAATTTCACGAATTTCTGCAAGCTTCGCTGCAGTATCCTGAATCAATAAGGTATTGGTTCGAGAATCCAGAACCACCGAACCTCTCTCAGTTGTTATTGCAGAATCCTTTGATGAAAGGAATTCTTTAATATCTGCGGCTGATGCATATTTGATATTGAAGAACTCTGATTGCAGTGGCGCTAAAGCCTCAACTTGCTTGTTTGCTTCCAACTCAAGTTTCTCTCTTGCAGCAATCTCTTCTGCTGGAGCAATCAACAACACATTACCAACTTTACGTTTATCCAGACCTTTGGTCTTCAGAATCAAATCCATCGCCTGATCCCAAGGTACGTTCTGTAGTCTTAAGGTGATACGACCACCCACTGTATCACTTGCCACAAGGTTCAATTCAGTAAAGTCTGCAATCAACTGAAGTACCTGTCGCACTTCGATATCTTGAAAGTTAAGTGAAAGTTTTTCGCCAGTATATGCAAACGCTTTTTTCTTTCTCTTTTCTGCATCAGCGGCTGACAGTGGCTTCACACTAACGATATAAGTGTTATCCGTTTGATACGCTAAATACTCATACTCACCGGTTGGTTTAATAACAATGAATGCACCCTCAGATTGGTTGGTTGCATCAATCTCTTTCACAGGCGTTGCGAAATCCACAACATCCAAGCGTCTAACCAGCTCATCTGGAAGTCTTACATCCTTGATGTTGACATGTATCTTGTCGCCTTCCTTTCTCATATCTACTTGAGCATGAGGATCTGGCAAAGTAACGATAATTTTACCTTCGCCATCAGCACCACGCTGGAAATCCACATCCTGAATCTGGTTACTTGCTACAGGCGCTGCCTCAACTTTCTTTTTCTTCGCATCACCACTTACGGCAGCCGTCTGCATACTGCCACCAGACTCACCCAGTATTACATAAAGTGTTGTGTCCCTAACTTCAGTTCGGTAGGCCTCAAGGTGTGTCAGGTTAATAATTAAACGTGTTCTATCTTTTGCTTCGATTACAGTCAGGTTTCTTGCATTACCTAAACCGAGTTCGTGATATTTAGTTTTGAGAGAACTTGTTACGCCTTCAAGGTCCAAAGCAATTCTTGCCGGCTTTTCAATGTTATAGCCTTTTGGTGTTGGTGGTGCTGTATCAAAACCAAACCTCAATTCCACCTTGTCACCTGGAAGACTCGAAAAATCAACGCTTTCCAACTTGGCTGCCTGTAGAACTGTCCCAACAAACAAACACACAACGGAAGCTACTACCTGTAACAGTGAGCCTTTCATGATGTTTCCCCATTGTTTATTCATAACATTTTACTCTGCTTTTTGTTATTCATCTCTTAGGATTAAATTTCTGGGTCTCTCTATCCACAACTTATTCCCATCATCATCTAATTGACCGCTCGGAACGATTTCCAGTATTTCAACCTTTCTCGCGGATATAGTAAGAATCTTTCCAAAATTTTGACCAAGATAATCACCCACCTGAACACGGTGAACGTTACCTGCACCATCATCAACAAGCGCATAAAGTTCATCACCTAATTTCTCTTTTGAAAGCGTGCCGACAAATGCCATTGAATCGAGACTGAATTTCTCCAAGGCCTGTTTTCTTCTTTCTAAATCCGGTGTAACTGCTTTGTTTGCTACAGCAGGACCAATAACTTCTTCTGCTGGTTGTTCAAAGGGACTTCTTAAACCTGCTGCCTGATAAGTATAAGACTCAAAAGCCTTGAACTCTGGCGGAGCTGGAATTCTACCTTTTGGTTTTTCATCAATTTCTTTTAATTTTTGTCTCAAGTCTGCCATCTGATCGCCAGAACCACAGGAAACAAGAAACGCTAAGGAAAACAGAATCAGGAATGGCTTAACAAACTTTAACATTTATAGCCCTCCCTCATCCTGATAGCGATAAGTCTTGGCATTGATATTCATTTTTAAATTAACACCAACTGCGCTGGTATTAGTTGTTGTGCCTGTTTTATCGGCGGCAGAGTCAATTACAAAATCGTGCAAGGTCACAATACGAGGTAAGGCAGCGACACCGCTAACAAATTCTGCTAAGCCGTGATAACCACCTCTAACTTTTAAATCAATCGGCAATACTGAATAAAATTCCACCTTCTCTTCATTACGCAAATTGAT
>JBECKS010000224.1:0-15337 GCA_040235395.1 Pseudomonadales bacterium | reverse complement strand
GTCATCAATATAAGCATCCATTGGCCCCACAAGAAATTGAGACAGGTGATTAATAACTGGAACCATACGACGTCCCATTGGGGACTGCATTAATTCATTCAGATCCTTCTTCTCACTAACTTTTTGTAAAGCATCCTTCATGAATTCAAAACGTTTTCCCAAACGCTCTGCTGTATAAACAACTACCAACTCATTAAAGTCTTTTTCTGAGAGATATTTTTTCAAAAGCCTCAAGGCAAATTCATTTTCACGCACAAAATTCCCATAATTTGCCAGCCAGCGCTGATAAGGGCTCGCATAAAAAGGCAAATGGGTTCTAGATTTTACCAATGCTTCATAGTCTTCCAGCATTTTGTCTTTATCTTCCACTAGCAAACGCAGAATAGGTAGAAAGGTTTCTTCAATGATGCGCCCCATTTCCGAAAACATAAACTTCAACACTATCCAGTTCAAAAATGCCTGAAGCCCCCAATGAAGCCTAAGCGCACTTTTTCCCTTGTCCTGTTGCCAGCTTATCTCGCTAACTGTTCGCATTGGTTTTCCAGCCTCGTTGGGTGAATTTCGTGAAGTGAAGTTTATTTAACTATCGTTAACTTATAATTTCAAGCAAGTTCAGGACTTCTTCTTCAAACCTATCGTGATGGCCAAAAGAAAATCTGGAATATCTTCCAGACGAAGCACCTGATCAACGCGAGTACGACTCAAGGCTGACTGGGGCATGGTAGAGACCTTAGCGGTGTCTGGATCCTCAATAATTACCAAACCACCATAACGCTTAATAATAACCACACCCTCTGCACCGTCATGGTTCGCGCCTGTTAACAAAATGCCAATCAAACCATCTCCGTAAGCCTCTGCAGCTGACATAAAACTAACATCAATAGAAGGACGTGAAAAATTGACTTGCTTATCGACACTCAAGGAAAGCGAGCCCCCCTTCTCAACAAGCAAATGATAGTTTGGAGGAGCGATATAAACCGTTTGAGGAGCAAGCGCTTCTTTTTCTTCCGCTTCCTTAACCTTCAAAGGACATTTGCGTGAGAAAATTTCCGGAATACGGGAACCCGATTTTCGATGCTGGTGTAAGACAACAATAATCGGTAATGGAAAGTGTTCAGGTAAACGTTCAAGGATGGAGCCGACTGCCTCAATGCCTCCCCAAGAGCCACCGATAATTACACATTCAAAGGGTTTAGGAGCAGCGGACTTCGACACTAACTAGTCTTTTTTGCACTTGGGCTTTGCATAGCTTCATTAAAGGTCTGCTCAGATTGCCGACTTCTCTGCAGCATTTTTTCCAGTTCACGCTTCTGCTGATCCAGTTCCAGAAAGAACTTAACCTTGCTCTTAAGAATGATTGGTTCAATGGGTTTGAAAAGGTAATCCACGGCACCAGCCTGATAACCTTTCATTACGTATTTCTTTTCCTTACTAATCGCCGTAACAAAAATAATAGGCACTTTGGCAATCTTCTGATTACTATGCATCAGCTCCGCCACTTCAAAGCCATCCATCTCTGGCATTTGCACATCAAGTAATACCAAAGATACTCGTTCCTTAAGCAAGATTTTCAGGGCTTCATTACCTGAATAAGCCTTCAACAGTTCCCTTGAATCATCTTCAAGCACTGCCTCAAGCGCAATGAGGTTCTCAGGTTTATCATCAACTAAGAGGATTTTCTGTTTTTCATCTTCCATCGTTATCACACTTACGAAACGTTAATATATTATTGCCAATAGCTCTTTTTCACTTTTCACCTTTCACTTTCTCTGAGTCAATCACATCTCAGGGTGTCTTTGATATATCTTATAATGTTCATCTATTATAGAAAACTTTTTTGCAGCATCAGAAAAACGAATGGACTCTTTGGTTCCAAGGCAAAGAAAACCACCCAGGTCCAGACTATCATGAAAGAGATTAAACACCCGATTCTGCAAATCCCTATTGAAGTAAATCATGACATTCCGACATAAAATAACCTGCATTTCACCAAATACCTGATCAGTTGCCAGATCATGATCTGCAAATACCACATTCTTCTTTAGCGCCTGATTCATAATGATGTTGTCATAGCGCAAGGTGAAATAACCCGAAAACTCATCCAAGCCACCTGCCTCCTGATAATTACGCTCATACAGCTGTAGCTCATCAGTAGAAAAAATACCCTTCTTTGCTTTAGCCAACACATTCTTATCGATATCTGTAGCGTAAATCTTGGCCTTATCGTAGAGACCTTCCTCTTTCAAAAGAATGGCCATTGAGTAAATCTCTTCCCCAGTTGAGCAGCCAGCATGCCATATCTTAATGGAAGGATAGCTATGTAGCACCGGCACAACATGTTCACGAAAAGCCTTGTAAAAGCCTGGGTCACGAAACATCTCCGTGACATTGATGGTCAGGTCATTCAGCAGCAGGGAAAACTTCTCACGTTGATAAAGTATCTGCTGTTGTAACTGTGAAATTTTTTCAAGACCCTCTGCAGCCAGACGCTGCTTGATTCTACGCTTAATGGAAGCCTTGCTATAGGAACGAAAGTCGTAGCCGTACTTAAGGTAAATACCCTCAAGCAAGAGATCTACCTCAATGTCTTCAGTATCCATCTGGTTCAAATAATCCTGAGAGCCCATTTTGACAACAGGCTCCTGACTCTCTATTTCAGTCTCCAAAGAATCATTTGGAAAACGCATTGAATTCTGCCCCCATAACTTAAAAATCAAGTCATCCAGACACGCATCAAAGCCATCAGACGTTCTACATCAATTGGCTTGAGAAGATAGTCGTTAGCACCAAGCTCCAGGCACCTTGCTCTATCCTCTTTCAGGCTCTTAGCCGTTAATACGATAATAGGCAGTTCCTTGAAACGCTGATCTGCCCGAATCTGCTCAATGGTACTAAAGCCATCAAGCTCAGGCATCATGATATCCATCAAAATCATATCAAAGGTCTGAGTTTCCGACTGAAGAACATCAAGACATTCAAGCCCCGACTCGGCCGCCGTAACCTCCATTCCACGTCTTTCCAGCTCTGAGGTTAAGGAGTAGACATTTCTCATATCATCATCAACCACCAGAACCCGCTTGCCCTCAAAAAGCGATTCCCTGGACTCTGCTTGCACAGGACCTGGTTTATCACCATGGCTACCAAGCCAATGAAGAAAAAGTGAAGCCTCACTAATCAAACGCTCTTCAGATGCCTTTGACTTCAGAATAATCCGATCAGCATATTTTCTCAGACTGGCTTCCTGCTCACGTCCTATATCACTACCAGTACAAACGATGATGGGTGTTTCCTTCGCTTTCACTTCTTCGTGAACCTTTTCCAGAGCAGAAAGCGCTTCCTTTTCACCCTTTGCTTTCTGAATAAAATCCAGATCAAAAATAATGCAATCAATAGGCTGGCTTTCAAGTAAAGCTTTTGCTTTCTTAACATTGCTCACACTTGCAATCTGTACACCTTGTTTTCCAAAGAGCTCTTTTAACGGCTCAAAACCTTTTTCCTTCGCAGCTTCAATAACCATTAAACGTTTAAAGCTGGTTCCTTCCTTTCTAAATTGTGCTAACAAATCTGTAATTTCTTTTTTCGAAACTGGCTTCTTCAGAAAATCAATGGCACCCATTGTCAGCGCTTTTTCACCCCCTTCATTACCTGACATCACATGCACTGGAATGTCCTTGGTTAAGGGATTGTTATTAAGCGTTTCAAGAACATCAAAACCACCAATACCAGGCAACATTAAATCAAGAATAATACCTTGCGGGTTATGTTGCTCAGCTAGTTGTATGGCAGACTCTCCATCATTCGCTAACAAAACACCAAGACCATAGTCTTCTGCCAAAGCTGAAAGCGTTGCTGCAAAAACAGGATCATCTTCCACAATCAACAAGGCATCAGATTTTTCTATAGATTGCTGTGAAGTGACCGAGCTATCTTCTTCATCAATTAAATCATCAGTTTCTTCTGCTACATCACTGTTTTGATCAGACAGTAATTGCATATTGATTTCTTCTGAAAAAATATCATCAGGTGCTTCCTTAGGAATATAAACCGTAAAGGTGCTGCCTGTTCCTAAACCTTCACTACTTACGGTAATTTCGCCACCAAGCAATTTTGCAAGACGACTCGAAATGGTTAAACCCAATCCTGTTCCACCAAACTTTCGACTGATGGCGCCATCAGATTGCTGGAATGCCTCGAAAATCAATCCCTGTTTCTCTTTCTCGATTCCCAATCCAGAATCTTTCACAGCGAAGGCAATTAATTCATCCGGCATGTAACTAGTAGACACAAGCTGAACATCCATTGGTGCGGGCCCAACATTAACTACAACCGAACCGCTTTCAGTGAATTTCAATGCATTTGATAACAGGTTTTTCAGAATCTGATTCAAGCGTCTAACATCTGTGCTAAATGTTTCACCAAGCTCTTCATCAAGATTGATGGCAAATTCGAGCCCTTTCTTCTCAGCAACTGGACTGAAAAGCAGGTTCAAATCTTTCGCCCACTCATCAAATGATGTTTCATCTAGAATTAATTCAAGCTTGCCTTCTTCAACCTTGGCAAGATCAAGTATGTCATTAATAAGGGCAAGCAAATCATTCCCAGCTTTGTTTATAACACCTGCATGCTCAACCTGTTTATCAGTAAGATTCTTACCATCGTTATCAGCAAGGTTTTCAGAAAGAATGAGAATACTATTTAAAGGAGTTCTCAGTTCATGCGACATGGTCGACATGAATTCAGATTTATACTGACCACTTAACTCAAGCGCTTTGGTTTTTTCCTGAAGAATACGTTGCGACTCTTCAAGCGCGTCGTTTTTCAGCTGCATTTCTTTTTTCTGTTTTTCCAGGGCACGTGTGTGCTCTTCAAGCTCTTCATTCGTAACTCTTAATTCTTCCTGTTGAGCCTGTAAACGTTCTTCAGAAAGCTTAAGCGCTTTTGCCTGCTCCTCAAGCTCTTCATTAGTCACTCTCAGCTCTTCCTGCTGAGCCATTAAACGACCTTCCGACTCAGTGAGCGCCATCGCCTGCTCTTCCAGATCTTCATTAGCCGCCTGGAGAATCTCTTGTTGCTGTTCGAGCTTAACGGCTTGCTCCTGAGTTTTCGCCAACATGACCCGTACATTTTCCCTTGCCTTCGTTGACTCAACAAATTGCGCGAGTGATTCACCTGCTTGCATCAAAAAAGCAAGCTCGCTCACGGAAGGCTCATGGATAAAACCAAACTCCATAACGCCGTAAAGATGATTACTAAATAACAATGGTGTCAAAACGACAAAAGATGGCGACCCCTCACCCAAGGCCGAACTAATCGTAAGATAATCCGAAGGCACTTCGCTCAAGACGATTTGGCTTTTTTCAAGTGCAACTTGCCCAATCACGCCCTCACCAAAGTCAAAACGCTCTGATAAACCCTTTCTATGCACGAAGGCATAACTCGCCACCAATTTCAGTGACTGAATTTCTTCAAGCTCCCTTTCTTCAACAAGATAAAGCGCGCCGACCTGGGCATTCATCATTGGGCTCAATTGCCGCATCACCGCCTGACAAAGCTCTGTAAGGCCCAACTCTTTACGACTTAATTCAGAAAGAATAAATAAACGACGTTGATCCTCTTCGCGCCTTGCATCTTCGTCTGCTCTCGACTTCAAAGCCAGACGCATGATTTCCATGGAATACAATACATCAGCGGTTTCATCATTAGTGTCACTATCAACAGTAACATCCCAATCGCCCTCTGAAATCCTGCCGGCAATATGAGAAACATAACTCAGGGTTTCTGTTACGCCTTTTGCAAAATACCTTGCTAACAGCAACATGAGTACAGTCAGGAGAAGACCGACAACCCATCCAATCAATAAGGATTCACTGCCTATGGAGTGAGAACGCTGGACTTTTTTATCAATAATGGCAACCCGTTTTGAGCGATATTCATCTCTCAAATGCGCAAGCTCCTGAGACATCTCTTTCAGAAGAGCCTGTTTCTGTCTTCCTTGTTCGGCACTAATATTTCCAGTAAAAATATCTATTAATACACTTGCATACTGATTACTCAATTCTGCCTGCTTCAAAACATCAGCCTGATACAGATAGTCCAGTTTAGCTAGCGATTTAAAATCCCTTCGCATATCCCGCAATAACGATTCTGCTTGAAGCGCATTACTGTCTGTGTACTCACCCTGAACTATCGTCTCGATATTGTTAAGAGATAAATTAACATCATTGCTTAGTTGCAATATTTTTAAATCACTTCCATTAAGGTTTTCTAGCAACTCCTGATACTGATAATTGCTATTAATACTTAGCAGGAAATAGCTCAGGAAACCAAGCACACCAATCAATGCTACAGCCTGAACTTTGTAATTTATGGTAATTCTGGAAAACAAATCTTTCCTCCAGCGAGCACCCTACTCAGTAGGGCAATATGTATCTGCTTATTATTCTTAATATTTTTTAATAGCTAAGCTTACTGCACCAACAGGGATGTTAGAATTTCTTCATAACATCTTTCCAGTTTTTCGAGCGATGTAATGCTGAGCACTTCATTAACCTTGTGAATGCTATCATTTTCTGGACCTAACTCGAGAACCTCTACACCATAAGGCGCAATAAAACGACCATCGGAAGTTCCGCCACCCGTTGAAAGCTCTGTTTGCACACCACAGTGTTTCGTTATTGCCTGTTTAGCTGCCTCAATCAATGCACCACCCTGAGTTAAAAATGGCTGTCCACTAAGTACCCATTCGATATCGTATTTAAGACCCGATGCTTGCAATAGTTTCTCTGTGCCTGATTTCAGGCTTTGCTCATCAGACTCAGTAGAAAAACGAAAATTACCCAATAATTCAACACTGCCTGGCACTACATTGGTTGCGCCAGTACCGGCATGGATATTGGAGAACTGAAAACTGGTCGCTGGAAAGAATTCATTTCCATGATCCCAAACCTGTTTGCTCATTTGATCAATAAAACCACCAACCTTATGAATAGGGTTATCCACTTTCTCAGGATAGGCCACATGACCCTGAACACCATGAACCACCAGTGAAAAACCAAGCGAGCCTCTTCGACCAACACGAACACAATCACCTATTTGTTTCTGGCTTGAAGGTTCACCCACTAAACACCAATCTATTTTTTCCCCACGCTCATCCAACATCTTCATGACTTTTATGGTGCCGTCAGTTGCTGGCCCTTCTTCGTCGCTAGTGATTAGAAAAGCGATAGAACCTTTCGAGTGTCTGCCCGACTCACAAAATGCTTTTGTTGCACCAACCATGGCAGCGAGGCTGCCTTTCATATCAGCAACCCCCCGCCCATACAGATAACCATCCTTTTCGATGGCTTCAAAGGGCGGTGTTTTCCAGAGTTTTTCATCACCGACCGGAACAACATCAGTATGACCTGCAAAAGCCAAAACTGGCGACTCTGTTCCCAAGCGTGCCCAAAGATTTCTTACACCCGCTGATTCCAGAAACTCACAACTAAAACCTAGGGCTTCTAATTCTGTGACAATTAAATCCTGACACCCGGCATCATCGGGTGTTACCGAAGGTCTCTCTACAAGCTTACGGGTGAATTCAACAAGGTTAAAAGCAGTACTCATTTTTCTATTTATTCTTCATAACAACTTAAGTGAAGGGATACAGCCTGTTTCCAAAAGCACTAGCGGCTCACGGACAACTAACTATGGTCTAAGAGATAAAGATATAGTACCTTTGGAGTCGCAAAGTCACAATCTACTATTTTACAAACTTCTGAACTCATTGCTGATTGTGAAAAGAATAAAACAGTTTCCAACACCCCATCAATGCTCAAAAAGAGGAGCTTATTGAGCCAATTGCCCTATGGAAAATAAATTCGTTAACGTTACTGCTTCAATACTTCCTGGACTGGTTGCCATTGCAAACCGTAGTTCGCTATCGGTAGATAGCCTGCTGGAAAAAGCCGGACTAACCAAAGAACAGATTAACGACCCTAAATCCCAACTTTCCCTTTCACAATTTGACAGCATTCTGGAAGTCATGAAAGAGGCAAGCAAGGATCCCGCGCTTGGGCTGCATCATGGATTAACACTGCAACTTAACTCACTACAGATTCTCGGCACCTTGTTGGCAACGGCCTCGAGTCTTAAGCAGGTTTTTGACCTTTACAATCGTTATAAGGATCTGGTTAGCCCTCACATTGCTTTTTCCCTCGAAAATCGGGGTGCTCAGACACATATCAATTACATTGACCGAATTGAAAATGGCAACAAGGCAATTTATGCAGAAATCGCAATGACAAGCTTACTGAGCATTGCACGTTCTCTTTCTGGCAAAGAGCTCTTCAGAATTAATGAAATTCACTTCAGACATCCTGAGCCTGATTACTCTGAAGAATATCAACGCATTTTTAAATGCCCTGTTTTTTTTGACCGACCTCAAACAAAAATCATCGTCAACTCAAGCATTCTTGAAAAACCACTACTTGGCGCTTTACCTGAAGCAAATCGAAAAATTGAAATGGAAGCTCGCGCTCAGCTTCTGCAGCTCCATCAAAGCCAGAAAGTATCGAGACAGATTATTAATTATCTGGAAGAAAACCTGGGACAAAATAGCATCAGCATTCAGGATGTGGCCGATCATCTGAAAATGACACCTCGCACCCTGCAACGTCGATTGAAAGATGAAGACACTTCCTATGTCATTCTGCGTGAAAAAGTTCGTTTTCGCTTTGCCCAGAATTATTTGCGAGATGACTCCATGAATATGGATACCATTGCTGCGCTACTTGGTTTTTCAGAATCCACCAACTTCTATCATGCTTTCAAACGCTGGTCTGGTGTTTCGCCTGGCGAATTTCGAAAACGGCTGAAACAGCAAACACAATAAGTTATCGAGGTTGCATCCTGATACCACCATCCAGTCGAATGGTCTCACCATTGAGGTAACTGTTCTCGACAATGTGCAAAGCCAGTTGTGCAAATTCTGAAGGTAAACCTAAACGCTTTGGACTTTGAACCATATCAATCAGAGGACGTCGTTTATCATCAGGCAACATGGCCATCATAGGCGTATCAATCACACCCGGAGCAATGGTCATAACACGAATTCCATATGGCGCAAGGTCACGGGCAATAGGCAAAGTCATAGCGGCTACACCCCCTTTGCTTGCACTATAAGCAGCTTGGCCAATCTGACCATCAAAAGCAGCAACAGAAGCAGTGTTAATAATCACACCTTTTTCTTCTTCAGGGTTTTTAGCAAACTGTTCAGCAACTAATCGAAGCACATTAAAACTGCCAACCAGATTCACATTGATTGTGAGCTTGAACAAATCCAAAGGCATGATGCCCTTTGAACCAAAAGTTTTACCTGCCATACCAATACCTGCGCAATTCACCAACACATGTATGGCTGAAAAACGCGCAAGTGTTTCATCAATGCCTTTTTTTACATCAGCCTCATCACTTACATCCACTTCAATAAAAGCAACTTTATCTCCAAGGGTTTCACACAATTGCTTTGCCTTTTCCACAGCCCTATCAAAAATCATTACGTTAGCGCCATGCTGCACAAACATCTCAACACATGCCTGACCCAAACCTGAAGCGCCGCCTGTTACGATTGCAACCTTGTCTTTAATATCCATGTAAGCTCCATAAAAATAACAAAAAAAAGCCCGACGTTTTCACTAATCGGGCTCAATAAAATTTCTTTAAACTCAACTAACAGTCATCACCCATCTGAATGTAACTTCTCCAGTTAGTTGACCATCCACCTGTTGAATCATCCGTTGGTGTTGCATTCTCTTCATCACCATAAATCAAATCACGTGTCTTCTCACAACGCTCTTCCTTAGCGACTTTCTCAACAACTGCATCAGAAGATTGTGTTAAACGTAACTCATGACGGGCAAAATCTTCACTCACCTGATACACAGGACCATTACTGACATAGCCTTCTTCAAAACTTAACTCAGGAGGAATGTCCACTTCAGAATAACGAAGGTAATAAATTTCGCTTGGATCCACATCGAGATCAAGATCAAAAATTTCTTCAACATGAAGAATCGCTAAAGGTCTGCGTGCAGAGAAATGATGTCGACCTGGTTCAAGCTCAAGCGCCACATACATATTATTCTTGATACCAAAGACCTTCTCACCATTAACGAAAATATTAGGCGCCTGAAGTTCCTGATCTGCCCAATCAGAGAAAGGACGATAGAAGTACACGACCGCATTTAAAGGATCGGTTTCAGTAACAGGGTGAAAGGCTGGACCTTGAACGGGTTTGATATAGCCACCCCATTCCATTTGTCTCCAGTACTTTGTGTTAATCACGTCGCCGCATCCGTTCGTGATTAACAGGAAAAGGGAAAGAAACGAAATCTTAAGGGCATCGCCAAGAATTCCCGCCTTCCTTGACGCTATTTCTCTAACTGATTCCATCAACTTCACCGACAATGAATTCATTAACATTGAACCCTATTCAGAATTTCATAAAGCAAAACGAACTATGAAAGTTCGCTTTTGACCGCCTAATTTTGCTTTTCTGCTTTTTAATAATTTTTATTTTATGACTATTGAAAACCTTGCTCACGAGCATCACGGCCTTGGATTTTTTCTCGCTCAATCACTTTTTGATTCTGAGCGAAACCCGTAAACCTTTTTGACTACTCCTCTCAATAACAAGGAAATGGTTCACCAAACGGTGACTACAGGCATCCGGCTAATATGGCTTAAATTAAGTGCTTTGCCAAGTCCTTATCCTAAATTTTGCTTTCAAAATTTATGCTAAGCGTTTCAATTATAAGGGTTTTCAACTTTGAAGGAGACCTTCTGCTCATAACCCGGTACACGAACACCATCGGCGTCGATCTCAAGTTGCTCCCCTGCTAAAACGCCTTCCCCAAAACGATAAATAAGGCGTGAATCACCTTCCGCCAAAGCCTTGAAATACTCTGCTTGCATCTTCTCTACAGATGCCTGTTTTTGCATATATGTCGCAAACTCTTCCTTTGAAGACATTTTTTCCAGCAATTCCATAGAATGCTTGGGTGAAAGCACACAGGCAGTCGCATTGTTTCCGCCAAAACCCTTGGAATTCAGGAAAGCGAGAGACATCCCTTCAGAGCCCACCTCAATGTGCTTTTGACTGAAAAGAAGATTACTTGAATGAATATCATCAGCAAAAGTATCCACCGAGAAGATACCTGGTATTAAACCTTCGCTCCATGTACCTAGCGCTGCCATCATCTGATCACCACCTGCAGCACCCAGACTATGCCCCACATAACATTTCACCGACGTTACAGGCCAACGACTAATGCCTTTAGCCTTGGCAATCTCATTGATTACGTGGGATTCCGTTACCCTGTTTTGCGGTGTTCCCGTTCCATGCGCATGAACAAAGCTCCTGTTACGCACCCAATCCTCACCAAACATACTCTCTGCCAATGAAACAGCCCGCCCCAAACAGAGATAGTTTCCAATACCCGGTGAAGAAATGGATTTTTTGTAAGCATCAGCATGTGTAAACACGCCAGGTACAGCACCAAGGACTTTAGCCCCTGTTTTCAAGGCAAACTCGGCAGAAAAAAGCACAGCAAACTGGGCAGATTCCCCCATCACAAAACCGCAATTATCGCCAAATGGTCTACAGGCTCGCTCATAACGTGGCTCTGTCAGGTTCAAGTGCTTATCCAACTCTATGAGGGCAGCATCTTCTGCCAATGCACCCATGGTTCTGTAACCTTCCATTACCTCTGGCGTAATGGGTGCTTCACTTACGCCTACGATAGCAACCTGGCGACGACCCGCCTGAATATCCTTCACCGCATGTTCGAGGTTATAGAGGAAAGTGGCACAGGCTCCGACAACACCACCTGTGAACCCCGCACTACCCAACATATAAGCATTGACAAAATCACCTGGCATCTCAGGGAAGCCTAAGGGCAGCTGCTTTGAGGTGGCTCGCTTACCCATTTGAGCCGCCTTGGCGTAACCCACCACGCCGTTATCATCCAGTTGCCCCATTGAACTGCAGGCATAGACACCAATCTGATCGGCAGGCAGAAGTGATTTAATCAGCTCAAAATCCACACCCAATGAACCAATGGCATCTGAAGCGCCGAAAACCGTCATTTCCAAGCCTTTAGGATGATTCCTTGAAGGATACAGGTTGCCTATATCAAGCCCCGTAGGTAGCTGACCAGCCACGCCGACTTTAAGCGCGCGAGTATCACTCAGGAGTACATTCATGGATTGGCATCGAACTTCAACACGCTCATTCTCAAGCTGTTTTAGTTCCCAGTCTGCCGGTACGGGGTCAGGCAGGTCTCTGCTATCCATCTGGAATACCAGCACTTCGCCTGAAGCGCTCAATCTGGCACGTTTGTTGGCGGGCACGGCCTGAGGGTCATAGATGCCTGAATGGATTTTCCTGACAAGCGTATTAGCGAGAATCTGAGACTTCTCTTGGTCATTGAGTGCTGATGCATTCCCAAGCTGCATAAGCCGAGACAAAGACTTTAATGTCTCTTGTTGCTTAGACTCATTCAGGGCATCAAAAACCAAACGTTGGTAGGCCATATGGCCTGAAGAACGCCCTGCGGGATTAATTCCACCAAAGCTTACAATGAGGGGGAGGTTTTTCACTCAGTACTCCAGGAAAGATCGTATATTGAGACCTGATTAATTCGTAATGGGAAGTTTCTAGCGGTCAGAAACATAGAGCAAATCCAGTCATCTTACAAGGCGGCTTTGTAGATACTTATTCACTAGCGGTAAGCTGTAAGCACCCCGATAAAACCTGCATGCAAAAGCAGCTGCCCTTGATTCATACCTATTCAGGTTAATGAGAAAAATGACAGGCCAAGGTAAAAATCAGCAAATATGCACTGATTGACATAAGGGCTGACTCAACAGCTTTTGAAGATGAAGGCCAATTAATCACCCGATAAAAAACAACGATACTCGCGGCCATTAATACGTAAAACACAGCATGAGCATCTATTTTTATTAACCACAAAAAAGGAATGAATAATAATACCGACAATGCTCGGGTATAGTTTTTGTGAAAGCGCATAAGGTTGTAGCCACGCTTTTTAAGTAGAACATAAGCTGTCTGATTTCCAACAGCTTCATCACCATCAATATCTTTGTAGTCTTTTATTACTGAAATAATTGACCAGCCCCCGAAAACCAGAAAAATAAATAAAATATACTGCCAGGAAAACAAGTTATGGATGGTATTACCCATGTCTAGAACGCTACCAACCTTATTCAAAACATTTACATCATTAGAATTGATAAATTCTGCACCAATACCTTTTTGAGTAGTCACATAACAAAACATCCCAGCTAATAAAGCCGTTAACCCCCATACACCTTCAATTTTATAATTAGAAGGAAAGTAGCTCTTACCCCGATAAAAATCATAGTTGTATAAAAAGGAACAAACAAAGAACAATAAAATGAGATAAGCACTTAAAAAACCCGATGAAATTAACAAGCCTAGCAACAAAAACACGATGATGTTAAAAAAATCTACATCTTGCTTAGTGATATAACCCTGCCTACCCGACACAGCATCTTCCAGCTTGTCAAAATAATCATTATGAAAAATCACGACAATAGAAACAAAAAACAAAACTAGCGCAAAAAATATTGAATAAATATCTAAAGGACCATAAACACTGCTACCCAACAAACTCGTTAGCAGCACCGGAACAACATGATTTACTCGTTTTAATACATTGCTAACAATATGTTTATTCAAAAACAAATAAACAAAAACGACCACCAGACTTTGCGCAACAACCATTAATTCCAGAAAATTTAAACCTTCAAACAGAAACAGTTTTTCAACATCGGTAGCGCGATTCAGAACTTCATTTTCCACTCTGAAAAATTGAGTTGAAAATAAAACCAGCGCTGGCAAACCCGCTGCAATAAAAAATACGCATAAATAACTTAATACAGCCGCTAACCCTGTTCGCCAAAGATTCCCGGTTTTTATAAATACAACCAAGGCTGTAAAAAAAATGGTGATAAACAAGATTAACGTTTCGCCAGGAGGCGCGACACGCTTTTGATAGATCAATATGTTCCACTGGCTGATATCCGGTAAATATTGATATGAAAAATGCCCCAAGCCTAGCAATACGGCATCGATAATCGGCGGGAAAATACCTAGAAAAACACCAATCAACACCAGATAAATATGCTTTTTCCAGTCGGAACCTGGAATACATAGCGTAAGCACCAGGGTGTATAAAAAAATGCACTGCAAATAAAAACTTACAAAAGCGAATGCAGCGGTTTTTACAAAAAGAATCGGGGGCTGTGACAGCATTACTTCAAGAAAAAAGCGACTAAAACCAACAAACACCGCAAACACAAATACGACATAAAAGTTGTAGACCTTTTTTTCCTGAATTTCGATGATATTGCGCAGCCAGCGCAGAGGGAGAGCGACAAAGTTCATTCCTGTTCTTCCTTATTGTTTTTCCATGGCAGGTATTAAATCACAAGTTCAGCTGCTATGTATGACTTCGATAAAAGATGACTTCAATAGAATATGGCTTCCATGGAATATATCTTCCACAGAATATACCTTCCACAAAAAGACACTCAAGATACACGTTTCTTAAATTCCCTAGGAAAAAAACCCTAAACAAAAAAGATGGACAAAAAAAAGGGAGCCTAAGCTCCCTTTTTCTAAATCACTCATTTTTACTGATTAACCCTGACCTGTATTTCAGTGAAATTCATCGGGCTTACGGCATTCTCACCAGCTCTTTTAACCAATCTCACCTCATCGGCTGTTATATAGTCAAATGTAACAAGATTGTTGTCAGCCTGAGCGCCCGTTATTGGTAGTGCCTCGGCCTCCAGCACACCGTCATTCCACAATTGAACCCTGTAGCCATCAAGTCGGTTTGTGCAACAGTCGTCACGACCATCCAGATTGACTGCATTAACGAGGTAATCCTGACCCAGATTCAATGAGAAGCCCCTATCCACTGCTTGTTCTATCTTAATATCATCCACAAAAATCGTGTGGTCTCCAGCAGGCGGGGTACCTACGAACTTGAGGTTATAGGTTTGACCTGCCACAAGCCCGTTCAGCGCCATTACATAGCTATCGAAAGACGGGGTTACCATTGTTGTGCCTACCTGACCTACCTCGACACCATCCAGCTCAACTGTCACATACTGATTGCTTCCTGATCGCTGAGCTGCTCTAAATGTGAGCAGGTAGTTACCATCGGCTGCAACCGTAAAGTTCCTCGAGGTATTTGCAGTACCCTGAAGGGCTATCACATATGATCCTTCAGGTGCAGTAACACCC
>JBECKS010000220.1:0-5019 GCA_040235395.1 Pseudomonadales bacterium | reverse complement strand
TAAGGGAAGATGATTTTGTTGATTTTGTAATGAATAAGCTTGTCGAGCACAAAATAAAGGCTGAAGACATTATTTTTGAAATTACAGAAAACAACATGATTGAAAATGCTGAGGTCGAGATAAACAGACTGGTAGCCTTGAGATCATGTGGTTTCAAAATTTCTGTCGATGACTATGGCACTGGGTACTCTTCTTTAAGTTACCTTAAGAAAATGCCAGTTAACGAAGTAAAAATAGATCGGGCCTTCATTACGAATATCATGGATGATGAGTCTAGTCAGACTATCGTAGAGGCGACAGTAAAGATGTGTCATAAACTCGGGTTTAAAGTGGTAGTTGAGGGTGTTGAAAATATCGAAACCGTTGAGTTGTTGCATAAAATGTCTTGCGACTTGTTCCAGGGTTATGTTTTCTCGAAACCTATACCGCTTGATTCAATTCCCGAATTTAAACAAAGATTTTACAGGGAGAGATAAATGGTTGTTGAAATCCATGGGTTATACGCGAGTTTTTTATACATAGTTGTAAGGGAGCTTATAAACTCTTTTGAAAAGCGATTTTGTTGATTTGGCGAATATTTTGCGGCTTTGATTTAATGTTGTTTTTTTACTTTACGAGTTGATAGGGTTTTATTATCAACAAGATGGGAAATATTCTGATCTAATTCGCTCATCAAGGCATGTTTGGAAATGCTGGGAGGGCCATGAGCCACGCCAAGCATTACCCCAATCAGCATATTTACTAGCAAGAATGCCTTGCTCTCAATTTCCTCATTTGAAAGTTTCATGTTTTTATTCAAGGAATTTTTTTCTATTAAATTTCTGAAAAGATCTTTTAGTTTTCCTGAATAAGCGGCGACGGTGTTATTCTCCAAAACGCCAGGGATATATCCAAAGGCCACCTTTACGAAGCCGCTGTTCTCATAAGCATGGTCGATTAATAAAGAAATAAGTAGGGAAATAAAATCTAGAGGTTCAACATTAGTATAAGTTGTTTTTGCTTGCTCGATTTCCCCCCAAATATTGCTGGATTCTAGTTCCAGTGCCGATTTTAGAATATCTTCCTTGCTATCAAAATAATCATAGACTGTGCCAATCCCAACCTTGGATTCTCTGGCAATGGTGTGGGTAGAGGTAGTGAAAAATCTGCCTTCATTAATTATCCGAATAGTTGTATATAAAATGGTTTCGAATTTTTCAATGGAGCGTTTCTGCTTTGGAATTCTTGTAACCATATCAAAGAGTTACCTATACTTTTGAGGGAGATTAGTTTTTCTATTGAATCCGAATAATAATACGCATTAGACTTTTCTACACGAAATATACCATAGCTTATTCTTAGGTGGGTCCGAATGAATCGTTTATTTGAAAGTATCTTGAAGAACCGCTGGTTAGTGCTGCTAGCCACGATGCTTTTCTTCTTTCCCGCTATTTATGGTTTGAAGTTCTTCGAGATGAAAACGGATTATCGATATTACTTCAAGCAGGACGATCCCAAGTTACTTGCATTAAATCGAATGGATGAAACCTATAACGAATCAGATACGGTACTCGTGTTGCTAGCGCCGAAAAATGGCAATGTATTTACTAATAAAACACTAGCACAAGTTTCAGCTATGACTGAAGAGTTCTGGAATATCCCTTATTCAACTAGGGTGGATTCTTTGTCGAATTTTCAGCACACAAAGGCGGTAGAAGATACGCTCTATGTAGACAGCCTGATTACAGATTCTTCTGAGCTTGATAGTTACTCTATTGAGGAGATCAGGAAAATAGCGCTAGGGGAAGAGGAGCTGGTAGGGCGGCTTATTTCTGAGAGTGGGCATGTTACTGCTATCGCTATAAACATACGATTACCTGGGGAAGAAATCACCGAAACTACAGAAGTAATTCGTGCGGTACAAGAAATAAAGAGCCAGTATCTAGCGCAAAACCCTGAAACGGAAATTTATTTAACGGGCATGTTAATGGGTAACCAAGCCGGTTTGGATACCATTTTCAACGATAATGTAACACTAGTACCACTCATGGGATTTGCCATAATAGCTTTGCTTACTATGCTGTATAAATCAGCTTGGGCTACTCTTGCTACTGTTACAATCTTGATTTTTTCATTGGTGACAGCATTTGGGATTGGCGCTTGGCTCGGACTATTTATGAGTAGCCCATCATCCTCATCTCCAATTGTAATACTGACAATAGCCGTCGCAGACTGCGTTCACGTTTTCATTACTTTTTTCTTCGCTTTGGGTAAAGGCTTGGAAAAACAAGACGCTATTCTTGAAAGCTTAAATCTAAACTGGAAACCTGTTGCTATTACGAGTTTGACAACTGCTGTCGGATTCCTGAGCTTAAACTTTAGTGAGATACCACCTTTTCATACGCTTGGTAACCAAGTTGCAATTGGTGTAACGATTGCTTGTATAGCTTCACTGACCTTGCTGCCCATATTGATTTCTTGGTTTCCTTTCAAGCAAAGGGGAGAAGAAAATTCTGGGGAGGTTTCATTTATGATTCCGTTTGCCCAGAATGTTGTTAAGAATCGGAAAATATATTTTGTCACGGTTTCAGCACTTTCCATTATCTTATCCTTTTATCTTACACGACTAGAAATCAATGATCAGTTTGTTAAATTTTTCGACGAGTCGGTGGAGTTTCGTTATTCGACTGATTTTGCTGACAGAAACCTTAGTAGTGTTTACGACATGAAGTTCTCTCTTTCGTGTGGACAAGAAAGCTGTATCTATGAGCCCGAATACCTTTTGCAAGTAGAAAAGTTTGCTGAGTGGCTGCGTTCCCACCCAGAAGTGGTGCAAGTTCAGGCTGTTACAGACACTTTTAAACGACTTAACAGGAGCATGAATGGTGACCTTGAGGAATTTTATCGAGTTCCTCAAGATAGAGAACTAGCTTCTCAATACTTCTTGTTGTACGAGTTGAGTTTGCCTTATGGATTAGATGCTAATCACCAGGTAAGTTTTGATAAATCAGAAAGTAAAATACTTGTGTCGCTCAAGGAGCAAACAACCAATGAAATGCTTAGCATTGAAAAGGAATTCGTCACTTGGATGGATGATAACTTAGAAGATGTTGAACATTTCCGCTCGGGTGTGATGCTGGTCTTTTCACATGTAGGCGTTGAGAATGCTAGGAGCATGATTTATGGAACTGCCATAGCATTGACTGTTATGTCATTGATAATTGGGCTTTCATTGACTTCCTTTAGACTTGGTTTGGTTTCGTTGGTTGCTAACATGGTTCCGGCAGTGATGGCTTTCGGGGTGTGGGGATTGTTGGTAGGTCAGGTCGGGATGGCGGTGGCAATTGCGGTTGGTATGACTCTCGGTATCGTTGTAGATAATGCGGTACATCTCCTGACAAAGTATAGTCATGCTTTTGAAAATAATGGGGGGGAACCAGACAAATCAATAGAGTATGCTTTTTCTCATGTGGGGGTAGCACTTTTGGTTTGTAATAGCGTTTTAATCGCAGGGTTTCTTATACTGGCTCAGTCGTCTTTCTCGCTGAATAGCCATATGGCATATTTTGCAGCGACTACTTTCGTATTGGCCTTGATAGTAGATTTTTTGCTTTTACCCCCAGTTCTTTTTTGGGTGGACAGGGCGTTAAAAAGGTAACGGTACTCGGTTCAATGTTAAACTGATGGTACCCTAGAAGATGTTGAATAGTGATTGAAGAGAAAATCAGAGGGGCTTTGACTAGCACCACCTTTCAGGTGGGTCAAATTTAGGTGAAAATCAACACGCTATCACCCATCCCGCTAAGATCAATAGCGAACACATCGTATGTGTCGGTAAAAAACGGAGCGAAAAAGTCCCACTAGTGAACATGGGTACCACCATGTACCAATAAAATCGGTGATTTACCCTTTTCTCCATCTGGTTGGGTCCAGCGTTGGTAGTGTACCCGGCAATCCTCGATCTCGATAAAAAAAGATTCACGCTCGTGGGCGATCGCCTCTTTAAACCATTGAGGAGCTTCGCTTTTACTTATAAAAATAAATCTCCCGGGTGATAGGCGCCTACTTCAGGGATTTATTTCGTTTGGTCCTTGTAGGCCACCATCATCAAACTTGGCGCGAGAAGAAAGGTGGCAACAAGAGCAATTGAAATACATAAAGCTGTTAATACGCCAAAGCCAATCAGGTTTTTTAAATCTGCTTGCGAGTAAACAAGAAAACCGCAGCTCAGTACGACAGTTGTAACTAGCATAGCCCGCCCAGTTGAAAGCAGGGTTTCTCGAATAGCCTTTTCGGGTGACCCTGTTTTTAGATATTCTCTTTTGAAACCGTGAATAAAGTGAACATTATCATCTACAGTAAGTCCTATTGCGATTGATCCTATAATCATCGTAAATAGGTCGAGCGGTTCACCAATGATCTGTAGCAGGGCCATAATCATAAAGATGGGCGTTACAGAGGGAATCATGCTGAGTAATCCTAGTTTCAGATTTCCTACAAGCAAAATCATCATGACCGTAATCAGTACGCCGGCAATGGCGTAGCTTTCTGCAGTAGAATAAATCATTGCGGAAAAAGTTCCGCCTAAAACCGCTGAAATTCCCGTTATTGAAATGGTTTTGGAAAAGCCTCCCAGGTTTTCTTCAAGATAAAGCTGAAGTTTGTTAAGCAAGGGCGTGTAATGAATAGAGTCTACCCAGGGAAGAATAATGGTGATTCTGGCGAGCTGATAGCTTTCGTCTATAAAGCTGAGTAAGTCTTCCTGTTTATCCAGTTCCACAAGAAAGAGTTCCTGTGTGATTAACTCCCTATCATCAGGGATACTGTAATACAGTTCTTCATTGTCATGAAGCGCACGGTTTGTTTCCTTTATGATATCCGTGATGGAAATTGCCTTCGAAATGGAAAATGCATCTGTATCCCAAGATGAAATATCGACAATGGATTTATCAATCGCCTGAAGAAAATCTGGATTGATTATTCCCCGGTTCTCGCCAGTATCAATCAGGACTTCAAAAACAGAGTTGCCGCTCATGCGTT
>JBECKS010000065.1:0-23489 GCA_040235395.1 Pseudomonadales bacterium | reverse complement strand
CGCCTTGAGACAGGGAAAATTACGCGACTAACAGGACTTTTTCAAGAATTCTATGTCCACAAATTTTAAAAGGGTTCTTTTAGTGCTGTTTTAGAAAACCTCGATGCCCCTGTATTACCAAACCCTTCATTTCCATTAGCGTTAACAGTGACGATATTTCATGAATGGGTAAGCCGAGCAAAGCGGCTATTTCGTTCGCTGTTAGCTCTTCATGTTGAAGCGCTTTTAATAAACGACTTTCCTGTTTTGTAAGTTTTTCCTTCTTTGTTTTAGGCTTTTTTTCTTTTTTATTGTTACTCACATGCCATAAATAATGCTCGTTAATATCCTGGCTTGATTGTACAAGTGTAGCGCCCTGCCTGATTAATTCATGGCACCCCTTTGCCATTGGATTGTGAATAGAACCGGGGATAGCAAATACATCGCGGTTTTGCTCCAGAGCTGAGTATGCGGTAATCAAGGAGCCGCTTTTACATGCAGCCTCAACAACAAGCACACCTGATGATAATCCACTGATAATGCGGTTTCGTCTTGGAAAAAACTCTGGTTTTGGATCAACGGCAATTGGAAATTCAGAAACAAGGGTACCGTTATTTTCCAGGATATTTTTAGCTAGCTGTTGATTTCTTTTCGGATAAACAGCGTCCAAACCATGGGCGAGCACTGCGATGGTTGATTGTTCTCCAGCCAATAAGGCTCCCTCATGACTAAACGTATCAATACCACTTGCCAATCCGCTAGTAATCACCCAGCCTTGTTCCGCAAGATGTTGTGCAAAAGCCCTGGCGTTAATGCCGCCTTCTCGCGTAGGTCGCCTACTTCCAACCATTGCTAATTGTCTTGATTTTAATAAGCTAACATTTCCTCTAACAAAAAGTATCGGCGGACAATCATAAATTTCTTTTAACTGGTGAGGGAAATCATCGCTTGTTATTAATAGAATGTAATTGTTTTCCTGGCTCTCCCAAACTAAATCCTGAATAACTCCGCATATAACTTCATTCGTTTCATAAGACTCAGGCTTCTGTAAATCCCTATATAAATTTTTAAAATCACTCCTTATGCTTTCTCTTAAGCCAAGTTCCACATGCAAGGCATCATCACAAAAAAATTCTACGCCTTTGGCACAAAGCGACTCCAGACAACGAAAATAAGTTATTGGACCAACATCATTTACCCTCAATAGTGCTAAAAAAGGAAATAAGGGGTAATCAAAAAACGCATCGGGAAATTTTGAGGTAGGCACACGCTGAGTGCCGCCTTCATTTGAATGAATCGTCATAAACATCCTTGTTGGTTTTATAAAACTACAGCTCTGATTCTTCAGCTAAATCTTTACTGCAATAACTTAAAGCCCTTCCCTGGCTTTTCGTTGCTTATGGACGCTCTATGCGATCGCCCACTCTCAAGATGCTTTGTGCTGTTAACACCAAACCGAGACTCACTTTATCATAGGTCTTGAAGACCATCATCAAGCCCGCTTTCTCGTCAGGAAGCTTCACTTTCTGATTATTTGCCTGACGATCTCTTACAATTGCGCCTGCACGCAGGATTGAAAAAACATCACCAACTTCTACCTCTTCGCGCTCACCACGATTTATAACAACAACATCATATTGACCAATATTTTTTACACCTGAAAACACGCGTATAATTTCACCTTTAATGTCTTCGTTTGGCGCTTTAGGGTAGAAGTTTGCTTCTACGCTTGTTGTTTCCGTTGGAAGCAGTTTGTCGTATTCACGAATTTCCAAATCGGCTCTGAGGATTTGAAGAGTGGCTACTTCCTCTTCATCAGAAAGGTATTTTGCGAGGCCTAATTCCCTGGCTTCGTAACCAAGAATCTCCTGCGTTTCTGGATCAATATAGGCGCGCCCTGGTCGAAATATTGCGTAAGCATTCTGTGGATCAGACCAATCACCCATTGCATACATTCTGTCACCGTCACCCATCACAAGATGCCCTTCATCTGCCGCCACGATGTACGCAGCATCACCAAGCTCATCCTTATCAACAACTCGAGCAGATTTCAAAAAGCTTTCAATTTTTTCAAGAGGAATGGTTGGGATAGTTGACGTAATTTTTGAAGTTCGTTTCTGTGGTGATAACTTAACGGTATTAATACCTGGTTGTCGCTTGGTAACGGTGATCCTTGGTTTTTCATCAACATAAATCAGTGAAATTTCATCGCCAGGATAAATCAAGTGCGGATTTGGAATCTGTTGATTGATGTACCAGATTTCTGGCCATGCCCACGGGTTTTTTAAGAAAAGTTTTGAAATGTCCCAAAGATTATCGCCTTCCTTAACGTAATATTTGCTTGGTGGGTTGTCTGTTAATTGCGGCTCATCTGCGTATAAGGCCGCGCTTGTTGATACCGTTAATATTAGAAACAGGGTAATTTGCTTTATTATTTTAATCATTGGTTATACCTTTTCGTTCCCCCGCACACTAAAGCCCGTGTTAAACTGGCGAAAGATAGCTGTTGGTTCAAACGCTTTGTTCAGACTTCAACCACTTGTAACCATGCTTGGCCTGTATTTAGTGCTTGTAGCAAGGTGCTTGTAACAAGCGCTTCCAGCCCTCATATCCCTAACATAAAGCCGGTCAGACTTTGGGGCATCAGGCTTCTGGTAAGCAGGTTTTATGTTAGTGGATTAAATCAAATTTTTGGCAATAATTATAGTGTTATCATAAGTCTACCTTATCTTTTTAACTTTTTACTATAGGTTTTAAAACTAACTCATGGCTTTACTCGAAATCCTTGAATTCCCTGATCCGCGCTTACGCACCAAAGCCAAGCCCGTTACGCGCTTTGATAAAGAGCTGCTTACCATTACTGAAAACATGCTGGAAACCATGTATCAGGCTCAAGGTATAGGTTTGGCTGCAACTCAGGTTGATATTCACCAGGCCATCATTGTTCTTGATGTCAGCGAAGAGGCCGATTCACCACAGGTTTTTATCAACCCTTCTATTGTTTCAACAGAGGGTGACGACTTTGAATACGAAGAAGGCTGCCTGTCTGTACCAGGTTTCAGGGAGGTGGTTGCCAGACCAGAAAAAGTTACCGTTAAGGCATATGATACCAATGGAAAAGAGTTTCAAAAAGAATGTGAGGGCTTACTAGCTGTTTGCATTCAGCACGAAATGGACCACCTGCAAGGCAAGTTATTTGTGGATTACCTCTCCTCGTTAAAACGTCAACGCATCCGGAAAAAGCTGGAAAAAAGCCATAAGTTGGTTAGTTAAGCAGGGTGCACCACTAGTGAATAACTATCGCATTGTATTTGCTGGCACCCCCGAGTTTGCAGCCAAGGCGCTCGAAGGGCTGCTGAATTCATCTCATGAGGTGCTGGCTGTCTATACACAGCCAGACCGACCAGCAGGGAGAGGGCAAAAACTGCTAGAAAGCCCCGTTAAGCAATTAGCCCTGTCAAAAGACATAACCATTGAACAGCCTCAGGATTTCAAAACACCGGATAGCCTGTCGACACTTGCTTCTTATAAACCTGACCTTCTGATTGTTGCTGCCTACGGCATCATTCTGCCCAAAGCGGTGCTAGACATTCCAGCATTAGCCTGCCTGAACATTCATGCCTCTCTGTTACCTCGTTGGCGTGGCGCTGCACCTATACAGCGAGCCATTCTGGCAAACGACAATGAAACCGGAATATGCATCATGGAGATGGCCGAAGGACTGGATACCGGCGATGTTCTACTAACGAGACCGCTTACCATTACAAAAACAGACACCGGTTCAAGCCTACATGACAAGCTTGCTGTATTAGGACAATCTGCAATTCTGGAAACCCTGAACAATTTTGATGTTCTTTATAATCAACGCTGTCCTCAAAATAATGAACAGGCCATCTATGCTCACAAACTCAACAAATCAGAAGCACGCATAGACTGGTCAACCGACGCAAACAATATTGAAAATCAGGTTCGCGCATTCAATAGCTGGCCTGTTGCTTTTACTCTTCTTGACGGCGAAAACATTCGTATTTGGCAAGCTCGTTCAAGCACAGAAGCACATGAGCACAAGCCGGGAGAAATCTGTTCTCATGATTGGCAAAACCAGGCTTGCCTTAAAGTTGCTTGTAAAAACGGATACCTACTCATCGACCAATTGCAATTGCCTGGGAAAAAATCACTGCCCGTTGCTGAGGTGCTAAAATCAAAACAGGATATGTTCCGTATAGGAAAATGCTTTGAATAAGCAGGATCAACAGAACTTGAGATTGATGGTTTGTCAGGTTTTGCTAGAAAGCCTTCCTGATGATAAAAATGATTTTCATCAGCAATCCCTACAAGTTCTTTTCCCGAAGCATCTTTCAACATTACATCCCCAATCACGCGCACTTGCTACCAACATCTGTTATGGCGTATTCCGCTATTATTTCCTGTTAATGGCATTGTTAGCCGAATTTTTAAAAAAACCACTTAAAAACAAGGATAAAGATATTCTTTGTATTTTGCTTGCCGCGAGTTATGAGCTTCTTTTTCTAAATACACCTGAGCATGCCATTATTTCTGAGTCAGTAAATATTTCAGAAAAGCTAGGCAAAGGGTGGGCGAAAGGTCTTGTGAATGCCGTGCTACGAAATATTCAGCGCAGTGCTTTTACTCCGGAGAATCTCAAAGACCATTTGAAACAAAATAACAACTACAACGATGAAGTCGCGTTCAACCATCCTCAGTGGTTAATAGACTGCTTACAAAAAGACTGGCCAGAAAATTTCAGGGGTGTTCTTGAAGCAAATGCTCTTCGTGCACCGATGACGTTAAGAGTAAACCGTCAACGCTGCTCTCAAGTTTCTTATCTTGAACAACTAGAAGAAAAGGGGCTTAACGCAAGGGCAAGCCTGAATACCGAATACTGTTTATATCTAGAGGAAGCCGTCGATGTTCATGAGCTTCCTGGATTTAAGGAGGGTTGTGTCTCAGTTCAGGATGAAGCCGCTCAGCAAGCAGCTAAACTGCTTGGTCTTCAAGCAGGGCAGCGCGTGCTTGATGCCTGTGCTGCGCCAGGAGGAAAATCTTCTCACATGCTTGAGCTTGAGCCCAATATTGAACTCACTTGTCTCGACCTTAATGCGCAGCGCCTGGAAAAAGTAATCACTAATTTTTCTAGAATGGAGCAGAAAGCAAACTGTCTTCATGCCAATGCTGCTTATCCAGAACAATGGTGGGATGGCGTCCTTTTCGATCGAATCCTCCTGGATGCGCCTTGTACCGCAAGTGGCATCATTCGTCGCAACCCCGATATAAAACTTCAAAGACGCCCTGAAGATATTCAGCGAATGGCAGCACAACAACTACTATTGATTGAAGCCTTGTGGCCATGCTTGAAAACGGATGGCCTAATTCTCTATGCAACCTGCTCTGTATTTAAAGAAGAAAACGAAATGCTTGTTTCCGAATTCCTGCAAAAAGAATCCAGTGCCGTTCTCGACGAATTTGACTTGGCGCTTGGCATCAAACGCCCTTTCGGGCAGCAATTATTTCCTCAACAAAACAGCCACGATGGGTTTTTTTACGCTCGCCTGAAAAAGCTTTAACAGGCGTAATTTGATACATTTTGGTTTATTATTCTTCCTTTAAGGATTAGGTTTTTTCTTATGAAAATTGTCATTCTTGGAGCAGGGCAAGTTGGTGGCACATTAGCCGAAAACCTGGTCAATGAATCCAACGATATAACCGTTGTTGATACAGACTTTCCACGTCTTGAAGACCTGAAAAAAAGACTCGACCTTAAAACCGTTCATGGTATGGCGTCCTTCCCCCATATTCTTCGTCAGGCAGGCATCGATGATGCTGATATGCTGGTCGCTGTAACCAGCAGCGATGAAATCAACATGCTTGCATGCCAGATCGCTTATACGCTTTTCCACACACCAACAAAGATTGCCCGTGTTCGCGCAAGCGCCTACACCACGAGACAAGCACTTTTTAGCAATGATGCCATTCCCGTCGACGTGCTCATTAGTCCCGAACAGGTGGTTACTAATTATCTGAAACGGCTTATTGAGCACCCAGGGGCTTTACAGGTTCTGGATTTTGCCAATGGGCAAGTACAGTTGGTGGCAGTCAAAGCTTATTACGATGGTCCATTAGTTGGACAAGAACTTAAGCATTTCCGCGAACACATGCCCAAGGTTGATGTAAGAGTCGCTGCCATTTTCAGGCAGGACAGGGCTATTAAGCCTGAAGGAAATACCATTATCGAAGCAGATGATGAAGTATTCTTTATCGCAACCCAGAAAAACATCAGGGCCATGATGGGTGAGTTGAGGCGCCTTGATCAAGGCTATCGAAGCATCATTATCGCCGGCGGTGGAAATATTGGTGAGCGCCTGGCAGAAGCGATTGAAACTCGCTACAAGATAAAATTGATTGAGAAAAACCCTGAGCGTTGCGCACAGCTTGCAGAAAGCCTGAGTAGAACCATTACGCTTCAGGGATCGGCATCCGATAAAGAACTTTTATTAGAGGAAAACATAGAAAACTGTGATTTATTCATTGCTGTTACTAATGATGATGAAGCAAATATCATGTCTTCAATGCTGGCTAAACGCCTGGGCGCAAAGAAAGTAATGACTTTAATAAACAATCCCGCCTATGTTGATTTAATGGTTCAGGAAGGCAATATCGATGTCGCTGTTTCACCTCAAGAGGCAACCATTAGCAGCTTGCTTGCTCATGTACGAAGAGGCGATATTGTTAACGTACATTCCCTTCGACGAGGTGCAGCAGAAGCCATTGAAGTCGTCGCTCGTGGCGATCGAAAAACCTCCAAAGTAGTTGGGCGACGTTTGGAAGAAATTGATTTGCCTGTTGGCACTACCATTGGCGCTATTGTTCGCGGTGAGGATGATGTGTTGATTGCTCACGACGACATTGTGGTCGAAACAGACGACCACATTATTCTTTTCCTGAGCAACAAGAAATACATCAGGGATGTTGAACGTTTATTTCAAGTGGGTCTTAGTTTTTTCTAAAAACGCATGAACTATCTCGTTGTTTTACGCACATTAGGTCTGCTGCTTGTTTTTACAAGCCTGATAATGGTGCCTCCAAGCCTCGTTGCTTTGTTTTATAAAGATGGTGAATTGCAGACCTTTATTGAATCCTTTGTTTTTATTTTTATTGTCGGCATCTCTCTTTTCCTTCCACTACATAAAGTGAAAGCGGAATTAAGAAAGCGCCACGGTTTCCTTATTGTGATACTTGCATGGATGGCTGTTGGGTTTTTTGGTGCCTTTCCATTTATGCTCTCTGACAAGATAGCGCTAACATTTACTGATGGTGTTTTTGAATCTTTTTCTGCTTTCACTACGACAGGCGCCACGATTATTACTCACATAGATGGACTTCCCCCATCAATTCTTTTTTATCGTCAATTCATGCAGTGGGTTGGCGGCATTGGAATTATCGTCCTTGCCGTTGCTGTTTTACCTTTGTTGGGTATTGGGGGTATGCAGCTTTATCAAGCCGAGGCGCCAGGGCCTGTAAAGGATAGCAAGTTAGCCCCACGAATCGCCGAAACGGCAAAATATCTTTTCTATATTTATGCTGCTCTAACAGTGGTTTGCGCGCTTACTTACTGGGGGCTTGGCATGAGTTTTTTCGATGCCCTGTGTCATTCCTTTTCAACAACAGCCCTGGGGGGATTGTCTACACATGATGCAAGCTTTGCCTATTTTAATAACGCTTACCTCGAGCTAGCTTGTACCTTTTTTATGTATTTATCTGCAATTAACTTTGGGCTTCATTTTACTGTTTGGAGACAAAGAAGAGTTCTTCATTATCTTGGTGATCCAGAGTTTGTATTTTTTTCCTTAATCGTGCTCTTGACCATTGTTCTTTCCAGCCTGTTTCTTTATATCAATGGCACCTACCCCAACCTGCTCCAGGCCTTTCGGTTTGGAAGTTTTCAAACCGTTTCCATCATCACTACCGCAGGTTATGGGTCCACAAATTTTTCACTTTGGGAAGCCTATATTCCCCTTTTCATTATCATCATTGGTTTTATGGGCGGTTGTTCTGGATCAACAGGCGGCGGCATCAAAGCTATTCGTCTTTTAGTTATGTATCGCCAGTTTCTAAGGGAAATCAAACGACTTATTCATCCAAGCGGCGTGTTTGCCATCAAGTATGGAAGAAGCGTTATTTCTGATCGCCTGATACAAGCCATCTGGGCTTTCATTGGTGCCTACATCACCATTTATCTTTTTATGGTGGTTGCGATTATGATGACGGGCCTCGACTTTAAAACCTCATTTTCTGCGGTTGCTGCTGCCATCAATAACCTTGGACCCGGCTTGGGAGAGGTTTCTTCTCATTATGCAGATATTAGCGATACCGCTAAATGGATTCTCTGTTTCAACATGCTTCTTGGACGCGTTGAAATCTTTACCTTTCTTGTTTTGTTTTCACCCATGTTCTGGCGCAAGTAGTGTCTGTGAATATAAATCCTGAAAAGCTGGTGCTTCTCGACCGTGATGGTGTCATCAATGAAGACTCCGATGCTTATATCAAGAATCCCGAAGAGTGGTTGGCTATTCCAGGAAGTCTGGAGGCCATTGCCAATCTCAACGCACAGGGTGTTCAGGTGATTGTCGTCACCAATCAATCCGGTGTTGGCCGGGGCATGTTCACCGAAGACACACTGTTGAAGATACATCAAAAAATGTTTGATGAGCTTTCCGCTAAAGGCGGGGAGATTCTTGATGTTGTTTATTGCCCCCATCTTCCTGACGCAGCTTGTTCCTGTAGAAAACCAGCTACCGGGATGCTTGACTTTATTGAGCACAAATACCAGATTTCCCTTAAAGGTGTTCCCTTTGTGGGAGACACAGGAAAAGACCTTGAGCTTGCTTTTAAAAAATCTTGTTTGCCCGTTTTGGTTAAAACAGGAAAAGGCAATGAGTACTTTTCCACAAGCTATAAAAATGACCCCTGGTTTTCCTCAAGCCTCGCATTTTCCAATCTGGAAGAAGCTTGCAACTACCTATTAAAAAATAAACTTGTTGGATAAATCTTGAACCTTTTTTTAAGAAGCCTTTTATTTAGTATTTTTTATCAAACCTACACGCTTCTCTTTGGGCCCATTTGTCTTTTTATTTGTCTAATTAGTTGGCCATGGATGCCTTTTAAAATGAGGTTTTCACTCATTACATCCTGGGTAAGCGTTATTATGAAAGCGCTCTCTTTTTTCTGCCATATCGAATTCGAAATCAAAGGGCTTGAAAACATCCCCGCAAAACCCTGTGTCATCATGTCCAATCATCAAAGCACCTGGGAAACGCTTTACAGTTACCTTATTTTTAAACCTCAGGCTACCGTTCTTAAACGAGAACTTTTATGGATTCCAATTTTTGGCTGGGCCTTACTGCTGCTAAGACCCATCGCAATAAACCGCAGTAAAAAACAACAGGCCCTAAAAGAGCTAATGATTAAAGCACCAGCGGCTATCAACAACGGGTTCTGGTATATGGTTTATCCTGAAGGAACTCGTGTATCTCTCGGCGAGCAAAAAGAGTTTGCTTCTGGCAGCTCTTTGGTTGCCTGTAAACATGGTTTTGATGTGTTGCCTGTTGCGCATAATGCTGGCAGGTGCTGGCCAGCACATCGTTTTATAAAACAACCTGGAAAAATAACCTTGAGTATTGGCCCTGTTTTTTCAAGCAAGGGAAAGAAGGCGAAGGATCTCACCAAAGAAGTTGAAAACTGGATTCGTGCAGAACAAAACCTGATTAATGGATAAAGCTATACATCCAGATTAGTTACTGAAAGCGCATTGAGTTCGATAAAGTCTCTTCTTGGCTCAACCTGATCGCCCATTAAGGTTGTAAAGATCTGGTCTGCGCCAATAGCGTCTTCTATTGTTACCTGCAACATTCTCCTTTGTTCTGGGTCCATGGTTGTTTCCCAAAGCTGCTCAGGGTTCATCTCTCCAAGGCCTTTATATCGTTGAATATCAAAACTCTTGCGAGATTCATCCAGTAACCAGGTGACCGCCGCATCAAAGCTTGTTACTTCAAAAACCTTGTCGTTTCTTTCAATTCTTGCTGCTTCTGAAACAAATGCGTTTAACTCATTACCAAGTTCACTGGTTTTCTGATAGTCATTAGACGCAAAAAACTCGAGAGAAAAATCATACTGACTCGGTATTCCATGAGTAATTTTTGTCACTTGAGGAAGGTATAAAGCGCGCTCCTTATCCTTTTTCGCAGACACCTCATAAAGACTCGATCCGGCCTTGTCATTATTTAGTTTCTCCGAAAGCCTGGAAGCCCAATCTTCTATTACTTCCTGCTTTGAAAAATCCTCTTCCTTTAATGTCGGCAGGTACATCATTTCTGATAAGACCTCCCTAGGATATAGTTTCATCAACCTGTTCACGATTTTCTGTGATTTTTGATAATCATGAATTAATGTTTCAAAAGCTTCATCACTGATGGCCGGAGCCTCTGCTGCAGGATAAAACTTTGTATTCTCAAGGGCCGATTTCGTGAGATAAGCCGTAAGCGCCTCATCGTCTTTTATATATTGCTCCTGCTTACCCCGCTTACTGCTTAATTTATAAAGGGGGGGTTGTGCAATATAGATATAACCTCTTTCTATAAGCTGTGGCATTTGCCTGAAAAAGAAGGTTAATAACAACGTCCTTATATGGGACCCATCAACATCCGCATCAGTCATGATAATGATATTGTGATATCTAAGCTTCTCTAGGTTGTACTCATCTTTGCCTATGCCACAACCAAGCGCAGTTATAAGGGTGCCCACCTCCTGGGAAGAGAGCATTTTATCAAAGCGTGCTTTTTCAACATTCAGGATCTTTCCTTTGAGAGGAAGAATCGCCTGCGTTTTTCTGTTGCGCCCCTGTTTCGCCGAACCTCCCGCAGAATCACCCTCCACGATATAAAGCTCTGATAGCGCTGGATCCTTTTCCTGACAATCTGCAAGCTTTCCTGGCAAACCGGCAATATCAAGCGCGCCTTTACGCCTTGTCATTTCTCTTGCCTTTCTAGCAGCCTCCCTTGCCCTGGCTGCATCCAGAATCTTATTAACGATTTCCTTTGCTTCCTGTGGATTTTCAAGCAAGTACTCCTGAAATTTTTCACCCATGGCCTGCTCAACAACAGGTTTTACCTCTGAAGAAACAAGCTTGTCTTTGGTTTGAGATGAAAACTTAGGGTCTGGCACTTTTACGGAAATAATTGCTGTTAGGCCTTCTCGAACATCATCGCCAGACGGCGCGGCTTTTTCTTTCTTTAAAAACCCTTCCTTGTCCATGTAGGTGTTAAGCGATCTGGTAAGCGCGCCCCTGAAACCAGCCAAGTGAGTTCCACCATCGCTTTGTGGAATATTGTTGGTATAACAAAAAATATTTTCCTGATAGGAGTCATTCCATTGCATGGCTATTTCAACGGAAATACCCTCCGAGCTATCAACACTAAAAGAAAAACCTTTGTTTAAAGGCGTTTTATTTACATTGAGATATTCTACAAAGGCAAAAAGGCCGCCGTCATATTGAAACACTTCCTGCTTCCCGCTGCGCTCATCATGAAGAACGATTCGCACACCAGAGTTAAGAAAAGAAAGCTCCCTTAGCCTTTTTGCAAGCACATCATAACTAAAGCTGATGTTTTTGAAGGTAGCTGCGCTGGGCTTGAAATGACATTCTGTTCCTGTGGTATCTGTTTCCCCCACGATAGCTAACGGGGCTTGTGGAACACCGTGCTTATAACGTTGTTCGTGTAGTTTTCCATCCCGCCTGATAAGAAGCTTAAGTTCTTCCGATAGCGCATTAACAACCGAAACCCCAACACCATGTAAACCACCAGACACTTTGTAGGAGTTTTCATCAAATTTTCCCCCAGCATGAAGAACAGTCATAATAACTTCAGCAGCAGAAACACCCTCCTCTTTATGGATATCAACAGGTATTCCGCGGCCGTTGTCTTTAGTAGTTATAGTTTCGTCTGGGTGAATGGTTACGGTTATTTCATCACAATAACCTGCAAGCGCCTCATCTATAGAGTTATCGATTAGCTCAAAAACCATGTGGTGCAAGCCGGTTCCATCGTCGGTGTCGCCAATGTACATGCCCGGCCGCTTTCTTACAGCATCCAAGCCTTTTAAAACTTTTATGCTGGAAGAATCATAGACCGGTTCTTCATTTGACATGGTGGTTTCCTTTAAAATACATGCTTCTAGCGGAAGCTTTTTTCTGGGTGGATATATCGCCTTTTTGGGCCTTATTGATCAGGATTTTTCTTATAAATCATGCTGTTAGAGCTCACGCGCTATTCTACTTAATATCTGTTTACATGAACAGGTTTTTATCTTGAAAACTCGCTAACCACGCCTTGTTCCACGTGAAACATTTTTAGCTCCTTCTTAAAAAAACGGGGGCCAACCTCTCTCGACAAGCTTGTGAAAAAAGTTTGTATCTCGAGCTCTTCTAGTATTGATATAAATGCCTGTGAGTTCTCTTCATCTAGCTCAGCAAACAGGTCATCCACAAGCAAAACAGCCGTTTTTCCTGTCCTCTCCCTAAGCTCTTGTGCCTGGGCTATACGCATTGAAATAGAAAGGAGTTTCTTCTGTCCGCTAGAAAGGTACTCTTTTGCGCTATTGCCCTTTACAGACAACAAAAAATCAGCCCTATGTGCCCCATGTTTTGTGAAGCCAGCTCTAAGGTCTTGCTCTAGCCCTTGTTTTAGCGCCTCCTCAAACCCCCCTTGTTTTGTGGCCCACCCTTTATAGAAGGCGCCCTTCAGTGAGCTGGCATCTGCCTTAAATGCCGGTAAGCCAGACAAAATACTCTGGGCCTTGAGCATTAAAGGGCCAAAAACGGGTTCTCTCAGCTCATTTATTCGATTATTAATACTTACGAACTGCTGATCCCAGGAAGAAAGCTCTCGGAGAATATTCCTGGTTTTTCCTACCTGCCTTTGACCCGATTTTAGTAGATGGTTTCTTTGTTTTAGAAGGTTTTGATGTTGTTTCCATAAAGATAAAAACCCAGGTTCCACGTGGAACATTATCCAGTCTAGATATTTTCTCCTGATAGAGGGTCCGCCATCTATCAAAAGGGTTTCGCTGGGAAGAATGGCAAGGGCGGGTATAAGAAGGGCTAAAGGGGCTGGGCTGGTTATTAATTTATCGTCGAGCTTGATGGTTTGTTTGTTGCCCTTTTGACGATGAAGCCCAATTTTGTGTCTTGTCTGGCTCTGCTCATCATAAAATCGTGAAAAAACAAAACATGACTCGGCTGTATCATTAATAATGTTGTTTAAAGAGCTGGTTTTAAATGATCTTCCAAGGCTATTTAAATAGATTGCTTCCAAAAGGCTGGTCTTTCCAGCACCGTTTTTTCCAAAAAACAGGTTGTTTTGTCTGGAGGGGTTTATATGAAATTCTTGCAGATTGCGTATTTCTTTGCCTGAAATTTCTACAAATGGCATAAAGAATTTGTGCTTCTAAGCTATAGCCTCATTGGCATCACAACATAAAGGCTCTTTTCGTCGCCTTTAGATTTGATAACGCCGCTGCTGTTGGAGTCTGTTAGAAGAAGCTCAACCTCTTTATCCCTGATGGTATTCATTACATCTAGCAGATAGCTAACATTGAACCCTATCTCCAGATCCTGCCCTTGATAATCAACAGTGACATTTTCTTCTGCCTGCTCCTGTTCTGGGTTGTTAGCTATTAGCTGGAGATTACCAGAATTAAGAATAAGCCTAACGCCTCTGAACTTATCATTGGAAAGAATCGCTACTCTGTTTAAAGCAAACCTAAGCTCTTCTCTATTAACAAAAACCAGCTTGTCCCCCCCTTTCGGAATGACTCGCTCATAATCTGGAAATTTTCCATCAACAAGCTTCGAACTAAAAACAATGTTTTCTGTTTTCGCCTGTATGTAGTTGTTACCTAGGGTGATTTCTATGCTGTTTTCAGCCTCATTAAATAAGCGCGCCAGTTCTAACACGCCCTTCCTAGGGACAATAGCTTGGGTGCTGGTGTTTATATCTCCCTTAACCACTATGTCTGCATGGCTTAAAGCAAGACGGTGCCCATCTGTAGCCACTGCTTTTAGGCTGTTGTTTGAGGAAATTTCAAACAACATGCCGTTAAGGTAATAACGAACATCCTGCTGAGCCATTGCGAAACCGGTGTTTTCAACAAGGTTTTTTATTTCGTCAGCGGTGATTTCAAACTTTGCCGTAGCCCCAGTATGCTCATCAAGATTAGGGAAATCGCTAGCCGGCAAGGTAACCAGGCTAAAGCGGCTTCTTCCTGATTTCAAAAGGGCTCTGTTCTCTTCTGTGCTTATTTCAAGTTCTGCTTCAGGAGGAAGTGATTTGCATATATCAAGCAATTTTTTTGCTGGAATCGTAATTTCACCGGCGACAGATGTACCCTTTAATTTAGTGTGTGTTACAAGCTCAATTTCAAGATCTGTTCCTGTCATAGAAAGGGTTTCACCTTCCACAACTACCAGAATGTTTGAAAGAACTGCTAGCGTCTGCCTTTTTTCGACTATGCCTGCTACTTGCTGCAAAGGTTTTAAAAAATCATCTCTTGATATGCTAAATTTCATTTTTATTTTTCCTGACTGCTTATGAACCCAACAACCTTATCAGGTTATTGTAATCTTCCAACACATCTGAATCACTGAGTTTTAACTCCTGAATTCTTTTGCATGCATGCATAACCGTTGTGTGATCTCTTCCTCCAAAAGCGTCTCCGATTTCTGGAAGACTTAAATTCGTTAGTTCCTTTGAAAGAGACATTGCAACCTGTCTCGGTCTTGCGATTGTTCTTCTTCTTGTTTTGGCCGTTAAGTCGCTTAACTTGATTTTATAGTATTCAGCGACTGTTTTTTGAATGTTATCAACTGTAACCAATCTATCCTGTATTGCTAGCAAATCTTTTAAGGACTCTTTTACAAGCTCTATCGTTATTTCACTGTTACTAAATTGAGACGTTGCAAAAACTCTGTTTAAAGCGCTTTCAAGCTCTCGAACATGGGATCTTATTTTCTGCGCTATAAAAAAGGCCGCTTCTGAGGGCAATTGTTTTTTAGCCTCTTCTGCTTTTTTCATCAAAATAGCGACTCTGGTTTCTAGCTCGGGTGGTTCTATTTCTACTGTTAGGCCCCAGGCAAAACGAGACTTTAATCGCTCATCGACACCCTCAAGCTCTTTAGGATAACGATCACTGGTCAAAATGATTTGGCGTTCGTCCTCAAGCAGGGCATTAAAGGTATGGAAGAGCTCTTCCTGGCTTTGTTTTTTTTGAGCAAAAAAATGAATGTCATCAATTAACAAGACATCTGCTGTTCGATAAAACCTTTTAAACTCATCTGTTGTGTTGTTCTGGATGGCTTTAACATAATCCATTACAAAGGTTTCAGATCTGATATATAACACCTTAGAGTTTGGGTTGTTTTTTAGAATTTCATTGCCAACAGCAAGCATTAAGTGAGTCTTTCCTAACCCTGAAGCCCCGTAAATGAATAAAGGGTTATACGCATTTCCTGGGGATTCTACAACCTGTGTCGCTGCCGCTTTGGCCACCCTGTTTGATTTACCTTCAACAAAAGAAGCAAATGTATACTTTTTGTTCAATGTGGATGGACGGTTTGTGTGATGCTGAAAGTCTACCGATTTTTGGATAGATGACTCGCGCGCATTCAAGCGGTCAGAACCCACAGCTAACTTAATACTGGTTTCTTTCTCTTCAGATATCTTAAAAACAAGTTTCAGCGACTGGTTGTTACTGTCCGTAACAATTTCATTTATACGATTAGCATACTTTTCCTTTACCCAATCACATATAAAACGATTTGGCGCGTAGATATAAAGGGTTTCGCCGTCTTTTTCATGGCTTAAGGGCCTTATCCATGTGTTGAACTGCTGTAAAGGCAGTTCTTGCTGTAGCAAACCAACAATATTTTGCCACATTTCTTGACTCACACTAGAACCCTCAAAATTTAATAAACAAATGGCAGGAACAAACTTTCCCAGGTACAGAGCTTCAAGGAAAGAGGGGGGACAATTCTATACATCTTGAGAAAGTGAATCCATGTTTAAAAATCGTTAATAAAAGGAAAATAAGAAAGGTATAAGCTAGGAGTAATATGTTGAAAAAGTGCACAAAAAAGGAATGTGCGATTATTTTCAAAAAGATAGAAAGTTCTTCACATATTGCTATCGTTTGAAGCACAGCTTAGTAAAAACCTTATAAAACAAGTAACCTTTTGAAAAAAAAGGCTTTTTTTTAGTTATCAACAGAAAACAAGCATACTAATAGTAGTAGTAATAAATTAATAAAATATTATGTTTATTAATGATATTTAGGTTTGAATAATCATATTCCAGGATATTTGACACAAAGATTAGACTTCACATAAAATCGCCGACCCTGAAACTGCACAAACAAAGAAGCTACAGCAATGAAAAGAACATTCCAGCCCAGCACACTTAAGAGAAAGCGTACACATGGCTTTAGAGCCCGTATGGCGACTAAAAATGGTCGAAAAGTACTTAACAATAGAAGAGCAATAGGTAGAAAAAGGCTCTCAGCATAAGTCAGGAAAGCGTTTCGCCAGAAGCGTATATTAATCCTTCCTAGAATAATCATTGGCAAAACGTTTTCCAGCAAAGGAAGACGTAAAACAAAGGGGGTCGATGTTGGAAAAAAGATCCCCTCTTCAAGCTAAAACCCCAAGCAAAAAAAAACACTCCTTCAGGAAAATTGACAGACTCTTGATTTCTGCTGACTTCGATGAGGTCTTTAAAAACGCAGAAGAGCGATTAGCAGGCAAACACAGTATGATTCTGGCATTATTCAATAACAAACCGGGCCCGCGTCTTGGTTTAGTTGTTGCCAAGAAAAAAATCGCGCAATCAAAACAAAGAAATAATTTCAAAAGAGCAACAAAGGAAGCATTTAGGAAAAACAAATTCAAGCTAAAAAGTTTGGATATTGTTGTACTGGCAAAAAAAAACAAAGAAAAGGTTTTAATAAGTGAAGTAAATAATGAGTTAATCAATCTTTTCAAACAGCTTGAAAAATAAAAACAATGAACAAGGAAAAAACACAGAAAGATATAAATAGTTTTTCAGCAAAAAAACTTTTTGTTTTATTTATTAAGTTCTATCAAAAAGTTATTAGTCCTTATTTTGGAAAAAACTGTAAACACCATCCAAGCTGTTCACATTTTGGAGTAGAAGCCATAGAAAAACACGGCGTAATAAAGGGGTTGATAATAACAACAGCAAGAATTTTACGCTGTAATCCATGGTCATTAGGTGGGTATGATCCGGTTCCAGAAGAAATTACTGTTAAAGATGTAAAAACATTTAAACTTTTTGGAAACTATAAAACAGAACTTTATAAGTAGGAATTATGCAAAACCAAACATTTAAAAGATATATTGTCTGGGGAGCTTTAGCTGCTGTAGCTTATCTTATGCTGCTCCAGTGGGATAAAGACTATGGAAAGAAAATAGCACTAGATGATGCGACACTATCAAGTGAAATGAGAATAGATGAGAAGAATGTTGAAACAGAAAAAACAGACGACCTACCGGTTGTTGAGACAAAAAACGAGAAGCAGGAAGAACTTAAAGCTCCAAGCGAAAAAAGGATAATTGTAATTTCGAATGATGTTATTGAAGTAAGTATTGATTTGCTTGGTGGTGATATAGATCAGGTTTCATTATTAGAACACACCATAGATATAGAGCGACCGGAAAGCAGAATAGCCTTACTTGAAAATGGAGAAAATAGAGTTTATGTAGCGCAAAGCGGACTTATGGGAAAAGATGGGCCTGACGCAAACACTGATGGCCGACCTGTTTACCAAACAGAAAAGAGTAAATACCAATTAGAGAAAGGTGAAAAAGAAATATCTGCGCCCTTGGTTTTTACTGATAAAGATGGAAACCAAATAACGAAAGTGTTCACTGTTAAAAAAGGAAGTTATTTAATAAAAACGGAATATAAGATTGTTAATAATAATGATCGTGTTTGGGAAGGTAATCTATTTGCCCAGATAAAAAGAGATAACTCTGAAGACCCGCTGGCACACAAAACCACGTTTGGAATGAAGCCTTTTTTAGGTATTGCTTATTGGTCAGAAGAATCTAAATACAACAAAATTCGAATAAATAAAATTGAAGAAGAGCCAGTGAAAATAAGCCAGAAGGCTGGTTGGCTAGCTTTCGTACAACACTACTTCTTGAGCGCTTGGGTTGCGCCAACCGAAACATTAAATACATATACGACGAGAATTAACAGCAAGGGTGAAAACATCTTTGGTTTTGTAACAGAAAATATAGTTGTTGAACCTAAAGAAACAAAAACCATTCAATATTCTTTTTATGCTGGTCCGAAGGATCAATATAAATTAAGAGAGATTTCATCAGGTCTTGAATTAACGGTAGATTATGGTTGGTTATGGATGGTCGCTCAAACTATATTCTGGTTCTTACTGAGAATTCAGGAACACGTTGTAAACTGGGGTTGGTCAATAGTTTTATTAACCTGTTGTATTAAAGGCCTGTTTTTTCCATTGAATCAATATGCATTTAAATCAATGGCGAATATGAGAAAGCTACAACCAAAAATGCAGCGCTTAAAAGAGCTTTACGGAGATGACAGACAGAAGCTTTCTCAAGCTACAATGGAAATGTACCGAAAGGAAAAAATAAATCCTTTAGGTAGCTGTTTGCCAATGTTAATTCAGATGCCTGTATTTATCGCTTTATATTGGGTGTTGAGTGAAAGTGTCGAGCTAAGACATGCAGAGTTTATTTTCTGGATTAAAGACTTATCTATAAAGGACCCTTATTTTGTGTTGCCTGCACTTATGGCTATAAGCATGTTTGTTCAGCAAAAACTAAGCCCAATGGTTTTTCAGGATCCAACACAGGAAAAGATAATGAAAATGATGCCGTTCATGTTTGCTGTTTTCTTTCTTTTCTTCCCGGCAGGTTTGGTTTTATATTGGTTGGTTAATAACATGCTGACCATTCTGCAACAATGGGTTATTAACAAGCAGCTAAATACAGACGAACAGTAAAAACGTGTCAGACAGGGAAACCATAGTTGCACAAGCAACAGCCTTGGGGCAGGCAGGTGTTGCTATTGTTCGCTTGTCAGGGAATAAAAGCTGGGAAATAGCGAAAAAGCTTTTAAACCGAAAGCAAGAAAAAATAAAAACCAGGCACGCTTATTATGGGAAATGCCAAGATAGGAAAGGAAATCTCTTGGATGAATGTGTTTTTATTTTCTTTGAAAACCCAACGTCCTTCACTGGGGAAGATGTTGTAGAAATACAATGTCACGGAAGCCCTGTTGTCATAAACAGCATTATTAATGAGTGTTGCTTTTTTGGTGCCCGTTTAGCCAGGCCTGGAGAATTTTCAGAACGAGCATTTATAAATGAAAAAATGGATCTGGTTCAGGTAGAAGCTGTAGCGGATTTAATCAGCGCACAAAGTGAGACAGCCGCAAAAAACGCACTTGCATCACTACAAGGCGTTTTTTCACAAAAAATTAAAACACTAAACGAATTCATAATAGAAACACGTTGTTATCTTGAAGCAGCCATCGACTTTCCAGATGAGGAAGGCGTTGATTTTATAAGCGAAGGAAAAATAAAAGAAAAACTACAGAAGTTAATAGAACAGCTCAAAGAGCTTATGAAATCTGCAAATCAAGGTGTTGTGTTTCAAGAAGGCATTAGCATTGTGTTAGCAGGAGAACCGAACTCAGGGAAATCAAGCTTGCTTAACCAGCTTACAAAAAGGGATAGCGCCATCGTTACTGATATAGCTGGAACAACAAGAGACGTTTTAAAAGAAAACATACACATAAACAGCATTCCAATAAATATTGTTGATACGGCAGGCATAAGAAAAAGCGATGATGCTGTTGAAAAAGAAGGGATTAAGCGGGCGCTCAGGGAAATAGAAAATGCAGACTTTGTTTTTTATGTTATTGACAGCCAAAACGAGCAAGACTTTTTCAATGAAGAGGGCTGGAAAACCTTATTAAACTACCAGGATCCAGAACACCTTTATAAAAAAGCAATAGTGATTGCCAATAAAATCGATTTAAGTAAACAAAAACCAGATTTAGAAAAAACAGAAATTAACGATATAGCAATAGATATGGTTTTTATCAGCGCCAAACACGGAGACGGGCTGGAGCTTCTAGAAAACCTGGTCTCGGAAAAACTCGGTGTTCATAATAGGGAAGAAGGTTTATTTGCAGCTAGAAGACGGCATATAGCAGCATTGGAAAAAGCAAAAGAACATTTAGATGAAGCAGCAGAAACATTAAACACACAAACGGGGCATGAGCTGGTTGCTGAGGATCTTAGACTAGCTCATCAATCCCTGGCTGAAATTACAGGTGAGTTCAGTTCAGATGACCTTCTAGGAACCATCTTTTCAAGCTTCTGCATTGGCAAATAAAGATACCCCATAGTAAAAAAAAAGAATTAAGCTATACTCCCGCGCCCCGATAAACCGGACAACAAAATGTCTTTAGTCAAGAAATATCAAGTTATTGTGGTAGGTGGAGGCCATGCTGGAACAGAAGCGGCGTTGGCTTCTGCTCGTATGGGTGTGCCCACACTTTTATTAACGCACAATATTGAAACTGTTGGTCAGATGTCCTGCAATCCGGCCATTGGAGGAATTGGGAAAAGCCATCTTGTTAAGGAAATAGATGCCCTTGGCGGGGCAATGGCAAGGGCAACAGATCGCGGAGGAATTCAGTTCAGGGTGCTTAATTCCAGAAAAGGCCCCGCTGTCAGAGCAACAAGAGCACAGGCTGATAGAAACCTATATAAGGCAGCAATAAGAAGTATTGTTGAAAGCCAGCAGAACCTCGAGGTTTTCCAGCAAGGTGTGGATGACCTGATTGTAGAAGGGGGTACGGTTAAAGGCGTTGTTACGGAAATGGGTTTGCGATTTGAGGCGCCATGCATTGTGCTAACAACAGGAACCTTCCTGGGCGGCGTTATACATGTCGGGCTTGAAAAAACCAGCGGCGGTAGAGCGGGCGACAAACCCTCAATCAAACTTGCTGATCGCTTAAGGGAACTTCCTTTCCGTGTTGGCAGATTAAAAACCGGCACACCACCAAGAATTGATGCCAAGAGCGTTGATTTTTCAGTGATGCAAGAGCAACCAGGAGATACGCCAACACCAGTAATGTCTTATCTTGGGAAAACAGAAGAGCATCCTCAGCAAGTAAGTTGTCACATTACTTATACTAACAACGAAACTCACGACATTATTCGTTCGGGCCTAGATCGCTCCCCAATGTATACAGGCGTGATAGAAGGTGTTGGCCCAAGATATTGCCCGAGCATTGAAGACAAGATTCACCGCTTTGCCGAAAAGGAACAACATCAGATTTTTGTTGAACCCGAAGGATTGAATAGCTCTGAGCTTTATCCAAACGGGGTTTCAACAAGCCTGCCTTACGACATACAGCAACAATTCATCAGAAGCATAAAGGGTTTTGAAAAAGCACACATCACCAGACCGGGATATGCGATTGAATATGATTTTTTTAATCCCAAGGATTTAAAAAGAACGCTTGAAACCAACTTTATAGATGGTTTGTTTTTTGCGGGTCAGATAAATGGAACAACAGGCTATGAAGAAGCGGCAGCACAGGGTTTGCTGGCGGGTCTTAATGCGGCTCTAAAGGCACAGGAAAAAACAGCCTGGTATCCTTTGCGTGATCAAGCATATATAGGTGTGTTGGTCGATGATTTGATTACGCTAGGAACCAAAGAACCCTACCGCATGTTTACCAGTCGGGCGGAATATAGATTGCTGCTTAGGGAAGATAACGCAGACGCACGCTTAACAGAACAGGGAAGAAAGCTCGGCTTGGTTGACGATGCTCGTTGGCAGGCTTTTTGCGAAAAACAGGATGCCATAGAAACAGAAATCCAACGCCTTAAAAGCACATGGTTACAACCAGAAAGCGACATGGGCAACAGGCTGGTTGACTTAACAGAAAAACCCATAACAAGAGAATACAGCCTACACGATGTGTTGAAGAGACCGGAAATCAGCTATGAAGATGTAAAGGCTATTGGCGAACAAGGCGTTGACCAAAAAGATGTCGCAGAACAAGTTGAAACCTTGATTAAATATCAAGGTTACATCGACAGGCAGCAAGACGAAATTGACCGCATGCACCGAAATGAAAAACTGGATATTCCTGAGACATTCGATTTTTCATTGATAAAAGGCCTCTCAAATGAAGTAAAACAGAAACTCCTTGAGGGCAAACCAAAAACCATTGGACAGGCACAAAGAATTCCTGGCGTCACGCCGGCGGCAATTTCTCTGCTGCTTATTTATCTGAAAAAAAATAATCATCGCGCACAAGGCGCGCACCCATTGTAGTATCTTCATGCTAAATGAGGTTGAGCAAAAAGCGCTTGTTGATGCAATCGGCCTGCTTGAATTGTCTATTAATGAAGAACAGATTAATCAGATTGGTCAATATTTTGATGAGTTGCTAAAGTGGAATAACACATACAACCTAACAGGCTTTAAAACGTTTCAGGAAAACCTTGTAAATAATTTACTTGATTGTTTAAGTGTTGCTTCTTTTATAAAAGCACAGAGAGTAATTGATGTTGGAACTGGAGCGGGTTTGCCGGGGGTGCTTTTGGCAATTGTAAGCCCGAACCAACAATGGACCTTGCTTGATGCCAATGGAAAAAAAACCCGTTTTCTCCAACAGGTAAAACAGAAGCTTGGACTAGATAGTCTTGAAATTGTAAACACAAGGGTTGAACAGCATCATGTTGCAGAAGCTTACGACGCGATGTCCTCAAGAGCCTTTGACAAGATTCCAGAAACCCTTAATAAAAGCCACCATTTGTTGAAGCCACAAAGCAGTTTTTATGCAATGAAAGGAAAGCTGCAAGATGACGATTTACAAAACCTTCCTGACTGGGCTAGGGTAGAGAATATAATAAAGGTAGACGTTCCAATGCTTGAGGGCGAAAGACATCTCATTCATTTGCTTATTAATAAAGGAAAAGAGGAATAGAGCGTGGCAAGCTGTATTGCAATTGCAAACCAAAAAGGAGGTGTTGGGAAAACCACCACAACGGTTAACTTGGCCGCTTCTTTAGCGGCAATGAAAAAAAAGGTTCTTCTGGTCGATCTTGATCCACAAGGAAATGCGACCATGGGTAGTGGCATTGATAAAAACGATTTAGAGGATTCCCTATTTGACGTTTTGGTTGAAAACCTGCCAGCCAAAGAAGCGGTAATGCATAGTGAAGCAGGAAAGTTCGATGTCTTACCAAGCAATGATGATTTAACGGGAGCAGAAGTGGCTTTGCTTTCCGTACCAAACAAAGAGTCGAGGCTGAAGTATCAGCTTGCTTCCTTAAGAAATGAATATGATTAC
>JBECKS010000055.1:0-4667 GCA_040235395.1 Pseudomonadales bacterium | reverse complement strand
AAAGGATTTCTTTGGTCTCGATACACGAATTAATACCAAGGAAATTGTTCCTGCTTCGCGACTTGTTTCTACAATCACAGGATTTCCTGTGCAGCCAAACAAGGCCATTGTGGGTGCCAATGCTTTTGCTCATGAAGCGGGCATTCATCAGGATGGTGTTATTAAACATCGTGAAACTTATGAAATCATGCGTGCTGAAGATGTTGGTTGGAAAAACAATAAGTTGGTTTTGGGTAAACACTCTGGTCGAACAGCTTTCAGAAGTCGTTTAGATGCGCTAGGAATCACCTTTGATTCAAATGCAGAATTTAATCAGGCTTTTGAGCAATTCAAGATTCTTGCGGATAAAAAACATGAAATCTTTGATGAAGATTTGCAGGCTTTAGTTAGCGATTCCGTGCACGTGAATGAAAAGTTCCAGCTTGTTGATTCCAGTGTTGCGTCAAAGATGGGTGAAACGCCAAAGGCAAGTTTGAAATTGCTTGTTGATGGGCAAGAGCAATCAAGCGAAGCAGAAGGTTCTGGTCCTGTTGATGCTGTTTTCAAAGCTATTGAAAATATTGCGGAAAGTGGTGCGAGCTTGCAACTCTATTCAGTGAATGCGATTACTCAGGGCACAGACTCTCAGGGAGAAGTGACTGTACGCCTTGAAAAAGAGGGTCGTGTCGTGAATGGTTTAGGTGCGGATACTGATATTGTAATTGCATCGGCAAAAGCCTACCTGCATGCCTTGAATATGTTGTCGAATAAGGTTCAACGCGCACATCCACAGGGAATCTGATTTTCTTTTCGAGTGCAGAAACGGAGAGAGACATGAATGAAATAATGCGGCTTCAGTATCTTGATGCCTTAGGTATCGATCAGTGGGTCGCTAATTCACCTTTAGTGAATGCCAGAGCGAGTGATTTTGTAGATTTTCAAAGTGAGGGTGATAGCCTCGCTTCGGAAAATATTCCTATTGAAGAGAAAAATACCATAAGGGAATCAGCTGTTGTTCATGAAATAAATAGTGAAAAGCAGCTTGCAGAATCAGCTAAGCCAATAGAGCCAATACCTGAGTCTGATAAAAATTCAAATAAGGGTGTGAGCTTTCATTTGCAATTACAAGGAAAACAAGGGGCTTATGTTTGCCTTGTTGAGCTAACTTCTACAGGTTCTTTGGATGTGGAATTACAAAAACTGCTTGAAAATATCATGAAGGCAGTGGATCAGTTGCTTGATACGAAGAAAACAATGTTCATGCACCCAGAAGTTTTTAAATGGCCAATGTTTCAGCGTCAGGGAGCAGTGTCACACATTGATCATAGTGAAACTGCAGCGAGTGAAGCGCTGAATGCTTTTCTGTTTTCCTTTCTGAAAAGGAATCAGCAGAAAACGTTATTGGTTTTTGGAGAAAATCTTTTTAATTTACTGGATGCTAGCGCCTGTGATAAAAATAAATTAAATGTGATTTGCGCACCAGCTTTGCTGTCCTTGCAGCATAATACCGACTTGAAGAAGTTACTTTGGCAGGAAATCCTTAACCGATTGGGTTGATTCATGTATCAGCATGATTTGTCTAAATATATTTCTTATCGCGAAATAGCGGAAATTGATTTGCCTGACATTCTTCAAATCGAACGCAAGTCATATAATTTTCCCTGGAGTGAGCAGATTTTCAAGGACTGTATTCACAACGACTATCTATGTATTGGCGTGTTCCTTTACGAACGCCTGGCAGGTTATATGATTGTTTCTAATGTGCTTGATGAATCGCACTTATTGAATATCTGCTTGTCAGAAGATTGGCGTGGTCAGGGCTTGGCGAGTGTGATGCTCGATTATCTCATCAGTGAATTGAGATTGAAGAAGATGAAATGTCTTTTTCTCGAAGTCAGGCCGAGTAATTTAAGGGCATTGGCTCTTTATAATCATAAGGGTTTTGAAATCATTGGCTTGCGTAAGGATTATTATCCAGCGGAAGGTGGTCGCGAAGATGCTATCACGATGGTTTTAAATCTCTAGCTTTGCAGCGCATCTCATATGCAAAAAATTTCGAAAACAGTTTTTATTTTTTCTTCTATTAGTTTGTTGATATTTATTTCAGGGTTTCTCGGATTTGTAAAAATACTTCCCTATGAGTCATTGCTTGTGAATTTACGGGCGAGTCTTGAAGTGTTGGATGAAACTGTAAATAACAAACCTTTTATCATTCGTAAAAAAAAATACGAGAGACATGGAGCCAAGACAGAACTTGAAGATCAAGTAGAAGGGCAGGGTCTCACGGCTTTACAAGGGTGGTTTTCCGAAGGCGCCAAAGTAAAGTTGATTAATTATCAGGGTGAAGTGCTGAATAGTTGGGATCTTGATTTTTTCAGGATCTGGCCAAACCCTACTCATTTTGAAAAACCGGAGCATATCCCTCAAACACGGTTTAATTTTCATTCTCAAGGCATGTATCTCTACCCAAATGGTGATTTACTGGCAAGCTTCGCCAGGATTGGTCTGGTGAAGATGGATAGGTGCGGTAAGGTACTATGGACACTGGATCGATTTACACATCATGCAGTCAGTGTCGATGAGGAAGGTAATATCTGGGTTCCCGCGGAATCAAGCATGGCTGAAGTGACGGATAGGATTCTGTATAAGCAGAATCGTGAGGACGTGTTATCTGTTAGTAAAAAACCAGCGTACAACAATCTGATTCTTAAACTTGATGCAAATGGTAAGGTGCTAAAAGAATATTCCGTGCTTGAAAAAATGATTGAAGCGGGCATAGAAGACAGAATTCTGGATTCTTTTTTCATTAATCCCCTTGATCCAACCCATGTGAATGATGTTGAGATTGTTAATACAGAGCTGGCTGAAAAGATTGATGCTGTGGAGGCGGGTGATATTCTGGTTTCGCTTCGACAGATGCATACACTTCTGATTATGAGTAGGGATACGGGTGACATCATCTGGTATCGAGTGGGCCCATGGGTAAGACAACACGATCCTGATGTTGATGAAGATGGAACGATTTCCGTTTATAACAATCGGTCCATGAGTCTCATCAGGAAACATGAGAAACCCTTTAGCAGTATCGTGAAATTCGATCCGGCAACAGACCAGGTGTTCAATCTCTATCCAGCCAATGTGAATATGCTTGCTGAAGGCCAGAAATTTTTTTCAGACATTATGGGAACTCATCAGATTTTACCTAATCAACATATTCTTATTACCGAAGCTCGAGCAGGTCGTGTGTTTGAGGTTAGTGAAAGCGGTATGCTGGTTTGGGAATATATTGAAGACTATAGTGATAAATATTCAGCCCTGATTGAAGCGGCTCAACGTTTTCCAGATGATTATTTTACCGTTGGCAACTGGAACTGTTCTGCTCAGTAAAGGATGCTGAGGTGTCTCTGCTCAAGTGCTATTCATCCATTTACGGATAATGCTAGTATTCGGGCATTATAGAGTGGTGGTGCTGAATTTCGTTTGAATACTTTGTGGAGAGAAAAATGAAAAGTCCGATTAGTTATGTTGTCCTGTTGTTATCATTACTATTATCAAACCTTAGTTATGCTTACATAGGTCCTGGTGCTGGTATCACAACCATCGGTGCTGCTGTTGCATTTGTGGTTGTTTTAATTCTTCTGTTTGTGGGTTTTCTCTGGTATCCCATTAAGAAAATAATGAATAAGGGAAAAGATGACAGTGCCAAAGCGCAAGCTGACGAAAAGGATTCGGATGAGGCTAGAGGCCTATAGTGCTAATCGCTGTTTGTGGCTTAGGCGTACTGTTTTTTTGCATTGCCTTTTATTTTCTTAAAATCATTCCCGCCTGTGCGCGTTTGTTTGATTCATCGCTATCAGCGATAGAGGTGATAGCAAACCATTATCTGGAAGATCATGCCAAGCAGAAGCAGGTTCAGACCATTGGTTTGAATATGGCTGCTCAGTTCCTGTTGTTAATGTTGCGGGTGTTGGTGTTAGCAGTATTGGTAGCTTCACCTTTTTTTGGCGCAGATTATTTTTCTCTGGTATCACTGGAAGACAGTATGGACTATGCCATGCGTGTCGACGTGCTTTTAATAACCACAGTGCTTGCTATCGTGTTTGTTGCTTTATGGAGAAAGGTTTTTCCGAAGCAGCAAGAAAGTCAGAATGATGAGCAATCAAATGAAACTGCTTATGCGCCGATAGAGCGAGCAATGCACAATATTGCTTTTGGTTCTCGTCAACTTCAAAGAACCATGAACAGGATTGAAACCAGTTTGTATGCTGGAAAGTGGGAAAAAGCGAATGATACCCAGCCTGTGTTTGTGACTTCACTAGCGAGAGCAGGAACGACAGCTTTACTAGAAGCTTTAAATACCTTGCCTGATCTTTCCAGTCATAATTATCGTGATATGCCCTTTATTTTTTCGCCAGTGTTGTGGTCAAGATTTTCGTCTTCTTTCCAGAAAGCAAGTAGCAAAAAAGAGCGTGCCCATGGTGATGGTTTGATGGTGAATGAAGATAGTCCTGAAGCTTTCGAAGAAGTGATTTGGCATCGCTTTTTCCCACAGAAATATACGGATTCAAGAATTTATTTATGGAAGAAATCCGATGAAGGTTTCAGAAAGTTCTTTAAGGATTACATGCAGCGTATCATTTTTCTGCGTCATCCCGATCGTATCGATAGCGCGCGCTATCTGAGTAAGA
>JBECKS010000035.1:0-19836 GCA_040235395.1 Pseudomonadales bacterium | reverse complement strand
ACAGCTCTTACACCATTCCAGGCTAGTGGTTTTTGAGGGCTTCTGAAACGTAGTTCGCCAACAGGTGCCTGTGCATAGGGAATGCCTTTAAAGTAAACAATGTCATTTTCCTTAATGCCTTCAAGGTCACCGTAGGTGGTTTTGGCTAAATACATAATGCTTCCTCATAAGCTTTTGTTAACAGGTTTGAGCCCTTTGGATTAGAGCATAAATTTAAAGGCAATTGTGTTACCTTTTTGCCCCTGATTTACAGCGCTTAGGTAAAAGTCTTAAAACGTGCTTCAGACTTTATAAAAAAGCATGTTAAACTGCTTTAAAAACCCCCCATAATAGATTGATTTCATGAAAGAAAACACTAAATCACCCCAGTTTAGCTTACCTCGATTTTCTGAAGCCTTAGTGCTTGTGGTGGGTGATGTCATGCTTGACCGCTACTGGTCAGGTGAAACCGCAAGGATTTCGCCTGAAGCACCAATTCCAGTTGTTAAAGTAGCCTCCGCTGAAGACAGAATTGGCGGTGCTGGAAACGTTGCCTTGAACATTGCCAGTCTGGGCGCAAAAGTCTCTCTTCTGGGGATTGTGGGTCAGGATGAATCGGCAGAAATACTTAGAAACAAATTACATGCTGCTGAAATTGAAGATGAGCTGATTCAGGCAGAGACGATTCCAACCATTACCAAACTTCGTGTGATGAGCCGTCATCAGCAGATGTTGAGACTAGATTTTGAGCAGGTCATGAACGAAGCAGTAGCACAGAAACTGCTTATTGAGCGTTTTGAAAAGTTAATTGCCAGTAATGATTTTGGTGCGGTTATTTTTTCAGATTATGCAAAAGGCACACTTGAGTCTGTAACGCAGCTGATTAAATTAGCTCGTTCAAAAGATATCCCCTGTCTTGTGGATCCAAAGGGTAGGGATTTTTCGCGCTATCAAGGTGCGAGTCTTCTTACTCCAAATCGTAGTGAGTTTGAAACAGTGGTGGGTGCTTGTTCGAATGAGTCAGAGTTTGAGAAAGCTGCCAGTCAACTTATTTCAGACTGCAAGCTAGATGCTTTGCTGGTGACTCGAAGCGAAGAGGGTATGACTCTTTTTGAGCAAGGTGGGTCAGAATGTCAAAGCACACATTTCCCTGCGAGTGCATCAGAGGTGTTTGATGTGACAGGAGCGGGTGATACGGTGATTGCCTGTTTAGCTACTGCGCTCGCGGCAGGTAGTGGGCTGGAGGAAGCAAGTAACATTGCAAATCATGCAGCAGGTCTAGTGGTAGCAAAATCAGGAACGGCAGCCATTACTTTGCATGAGCTCGAAACCAGTTTTCTTGGTAAAAACTTTTCCAACGGTATTGTGTCTGTAGAACAGTTAAAGCGTCTGGTTGTTAGTGCGCAGAAGGAAAACAAGAAAGTGGTCATGACCAATGGCTGCTTTGATATTCTTCATGCTGGTCACATTGCTTATCTTGAAGAGGCAAAACGTTTAGGCGATCGTTTAATCGTTGCTGTGAATAGCGATGAATCAGTAAAACGTTTGAAAGGTGAAGCGCGTCCTATCAATACCCTTGAAAGACGTATGCAGGTATTGGCTGGTTTGCAGGCTGTTGACTGGGTCGTTCCATTTAGTGAAGACACACCTGCTGACCTTGTTTCCTTCATTCTTCCCGATATTCTTGTGAAAGGTGGTGATTGGAAAGTGGAAGAAATTGCAGGCGGTGAAGCTGTTGTGAAAAATGGCGGAAAAGTCATGTCGCTTTCCTTCAAGGAAGGTCACTCAACAACTGCAATTATTGATTTGATTAAAGAAAGAGAAAAATCCAAATGATTATTGTCACAGGTGGTGCCGGATTCATTGGCGCAAATGTTGTTAAAGGATTAAACGCAAGAGGTGAGAAAGACATTCTTGTTGTTGATGATTTAACCGATGGCAAAAAATTCCTGAATATGGCTGATTGCGAAATCGCCGATTACATGGATATGGATGAATTTCTGGCTCGTGTAAAAAACAATGAAAGTTTTGGTGACTGTAAGGCAATTTTTCATGAAGGCGCTTGTTCAAGTACCACAGAGTGGGATGGCCGCTACATGATGCGGGTTAACTATGACTATTCAAAACAATTACTTGATTACGCACAGAAAAATAAAATCGCTTTTCTTTATGCTTCAAGCGCAGCAGTTTACGGTGGTTCAAGTGTATTCAAGGAAGAACTTCAATATGAAAAGCCTTTAAACGTATATGGCTATTCAAAATTTCTTTTTGATCAATGGGTCAGGAAGCATGAAAAAACTTTTAGCTCTCAGGTTGCAGGTTTTCGTTATTTTAACGTCTATGGACCAAGGGAGAATCATAAAGGCAGTATGGCAAGCGTTGCCTGGCATTTTAATAATCAGATTATTGAAAAGAGCGAATGTAACTTGTTTGCTGGAGTAAATGGTTACAAGGATGGTGAACAGCTTCGTGACTTTATTTTTGTAGAGGATCTGGTGAAGTGCAAATTCTGGTTCATGGATCATCCGGATAAGTCTGCCATTGTTAATTTAGGAACCGGGAAAGCGCAAAGCTTTAACGATGTTGCCAATGCAGTGATTAACTGGCATGGAAAAGGAAAAATAAATTACATTCCTTTTCCAGAGCATTTAAAAGGTGCTTATCAGAGCTATACCGAGGCAGACTTAACTCAACTGAGGGCTTTAGGTTATCAGGAAGCTTTTATGACGGTGGAAGAGGGTGTTAAGTCTTATATGGATTTTTTGAATAATTGATTTTTTGAAATAATTTTGAATTATGAGTTTTTTAAGAGTGTCTAGTTACCTGAGTTTATTTTTTGAAAAGGTCGTCTTATAAGATATTCAAGCGCAATAATAGGAGCAAATAGGTACGATAATCTACGCGTCTTTCGAATAAACTCCTTAACGATCATGAATTCCTTTTCGCTGATATCTGGATGGATTAGGCTTAACAATAAGACCACGCGCTGCCGATTGCCATGATTCCATGCAGTATGTGGAAAGCTTTGATCGAAAAAAACAATTTTCCCCGGGTAGATGTCTTCATGTTTTGCCATCACGCTCAGGGCGCAATGTTCAGCCCCGTTAATTCCTAAATGGCAAGCAATAATAAGGTTAGTACCATCGGTGTGTATGGGTAATCTCGAGCCGGCTTCCATTGATAAAAAATCAGCAGCTAGTACCCTGAAGCCTAGTGATTCAATAACACGTGATGTTTCTGGAAATCGTTGCTTTGCGTTTTCCCTAAGCCCCATGATGTTGCTAATTTGATAACCCTTCCACGCATTTTCTGCTGTTTCACCATAACGTCTTGCAGCACGATAACGATGCGTAATTTCTGCTTTTTTTTCTGCCTCTTGATACTCTTTTCGGATTGTATCTGATGCATTAGCAAGGGCTTTTTGAATGCGTTCTATTTCAGGGTCATCTTCAGCGTGCCACCAAGGCTTAGCTCTTAAGCCAGGCGCTAATGCAAGAACAGGATACTGTCCCGTCTGCAGATTTCTTGTTTTTCCAAGACGTATCGAATCAAGACAGCCTTGTGCGCTAGCGAATTTAATATCAGGATGGTCTTTGTATTTGCGTTTTAAGTGTGACATCACAATTGAGATGGGCAGGAAAACACTGGAAGGAATAAAAAAAGTTGAATATCGATGAGGGTTCTCAAATGTATATTGATTATTTTCCGTCATTAGATAATCCCTTATTAAATTAAATGCAGTGTTTAAGGAAAAGCTTAAAATTGATGACTTGAGTATTTTAGTGTCAGGCTAAATAATTTCCAACTTCTCAAAATTTTTATGCTTGTACTAAATATTCTTGAAATAATCTGGAATATTCGCGTTCAAAACTAGCACAGAATTTGCCTTCTCATTCGACAACGCAAAGCGAACTGCAGCAGCAAGTACTTCTACGTTAATCACGGGGCACAATTTTTCTACTAGCTTATAAGCGCCTTCCATTGGAACACGGAGTTTGATGGAAGTTGGCAGACCGGGGATGGTTTTTCTAGTTCCAGTTACGAAACCGGCTCGCAAACAGATAGCATTGCCAAAATTTTCCTTATCATCTTGAATGTAGGATTCAATCTTGTCTTTCCCTTCATAGTAGCCGGGAATGATGCGTTGGAAAGGATACCACCAGTCATCTTCATTTGATCTATCGCGCGTCATCACTACAAATTTTAAGGCGCCGATTTCTTTTGCGATGGTGTAAGCATTGATATTGGCATCACCGCAAGTCTGCACCATATTTTTGTTCGACCAGGGTGTAATTGCGCCAACGCAGGAAATGCATGCAATGACCCTGTAGCTGGAAAGAATTTCTTTTATTTCATGGCGAAAAGTAGCTGGTGCTAGCAAATTGCCACTTAAAAAATGCAGGCGCTCTGTTTGATATAAGGTATCTTCCTGTACCCATTTTGGCGGAGTACCTGTTCGGCTAATAACAAATATATGTAACTTACTATCCTGGTTTAGAGCTTCAGCAATAACAGCGGTACCAACAAAGCCGGTGCCACCAAAAACGATTAATGCGTTTGGAAGGTTATTCATGATTTAAACATCTCAAGGAAATAAATAGCTCAGGGAAATAAAATTGGCCAAGGTAATCAAATAGGAGAGTATCGTTTTTCTTTCGAGCTGTTAACTACTTATCAATTGTCATCAATAATAAATGACGCTTTTCCAGTGGTAGGTTTTTTCTCTTGTTCTTCTTCCTGGCTTTCTTCGTCAACAGGTTCGAGGCTTAGCCCAGCAATATTGAACTTGCTTGCAATATCATCCTCAGGTTCTGGTTCTTTTTCTTCAACCTTTACTTCCTCAACAGGTTCTTCCTCGTCCATCAGGAAGGGGTTTCGTTTTTTACCATCGCTATCACTTTGTTTTTCGTCACCTATGGGCATTAATTCAAGCTTCATGGCCTTGGCCTTGGCAAGATAGCCAGGCGCATCCACTTGTTCTTTTTTCTGCTCCTGTTTTTCTGATTCTGTGAAGTAAGCGTTGAAAAATCCACGTAACTCAACCAGTTCGTCCTCAATTAGCATGGGGATTAGGGTTGAATACATATCAATTAAGGTTATGGCATTTTTGACGGAATCAGAGTGAGTCGCGCTAGTGATACGTTCCTTAACTGATTTGTTCAGTATGTGTAAGTCGCCATAAACTTCTGAAAGCCCAGAAAAGGGGTTCGAAATCTGACCCTTTTCACGAAAGTACTGAGATAAAAGGTACATACCAGTTACATGAAAAATACTTTCTTCTTCAGTTACTAGAGGTAAATGGAAACGGGCCATGGGTTTCATATAGGCAGTTTTTGGACAACCGCATACAGGGAAAACCAACCCGAACATTGATGAGATAGCGGATTGTAAATCTGTTGTTTTTACGACTTTGCGTTCTTCGCTAATGACTTCGACTTCAACTTCATCAACTGAGGTCGTGTCATGAAACCTATCGATAATTAAGTGCAGTTGGCTGGCAACGGGGCAATGCGTGTGTGTTTCTGTTTTTAGAGGGCAGTGACTACATTGATGATATTCAAGCTTGGTCCAATCAGGTAAATCGACTTCTTCCTGGGTGACCAGGTCGAAACTTTCATCGTCGAGCTCGAAATCAAAGACTTCTGTCAGGTCTTCATCCAGTTTTATTCGGTAAGTAGTGATATGGGTAGAACTCATAGCCGCTTATCCTGTATTTTTAACCTTTTAGACCTGATTGTGCATTTGGACTTTCTTACCTAAAGATTATACTAAATTCCTTTCTTTTTAACTGTGAACTAGACCTATCTATTTATTATCCAGATGAAAGGAAAAATTTATAGAATAGCCTGTAAAAATTGAACAAACTTCAAGTGCTAAAAATTTTTCCTGTAGTTCATAACAGTGGATTGCATCGAATCATGGAAACAAAGCTATGTTAGATTCACATGTATTTAATCATTTGTATGCTTTATCAAAGCAACTGACGCCGACACTTGAAATGACAACTGAGAGTGCAGGTGAATGGTGGAAGAATAATTTCACTTTGGCAGATGATTTCGACAATAATATTCATAAGTTGTTGGTGCTTGCTTTTCAAGCCAATAATCTTTCGTCAGTTTTTAATGTGGGCTATCAATTTGCCTTAAGAAGCATGTTTGGTTCGAGAGCACCGGAAATTCTGCAAGCAAATACATTAAGTTGCCTTTGTGTTTCAGAAAGTGGAGGGAATAGCCCAAAAGCAATTCTTTGCCATGCCGATGAACAAGGTCTAAGCGGTGTGAAGACTTTTGTCACCTGCGCGCCACACGTTGATCATTTGTTTGTGCTTTTTGATGACTGCCGCTCTTCGTCTCAAGAAGAAATAAAAAATCTCAGAATCTTGAGTATTAGCGATGTAAAAACACAACAAGGGCTAGTTATTCAGGATGGTAAACCAGGCAAGTTTCTTGTCGAGATTGATAAGGGTAGTGTTGAATTCAATCGCTTTGATTTGAATAAGGCTCAGGTCTTTCCGGAAGATGCTCACGAGTCTTACTCTAAACCCTTCAGCCTGTTGGAAGGTCTTTATATTCGACTTGCCTGTGCTGCCTATCTATTTCGTTTAGCTCTTGCCCTGAATCTTGATAGAACAATCCAGTCTGATTTGCTTGCTCAAATCCAGCTTTTGGCAGGCCTTGCCGACAACAATTCATTTGATTCTCATTATCAACTGGTTCTGGACGCCCAGGCTCGTCAACTGGTTTCACTTTTACCACTTATTGAAAAACATCTGGAAAGTCAGGGTGAAAGCTTTAAGGCGCTCTGGAATAGAGACAAAGTGATTTTCTTTATGGATACCCCATTAAGAGTGAAACGCCTGGAAAGTGCATGGCAAACGATTGAAGAGGTTTGTAAGGTTTGAGCACTTTTCTTTTATCCTTTGCTGCTTTAAGGTTCAGACTCATTCAATTGAGATAAGCCTATATGTTGACTAAAACGGCCGATAAAAATAAGCAACTTTCGCCTGAGCTTATAAAAGCCGGGTTTGAAGAGCTTGGTTACATCTGTAGCGATACCATTGCCAGAACAGTTTACCTAGCCTATATGCTGGATAAACCCATTCTTGTTGAAGGGCCTCCAGGTGTAGGTAAAACAGAATTAGCCAAGGTCAGTTCCAGTTTTTTTAATCTGCCTTTGATTCGTCTTCAATGTTATGAAGGGTTGGATGAGTCTAAGGCGCTATATGAATGGAAATACGGCAAACAGTTACTTTATACACAAGTATTAAAAGAAACATTGGGTGATCTTCTACGAGGGGCTCAAGGTTTAGCGGAATCTGTTCAGCGACTTCATGAATTTGGTGATATTTTCTATTCCGAAGATTTTCTGGAGCCTAGACCCTTGCTTAAGGCCTTGAATGAAGAGCAGGGCGCCATGATGCTAATCGATGAGATCGACAAGGCTGATCAGGAATTTGAATCCTTTTTGCTAGAGATGTTATCGGATTACCAGATTTCCATTCCTGAAATTGGAACGGTAAAAGCAAAATCCAAGCCTTTAGTTATTTTGACGAGTAACAACGCAAGGGAGCTGAGTGACGCCATTAAAAGGCGTTGTTTGCATCTTTATGTGCCTTATCCGGATCCTGTTTTGGAAAGGAAAATTGTCCAGACGCGCGTGCCAGAAGTTGATGAGCGTTTGCGCGTTCAACTGGTAAATTTCATTCAGTCACTCCGTGAAATCGATTTGAAAAAACAACCAGCCATTTCCGAAACCATCGACTGGGCAAGAACTCTGGTCATTCTTCATTCGAAAACACTTGATGAAGAACTCGTGAAATCAACGCTGAATGTCATTCTTAAATTTGAGGAAGATATTGAAAGCGTACAGAGTGATATTGCGGGTATTCTGGCTAAACAGGAAAACAACTAAAGCCAGTTATTATGGATAGAATTCTTACAGAATTTATCCGTGCCTTAAGAGGCTCTCACGTTCGGGTTTCAACAGCAGAATCACTTGATGCTTTTCATGCAGCTGATCTGGTGGGTTATGACGATCGAGCCATGCTAAAGGATTCTCTTGCAGCCTGCCTTGCAAAAAGTGAACAGGAAAAAGCCTGGTTTGACTCCTGCTTTGAGCGTTTCTTTACGGTTCAGCGAATGCGTGATCTGGCGCAAACAGAAGAAGCCATGCAAGAAGGAGCTTCTAGCGAATCGCAGCCAGCAGAAAATAATGGCGAGGCGAGCGAACAGGCGCAGCAGGCTAGTATGGGCGATATGAATGCCGATAGTGGTCTGGAATCTCAATCAGAGCTAGGTCGTTTACTCACTTCAGGCGGCGCGGCCGACTTTTCCCTTGCCTTGAACCAAGCTGCACAAAGTGTAGATATTTCCAGTATAAGAAGTTTTACCCAACGTGGACTTTATGGTCGACGCATGATGATGCAGATGGGTTTGGCAGAGCTGGAAGATGAAATTAGAAGGAACAGCGAGAGCGATAATATTGCTGAGCGAGAACTCGCCAGACGGTTGATTCAGGCAAGAAATGTCTTGCGGGCAGAAATAAGGGATTTTGTTGAAAGACAGCTTGTGTTGTTTACTTCCTCGCAGGGGGAACAGTTCAGGGAAGAAGTCATTCGTAATATGTCCCTGAGTAACATGGAATTGAAAACCTTTTCCCGCCTGAATGAAGTTGTCAGGAAAATGGCGAAGCGTCTGGTTGCTGTACACTCCAGAAGACGTCGGGTTTATAAACGCGGGCAGTTAAATATCAAGAAAACCCTACAAAGTAATATGGCATACGATGGCGCTTTATTTGATTTGCGTTGGAAATCCATCAAAGTGGATCGTCCTCGTGTGATGGCAATTTGTGATGTCAGTGGTTCGGTTGCAGAGGTTTCACGCTTTCTCTTGATGTTCCTTTATAGTCTGAATGAAGTGATGCCTAATGTTCGTTCTTTTGCTTTTTCTTCATCGCTAGGAGAGGTCACTGATAAGTTTCAGGAGCTGGAGCTAGCAGATGCGATTCAAACAGTGATAACGGATTGGGGAAGAGGCTCTTCGGATTACGGCGAATCCTGGCTCGATTTCAAACGTCTGGCTTATGAAGACATTGATCATCGCACCACCATTATTGTGCTAGGGGATGCCAGGAATAATTATCGTGAGCATCAGAGCCAAGTGTTCAAGCAGCTTTCAGAGCGTGCCAAACAGATTATTTGGTTAAACCCGGAAAACAGTAACAAGTGGTCAACGGGCGATTCGGTCATGCATCACTATCAACCTTATTGTCGTTTGGTTGAAACCTGCAATACCCTGAATCATTTGGAAAGAACCATCGACAAACTGCTTAAGAACGCTAGCTAAAGCCATGAGTTTGTCGCGTATTTGCTTAGCATTGTCAGGGCTTTAGTGTACCCTTCTAGCCCGTCTTAACAGGCATTATTCATTGATAAACGTAGGAGATATTTCATGTCGATAAGTTTTGAAGGACAGGTAGCGATTGTTACTGGTGCAGGAAATGGTTTGGGTCGTTCTCATGCACTGGAGTTGGCAAAGCGTGGAGCCAAGGTTGTTGTAAACGATTTGGGTGGTGCAATGGATGGAACTGGCGGTTCCAGCGATGCAGCTAAAGCAGTTGTTGAGGAAATCAAGGCTGCAGGAGGAGAAGCTATTTCTAACGGTGCTTCCGTTTCTGATAGAGCTGGCGCTAAAAGTATTGTGGATGATGCTATGAATGCCTTTGGGCGCATTGATATTCTCATCAATAACGCAGGCATCTTGCGCGACAAGAGTTTCAAGAAAATGACTATGGAAGATTTCCAGATTGTCATGGATGTACACGTGATGGGTGCTGTGTATGTGACTAAGGAAGTTTGGCCAATCATGGATGAGCAGGAATATGGTCGCATCGTTATGACTACATCTCCTTCAGGATTATTTGGAAATTTTGGTCAAACCAATTATGGTGCAGCAAAAATGGCACTTATCGGTTTCATGAACACGCTAAAGATTGAAGGCGCAAAGAAAAATATTCATACCAATGCGATGGCGCCTGTTGCTGCAACCAGAATGACCAAGGATTTAATCCCAGGTGCGATGGCAGAGAATCTTGGTCCTGAACTGATTACCTCTGGCGTTGTTTATCTTTGTTCTAAAGAAGCGCCGAATGGTTTCATTATGCAAGCTGCTGGCGGTAAATATCATGCAGCGCAAATTATGGAGAATGAAGGCGTGATGCTTGGCGCTAAGGCAACAGTTGATGATGTTGCTGCAAATGCTGCCAAGATTTTTGATATGACGGGTTGTAAGCCACGTGGCCAACTAAGCTAGACCCGAATAACTAGCTGCGTTGTCGTTCCTGCGTTGGAAATATTATCAAAATGCTCATTTACAATCTGTAAACTCCGCTTTTTCAAATATTTCCGCGACCCACATGGATGTGGGAAATGCCAAAGCTCGTAGGGAACGAGCTTGGCCTTGTAACAACTGCCTCGCTAACGTTATTCGAAATTACTAAATATGCAAATCTTCAGAAGGTGAATCGCACAAACGTGAGGCGGTTCACCTTTTTTTGTGCTTGATGTCTTTTCATACCCAATATAATCCGTTCATCCTGATAATAAAAATTTGCTTGTCGTGTTAGTTTATTAGCAGTACATTCCAAATATAGCTGAGAAGCTATGTGTTCTTTGTCGTATGTTTTGAAAATATTTTCTGTTTGTTTTCTTAGTTGAGAGCGGAGGGGGAATCATGAAGCAACACCCAGAGCATCAAGACCAACAAAGTCTGGTAAGAGCAAGAAATGCTGAGCTTGTACCAAGAACTTTTTACCGACCCGATTCAGGCTGCAGTGAGCTAGGCGCATGGTACTATTCAACTGCTGAGCTTGGAGAAGTAGGTCCCTTTGATTCAAGGGAAGAGGCAAAAGAAGCTTTAGAGATGTCTCTTTATCTTGATCAGAGCAAGAACAAGAAGAAAAAGACTGGCAAAAAACAGGTTCATTAGTTAAGCCTTTCTTTTCTCTACTGGGCAGAATTAGGCGAGAGCCAGGTGCCCTAGGGTTCTTTTCTCTCTAAATTCTTCTCCCAGAATATATGTTCAGGTTATTCAAGGAATGAAACTTTTTGCCACCAGTGATCTTCATTTAGATCAAAGGGATAATTTTCTCGCTTTCCAGCGTTCATTAACTTCTCTTCGAAATAGCCAAAATGATTGCCTGATACTTGCAGGTGATATATGTGAAACTGAAGAGCAACTCGAACAGATTCTTAAGGTTTTGAGGCCTCGCTATAAGGAAATTATCTGGACTCCTGGTAATCATGAACTGTGGATTCGCCCGAGCCAGCAAAATCTTAAGGAAGGTGCTGAAGCCAAATATCGGCGCATGGTAAATATCTGCCGTCGTTTTTCTGTACGAACGCCAGAAGATGACTTTCTGATTATGGATTGCTCAGAAGGAGCTATCGCTATCGTCCCCATGTTTTTACTTTATGATTATTCCTTTCGCCCTGACGAAATATCGGAAGATTTGGCAGTTGAGTGGGCAATGGAAAGTAATGTTTTGTGTTCGGATGAAGTACTTATTCAGCTAACAGAACATACCGGTATGGCACATTGGTGTCGGGAAAGGGTGAGCTACACTCAGCAGCGAATTGAGAAACTACTGCAGGACAAGACAGCGCTTAAACTGATTTTGGTAAATCATTTTCCCTTGTGTGAATCCAGTTTTGAGCTTCACAGGATTCCGCGCTTTTCAATCTGGTGTGGAACGAAATCGACTCAGGATTGGCATAGCCGTTATCCAGTGAATAAAGTCATTTATGGTCATTTACATATGCCAGGACAGCAACAGATTGACAACGTTGATTTTCATGAAGTGTCTTTGGGCTATCCAGGGCAGTGGGACGACAATAAAAATATGTTGGACTGTTTTGTTTCAATATCTCTGTAGTCGGTAGCTGAGCCTGTCTCTCGCTATTGACACTCTTTCCCTTTAAAATGCAGCCTGCAATGCTTGGTATTGCGATAGCAACGCTCTCCTGTTGTCCCTCTTAGAATAGAAAAATAAGGTTTGTTTCATGGTAGCTAAAACAATGGATGAATTGGTGTCTTTGTGTAAAAGACGCGGTTTTATTTTCCAGAGCAGTGATATTTATGGCGGTTTGCAAGGTGTCTACGATTACGGTCCACTCGGTGTTGAATTGAAAAACAACCTTAAGAATGCCTGGTGGCGAGCCATGGTTTATGAGCGTGATGATGTGGAAGGGCTAGACTCTGCAATCTTGGGAAATCGCACCATCTATAAGTATAGTGGTCATGAAGACACTTTTTCCGATCCATTAGTGGATTGCAAAGATTGTAAAAACCGTATGCGCGCTGACCATATGAAAGACAAGAGCAAGTGCGATAAATGCGGTTCTACTAATATTACCGAAGCGCGTGATTTTAACCTGATGTTCAAAACTCAGGTGGGCCCTGTGTCTGACGCTGATAATTATGCAGTGCTCAGACCTGAAACAGCCCAGGGTATTTTCACCAATTTCAAGAATGTGCTGGATTCTACTTCTCGTAAGCTTCCTTTTGGTATTGCTCAAATCGGTAAATCTTATCGAAATGAAATTACACCGCGTAATTTCATTTTCCGTGTACGTGAATTTGAACAAATGGAGCTGGAATTTTTTGTGAAACCGGGTGAAGACGAAAACTGGCATAAGAAGTGGGTGGAGTTACGCACACAATGGTGGTTTGATCAGGGCTTAAGTAAAGAAAATCTTGAGTTTGAATATGTCACTGGCGACGACCTTGCGCATTACTCTAAAGCCACTACCGATATCATGTATCGTTTCCCTCATGGTGTAGAAGAATTAGAAGGCGTGGCTAATCGAACTGACTATGATTTGGGTTCGCACACGAAAGCACAGAACGAATTTGATATTCAGGCAAAGGTAAAGGAGAACAAGGAATCCAATGCCAAACTGGCCGTTCTCGACCTGGATACTAACAAGTGGTTCATTCCTTTCTGTATTGAGCCATCTGCGGGTCTTGATCGTGGTGTTCTTGCGGTGTTGACTGAGGCCTATGAAGAAGAAGCGCTTGAAAATGGTTCAACGCGTACTGTTTTAAGGTTGAAACCTCATCTTGCGCCTATCAAGGTTGCTGTTATTCCTTTGAAGAAAAACCATCCTGAGATTGTCGAGAAAGCGAAAACGATCAAAAATAATTTGCAGAGCTTGGGGTTAGGTCGAATTCTTTACGAAGACACAGGAAATGTTGGTAAGGGTTATCGTCGTCATGATGAAGTGGGAACACCTATCTGTATTACTGTGGACTTTGATTCCATTGAGAAAGAGGGTAGTCCAGTCACTGTAAGGGACAGGGATACCATGGAACAGCAAGTGGTGAATGAAGCTGAGCTAAAACGTTTTGTTCTGGATTATTTCCATTCAAATTAAAGATTTTTAGAAACTCCCGGGTTTACTCTTTCTTTAGTTGCTCACAACGATAATGTGATACTGAATCCTGAGTGATAATTTGGGCAAGCTCGGGCAAAAGTTTTTCCATTTGAGAAAAAAGGGTGAAGGGTGGGTTAATAATGATCATTCCCGCTGAGCTCATACCTTTTTCAGTTTTATCTTTTTCAATACCTAGTTCAAAAAGGCAGACATTTTTTATCTTGCTTTGTTTGATTTGTCTTTCTAGCTTGTTAATTCGTTCTCTTTCAGTTACCGGGTACCAAAGTGCAAAACAGGCAGTTGGCATTTTTGAATAGGCGGTATTCAGGCTTTCAAAAACTTTCTGGTAATCACTTTTTATTTCATAGGATGGGTCAATCATAATCAAAGCACGACGGCTTTGTGTGGGTAGAAGTCCAGGCAAAGCCTTGAAGCCATCTTCCTGTCTCAGGTGAATGTTTTTCTGCTTTCCAAAATAATCTTTAAGTGAAAGAAAATCATTATTGTGTAATTCAAAACACCAGATTTTATCTTCAACACGCGTAAACGCTCCTGCAAGTGAGGGTGAGCCTGGATAGAAACGAAGTAGCCCATCTGGGTTGAGTTCCCTTATGAACTCAAGGTAGTTGCCTAAGTCAGGCAGTTTTTTTCCATCTTTCCGAAACCAGTGACCTATGCCGTTCAGGTATTCCTGATTATGACTGGCGTGTTTGTTTTTCAGGTCATAAAAACCAGCACCCGCATGGGTATCAATATAGTCAAAAGGCTTTTCCTTTTTTGCCATGTAATTCAGGATTTCAACCAGAACAAAATGCTTTAATAAATCAGCAAAGTTGCCTGCATGAAATCCATGTCGATAGCTCAGCATGAGGTAGTTATATATCTATATAGGTAAAGTGGAAATTATCATGGGATATGTGATTAGGAGGAAGCATTAAATTAAGCGGCAATCAGCATTGAAGGCTTTTTGGTAGGCGTTTATAGTCAACTTAGAAGATTGAAGGGCTTATATGCATAAAAATACCTTATCAAAGTTGGAACATGAGCATAACTTTTCTCTGGTTAATGAAAAGGGGGAAAAGAAAACGCGTTATGTGCTGATTCTTACTGCGGTAACCATGTTAGTGGAAGTTACTGCGGGCACTTATTATGGTTCGATGGCCTTGCTAGCCGATGGTTGGCATATGGGTACTCACGTTGCAGCGTTTTTGCTGGCACTGTTTTCCTATAGTTATGCGAGAAAACACGCTGAAAACCCTGACTTTTCCTTTGGAACAGGAAAGGTTAATGTGCTGGGCGGTTTTGCAAGTGCCATTGGTCTTGGCATTGTGGCTTTAATCATGATACTGGAGTCGGTCTTAAGGATTGTTGATCCACAGGAGATTCGCTTTGATGAAGCCATCATTGTTGCTTCAGCTGGTCTGTTCATTAACCTGGTCAGTGCAATCCTATTGAAAGATGAGCATCACCATCATCATGAAGAAGATGATCATCACCATCATGATCATAATCTACGTGCCGCTTACCTTCATGTGTTGGCAGATGCGCTTACCTCAGTGCTTGCAATTATCGCGCTGGTTTGTGGAAAGTTCTGGGGCTTAAGTTGGATGGACCCAATCATGGGTATTGTTGGCGCTTTAATTATTGCCCGTTGGTCTTTGGGTTTGATTAGGGAAACCAGTCCAGTATTGCTTGATGCTGGTGTTGAACAAAAGGAGCGTGAAGAAATAAAAGCTTTGATTGAGCAGGATAGTGACAACAGGATTGCCGACTTACATGTCTGGCGACTTGGGCCAAATCACAAAGCGGCAATTATCTCTTTGGTAACTCACTTTCCAAAACCTGCTGATCATTATAGAAACCTGTTGAAAAAGCAGGGTTTATCTCATATCAGTATTGAAGTGAATATTTGTGAAAACCGGGAATAATTAAAAAGACTTATTCAGCAACTGCAAACATCACTTCAAAACGCTCGGTGTTGTCAACGCCATCAGCAAATTTATCAAGTTTCGTTCCCATGGCATCTGCAAGTTTATCCTGACGATCCACGGGTGATGGGTGAGTTGAGAACATAAGCGCTACACGCGAATCTTTTGCACTGATATCACCAAGAGTTTGTAGCACACCAACAAGACCATAAGGGTTGTAACCAGCTTTCGCGGCAAGAACCACGCCACCACGGTCAGCAGCAAATTCATCTTCCTTATCCAGACCTCGGGTATAGATTTCCATACCAGCAGTTAATGCATTAGCAGCTTTTTCTGAATCTTTGTTATCTTTCTCTTCAGCAACGGCTTGAATCAATGAAGCTTTCCATTCATTTCCTGCGGCTTTTTTAATCTGATTCACTTGATGCTTCTCTACCACATGGGTAATTTCGTGTGCCAGTACACCAGCAAGTTCTGCTTCAGTTCGCATGCTTTCAAACATGCCTCGTGTAATCAAAACAATACCACCAGGCATAGAGAAGGCGTTTACGTCATCAGTGTTAATTACACCAAAACGCCATGATAAATCGGGTGCATCACTTTGTAAGGCTATCCAAGTGCCAACATTGTTAACATAGGATTGAATCTCTTTATCTTCCAGTAAGGGAGCAGTGTGCATAATCTGACCCGCAAGCTCTTCCCCCATTTTTGCCTCATCTTCAGGAGTGATGTCTTTTTTGGATTTGGCAAATTTCTTTCCTACGTCGAATGCACTCTGAAGGCGCTTACTGTTTTTGTCTGCATTTCCAAAACCGGAGAGTTCAAAACCTGCGACCAACATACCATCATCATGTAAGGTGCTAGAAGGCTTTTCCTGTGCTGTTGCAATAAGTGCGCTTGTTAAAAAAGCAGGGAGAACAAGATATTTTGCATGTTTAAAATTTTTAATTTTCATGACTATTTCTCCTTCTTATCAAGCTCAGGAACTTTTTGGGTTTTTAAGCCATTTGTCTTGGCTTCTTTTTTTGCTTCCTTAACATTTGCCTGTAAAGAGGCTAATTGTTTTACCTGTTCATCATCCACTTCAGAAGATTTTAATTCTTCAGATGACATACCTTTAACACCTGTGGCAACGCTTTGACCGCTAGAACCGGTTTTAAAGCTTTTAACCAAGGTGTTTATTCCGGTTTTGCCACGGGCTTGCCCGGTAGTTCTCAGGTTCAGCAATCTGACATAGCCTTGTTGACTATCTTTGGTGCTTATTTCTGCCCAAGCACCACTTCGATTAATAACCTGAACTTCAGTTTTTGCCTTCAGTTTAGTGACGACCTTGGCACCGGTTTCTGGCTTTTCCATCAGATCGCTATCTCGAGAAAGGCTGGCCATTTCTGTTTCGCCATCTACCGGGCTCATTTCAGGTGATGAGTCTGCCAGTGCATTGGCTGACAGCAATACTGTTAGCATCAGAGCTATTGCATCACGTGTTAAGTAACGGATTTTATTAAGATTTACGTGGTTCATATAATCTCACCTTTTGTTCTCTTCCTTTTACCTGTACTTCGCCGTGGTCGATGAATTCGAAAACGCCGGAATGGCTCGCTTCACATGCCAGTCTGGTATCTTCTGAAACCAGAATACGGGCGACACCTTTGGTTGCACCTTCAATGCGTGAAGAAAGGTTAACACTATCTCCGATGGCAGTGTAGTCCAAGCGGTCATTTGAACCGATAAATCCAACAACCGCAGGGCCGCTATGGATGCCGATTCCAATATCAAAATCATCACCAGCGTCAGCGAATTCCTTTCTGAAATTCTCAAGTTCCTTAACCATTTCCAGTGCAGCACATATGGCATCATAAGCATGGTTCGGGTTGTCGGCGGGTGCTCCCCAGAAAGCCATGATGGCATCGCCAATAAATTTATCCAGAGTACCATTGGTGTCGAAAATCACCTTAACCTGACGGCTAAAGTATTCATTTAAAAGAGATACCACCTGTTCAGGTAAACGTTTTTCAGAAAGACTAGTAAAGCCTCTGATATCAGAAAAAAGAATGCTTATTTCTCTTGATTGGGTACCTTGGGCATCTGAAATGGTGTTTCCTTTTACAAGATTACTAACGACTCTGGGGTCAAGAAAGCGACCAAACATGGCAATCGCCTGTTGTCGTTGAGCCCTTTCCTGCCACCAGTAAACTAATGCCATGCCGAAGAAAATTACCCAGCTCACTAGCATGGGTGTTGCAAGATGGATAATCCAGTTTTGTTTAAGAAGTAATAGATATTGAGAAGCAAAACCGACGATGGTTAGTCCGGCTAGCAGAAGACCAAAGGGAAGCAGGTTCAGTTGACGATACCAGCAAGCAATAAATAACAGGAGCAGTAGAGGGTAGAGGTTCTTACCCCAGTTTTTTTCCACAAGCCAGTCAGTATTTGAGAGGTTTGCAATAGCAGTGCTCAGAATCAGCATGCCTTGATAAGTGCTTCCCAAAGGCGTCGGTCTGAAATCACCTAAACCGGGTGCAGCGGCACCAATGACAATGACTTTGTCAGCGAAATGTTCCTTGAGTGTTGATGAGGAGCTGGTGACATCAAAAAAAACATCGCTGTAACTGTAACGTGTTTCAACTTTTCCATACCAATTCAGGTAAAAGGATTCTTCTGGAGGTTGTGCCCAGTTCAGATCATCAGCGAGTCTCTTTGGCATGGAAGGAAACAGCCAGCCCGAGACATTTTTTTCCAGAAAATAACGCCGCCCCATACCGTCACTATCGGCAAGAAAGTTAATCATGCCGCCACGCCAGGCTTCAGCGGGAACAATAATTGGAACTAGTAAAGGTACGTTTAATGTTTCATCTGCCTGTTCACTTCGTTTGATGTGAAGGCTTTCAGGATACTCAAGAATATTAGCGCCAAGTCCGTCACTCATCAGGAGTGTTGGCAAATAAACATTCGTATTAGCAGCAACCACATCTGAGAAGTAATAATCACTGTCTTCACGAAAAGTATCGAACTCATTGAGAAGCATGTCCATCACGATAGCTTTTGGTTGAACACTCTCTAGATTTTCAATCAATTCCCCATGAACAGCACGTGGCCATGGCCAGCTGCCGGCAATGTCATTCATGTCTTCAAGACTTTTCTGGTCGATATCAATCAATACAATATTTTCTGGCAGGCTCCGATTCAGGGAATGCTGTTTGAGCATGATATCGAGAATATTTCTTTCTACGATTGAAAAAACGTTGAGAAAACCACCAACACAAAGAACAAGACTGATACTGATTAGTAGTATGTTAGGTGTGCTTAATTTCATAAGTCCTTACTCGCAAAATGCTTTTTATTCCCTGGTGCTAAAGAATTTAAATAAAGTTTTTTAGTTACATAAGCGTTGGTATAGCTCGCTTTCCTGAAGCACATCTTCAAGCGGCTTCAAATAGGAGCGATAATTTTTCCAACTATCTAATCCGGAATGGTAAATAGCCTGATCAACTTGATGGCGGCTTGGTGTTCTCACGCTACGTTTTGTTTTATAGAATTCAAGGCATTTGTCATCCCACTCAAGCCCAACTTGAGCAATCAGTTTTCTTGTTTCTTCTTCCTGATTATTAACCAGTGATTCGTAATTTAATTCAATGATGTTGATGGGGAGCACCTTGTTCCAATGATCCATAAGCTTTTCGTACTGCAAAAGGTATCTGCCTAATGCTTCCAGATCGTTAACATAGGTGTGGATATTACCTAGGGGTTGTATGTAACAGGATGTGCATGTTGCCATGGGATTTCGTGTCAAACGAATGAATGTAGCCTTTGGGAAGGCCAGAGCCATTAACCACAATACTTCAAAGTTAAGTGGCATTTTGTCAACAACGTGGTCTGCAGAATTGGAATGTGCATTTAAGATTTTGAGGTATTCCTTGGCAGTTTCCTGAACATCTTTTTTCTTTATTCTGCTGATTGAGTATTCAAGGGTGTGAACATTGCTACAATCTAGCTCTGCTTCTTGAGCCTTGGATATAAAAAAACCTAACTCATCAGCACCATGAACTTTGGGGTGACTGGAAAGAATCTGTTCAGTAAGTGTTGTGCCAGAGCGGGGCATACCAAAAACAAAGATGGGTCGTTTGCTAGAAGAACCCCAATTCTCTCTCTCTTTAAAAAATTCAGGTGTAATGACTTCTGTTAATAGTTCTACTTGTTTTTCAAAGAAATCTGCACGCAGCGTTCCCCATTCAGGTGTTTTACTAATTGAAAAATACTTAAAAGCATTTTCATAATCACCGATGTCATTAAGAATTTTTCCTGTTGCTCGATAAAGAGATTTCAAATCTGTTTCAGAGAGTTTCTCAGACTGCGTATATTCTTCAATAGCATCAAGTACAGCGGGCCTGCTCTTATATTTTTTACATCGAGAAATGCCTTTGAAAGCAGAAACCAGTTCCTGTTTATTCTCGATGAGCTCCTGATATATTTTTTCTGCCTCATCTGCTTGTCCAGAAG
>JBECKS010000032.1:0-8628 GCA_040235395.1 Pseudomonadales bacterium | reverse complement strand
GCACGGTAAAGTGATTCTTGACAGTATTCTAAAGGAGATGGAAAGCCTTGATATTGCTGGCAATGGCACCTTGGACGTTGCTTTCGATGATGTTGTGCCAGAGCGGGAAAAAGATGCCAGAGAATTTGCAGAAACTTTTTCCTTAACATTGAATACAAGTGATGCGACGGCTTTAAATACCTTGCGTTTCTTTTTTAACAGCAATCGTTTCAAAAGGGAAACGATTGAGCAGCTTGCACAGCATTATCAACAGTTAGCAGAAATACTCCTGGCAAATCCTGATGCCTTGATTGAGGAAGTGAGCTTTCTTAATGAAGATGAGGCGCAAATGATTTTATCCTTTTCCCAGGGCGAAGAGGTTCAATACCCAGACTACTCAACGGTAGCACACTTTCTGGATGAGTCTTGTGAGCAACATAAAACGCAAACTGCTTTGCAATTTACTGAAAAAGGAAAAGATATTTCCCTCACTTATGAGGAGTTACATCAGGCAAGCAATCAACTTGCCGTTTATTTTCAAGCACAAGGTTTGATTGCCAAAAAGCCTGTTGCACTTTGTCTCGAGCGCAGCGCCGATATGGTGATTGCCTTGCTTGCTGTCCTCAAGACGGGAAGCCCTTATCTTCCTCTGGATCCGGAATTACCACAGGATCGTCTGGAATTCATGATTCAGGATAGCGGTGCCCAGTTTATTCTTTGCCAGTCTGATACAGCAAAACGATTCAAGCGCTTGAAAGGAGTTATTAACCTAAGCGAGCTTTCTTCTGCACAATTACAAAACGAACAGAAACGCGCGAATAATTTTTCAAAGGGCGAAGACCTCTTTAATATTATTTATACCTCCGGCTCAACGGGTATGCCCAAAGGCGTGATGGTAACTCATCAGGGGATATTGAATCGTATTCAGTGGATGCAGTCGGAATACCAACTTGAAGTTGGTGATAAGGTGTTACAAAAAACCACCTACAGTTTTGATGTGTCTGTCTGGGAATTCATTTGGCCTTTGAGTCAGGGTGCTTGTCTTGTATTAGCAAAACCCGATGGCCATAAAGACCCTGCTTATCTCAGTGACATTATCAAACACGCGCAAATCAGTCATTGCCACTTCGTACCTTCCATGTTGCTATCCTGGCTCGACTACGGTGCAGACAGCAATATTGCTTCATTAAAAAAAGTTTTCTGTAGTGGTGAAGCTTTAAGTCGCGAAGCGGTGAATCGTTTTTATCAATTATTTCCCCAGGCTGAATTACATAATCTTTACGGACCTACAGAAGCAGCCATTGACGTTAGTTACTGGCATTGTTCCAAATCCTCCGATGCTTATGCATCGGTTCCCATAGGTCGACCTGTTACTAACACCCAACTTTATGTGCTCGATGATAAAGGCAGTCTGGTTCCCTTTGGTGTGCCAGGTGAATTGCATATCGGTGGCGTTCAACTTGCGAGAGGTTATTTAAACAGGGAAGAGCTGAGCAAGAGCACTTTTATTGAAAAAGAACTTCCTCAGCTTGGTAAGCAAAGGCTGTATCGAACAGGTGACTTAGTAAAACAGCGCAATGATGGCGTGATTGAATACCTGGGAAGGATTGACCATCAGGTCAAGATTCGCGGTTATCGAATTGAGCTTGGCGAAATTGAAACTCGTTTGCACGAAATGTCGGGTGTTGATCTTTGTGTCGTCACCGCCAGTGAGATGGGTAACAGCAAAAAAATACTTGCCTATGTTTCACTTGATGAAACTACGCGCACACAGTACCGGCAGAAAAAAGATGAGCTGCAGAAAATTTTTAAACAGCATCTTGCAGCACACTTACCAGAGTACATGGTGCCACATCTTATTGTTTTCCTTGATGAGATGCCCCTACTTAATAATGGCAAGATCAATCGTAAGCTGCTTCCAAAAGTGGATTTTTCTCTTTCCCAAAGTAATGAATTCATTTCAGCAGAATCTGAAAATGAAAAGATACTGCAGGAAATCTGGCAGACAGTGTTGGGGCTAGATAGCATCAGTGTCAGGGATAATTTCTTCGATCTTGGTGGCGATTCCATTCTGAGCATCCAGATTATCAGCGCAGCGCGCCAGAAGAATATTATTCTTAATCCTGGCCAGATTTTCCGATACCCCACCATTGCACAACTTGCGCAAGTGGCTAACAGCAATCGCAAGATGCAGACAGCTGATCAAGGTGTGGTTTATGGTGAATTTGAATGCGCACCAGTTCAGCAATGGTTCTTCGCACAAAGTTATGAGGAGCAAGAAGCAGTTTCTGCCAATCATTTTAACCAGTCGCTTTTGCTTCATCTTGAACAGGGTATCAACGAAGAACTGCTTCACATCCTGATTCGCATCTTCCTGGATAAGCACGATGCACTCAATCTTCAATTCAATCAGGAAAACTCACGTTGGAGCCAGCAGCACAGTGAATTGAACACGAGCGAACAATACATTGCATCACTTAGTAGTATCGGTGAAATTCAACATAAAGTTGAAAATAATCATCCCCTAAGTCTTTTCTCAAACCTGATTGCAGCGCAAAACAGTCTCGACATCAGTGCAGGTCGAGTTGTGCATTTCAGATTAATGAATGGTTTGCAGGCGGGTGAAATAAAACAGAGCCTTTATATTGTTGCGCACCACCTTGTGATTGATGGGATTTCGTGGCGTGTTCTTCTTGATGATTTAAATAGCTTGTTGAGCAGCTATCATCAGCAGGAACACATTGTTTCTACTAATGAAAGCCTCAGGCAAAAACTGTCGGAAGTTCTGCCTGAAAAAACCAACTCCTACAAGCAATGGATTAATGGATTAAAAACCCTGGCTTCTTCAGAAGTAGCTATCGCTGACCAGCAGTACTGGTTAGAGCAACTTGAATTTTTCCAGAAACATAAGAATCCTTTGGGTGAGAAGCTGCATCAAACGCCATCCATTTATGAAAAACAGAAACGCAAAAGTTTCTCGCTAACGATTTCACAAACTGAAAAGCTCCTGAAACAGGTGAATCGAAGTTATCGTTCTGACGCTAATGATGTCTTGTTGTGCGCACTTCTGAATGCCTTGGTTGTGGATGTAAAAGAAAAGAAATTACTGGTCACTATGGAAGGCCATGGACGTGAATTAAGTGAAAGCTGGTCGCAACAGCTGGATCACCCCGATGTTTCAAGAACCCTTGGCTGGTTCACTCAGATGTATCCGGTTCTCTTAAGCCAGAAAGCACAAAGTCGTGATTGGGGCGAAAACCTTCAGTCTGTGAAAGAACAGTTACGAAGTATTCCGAATAAAGGTGCGGGTTTTGGTCTTTTATATTTCAGCCATGAGAAGCATGTTAGCTCCCGACTTAAAGCCCATAAAGCTGACATCAGTTTTAATTACCTCGGACAATTTGGTGATGAGCTAAGCGCCGACAGTTTCAGTGTGGATACAGATTTACGTTTGCTTGCAGGTGCTGAATCCCTTGATCAGGCTGCAGCACTCAAGCGAGCACATGCGTTGGATGTTGTGGCCTTCGTGAGCGGCAATAGTTTGCAGTGTGATTTCCTCTACGATGCTGAAAAATTTTCTGAGACACAAATTGATCAGTATTTGCAAAACTTCAAGCATGATTTACTTGAACTCATTGAGCATTGTTGTGAACAGCTACATAGTTATTTAAGTCCTTCTGATTTGATAGCAGCTAAGCTGAAACAGCCAGATATCGATTTGATTGAAGCACAATACTATGGTGAGGAATCAATCAATGATGGTGCACCGGCGCTGGAAATTGAAACCCTGCACAGTCTTTTGCCAACGCAGTCAGGCATGCTTTTCCACAACATTTTTTCTAGCAAACATCAGGAGCATAGTTATCTCGAACAATTCTGTGTTGAGCTTAAGGGTGAGGTAAATACCACTGCATTAGAAGCAGCGTGGAAGCAGGTCATCAGTAGCTATGCGAATTTGAGAAGTGCGTTCACCTGGCAACTGGTGGATCCCGTACAGCTGGTGTTCAAGGAGCTGCCTTTCCATTTACTGGAAAAAGACCTGTCGTCTCTGGAAAACGCTGATAATCGCGAGCACCACAAGAAACACTTGCTTGATTTCCTCGAACAGGATCGTGATGAAGGATTTGATTTATCAAGACCACCCTTAATGCGGGTAAGTCTCTTGAAGATGAATCGTGATACGCACTGGATGGTATGGACTCACCATCATATTCTGCTTGATGGTTGGTCTGTGCCCTTGGTGCTCAATAAGTTATTTGAAAATTATCTTTACTTACTTGAAGGAAAGACTGCCAAGGAATTAAGTCGACAACAAAGCTTAAACAGTTTCGAAGAATATGTTGCATGGCATCAGCATCAGGACTTTGATGAAATCTTCTGGAAAACAGAGCTTGCGGGTTTTGATGATGTTAATGAAATTGCACTCGAACCATTGGCGCAGCCTATTGAAGAAAGCACGCGTGCTGAAGAGAATTTTGTTTATCAGGAACTGGGTTTCGAGCACAGCGAAGAGTTAAGGCAATTTGCCAAGAACCATCAGCTTACCTTGAATAGTGTCATGCAAGCGGCATGGGCTATTCTTTTAAGTCATTACAGTGGCGACGACGATGTAGTGTTTGGGGTAACGGTGTCGGGCAGGGCGGCTGAGTTCCCTGATGTCGAAAACATCGTGGGTATGTTTATCAACACCTTGCCCATGCGTATGAACTTTTCCGACAACATGAGTTTACGAGATTGTTTTGTGCAACTTCAGGAGAAGCAGCAACTTATCAATCAACATCAACACAGTGCCTTATCCAGCATACAGAAACTCCTGGGTCTTGAAGCAGAAGTTCCCCTCTTCAACAGTATTTTTGTATTTGAGAATTTTCCCGTGAGTGAACGCTTGAAACAGCAGGATACACGCTTAGGCATTGGAGATTTCCATAGTTTCGAGAAAACCAACTACCCACTGGCAATTAGTGTTGAGCCAGGTGAGAACATCAAATTGCGCGTGCTTTTTGATCAGCAACGTTATCGCAAAAATACTATCGAACGTTTGCTTGCTCATATGCAGCAATTGTTAATGCACTTTGGTGATTATCTTGATCGCAATGTTTTTGATATTCCTTACATTAGTGAAGTAGAAAAGGAAGCACTGAAAGAATGGAACAGAAGCGGCACCAGTTATCCGGAAGATGCAAACCTGGCGGCACTGTTCGTTAAGAAAGCTGCGCAATATCCAGACAACATTGCACTAAAGTTTGATGACCAAAGTTTGAGTTACGCACAACTGGATGAACAATCCAATCAGCTGGCGCAACTCTTGAACGAAAAAGGTATTGAAAAAGGTCAACGCGTTATTCTTTTCATGGATCGCTCCCTGGAATTTCTGGTTTCACTTTTATCGGTTGTAAAAGTGGGCGCTGTCTATGTGCCTATTGATCCGGCCTATCCCGATGAACGTGTCCAGTACATGCTTGAGGATGCAGAACCTTCTTACATTATTTCCCTTAGCCAGTATGACAAGCTGTTAAAAGAAGCTTTGGCAAAGTCAGATGCGCTTCAAACATTAAATGCACGTGTATGTCATTTTGACCAGAAAGCTTCGTGGCAACATTTTTCAAAAACCGATCCGCAGTTCTATGAATCGGTTTCAGCAGATGATCTGCTTTATATCATGTACACCTCGGGTTCAACGGGGCAACCAAAAGGCGTGTGTATTCATCATCGCGCAGTAACTCGCCTGGTTATCAATACCTGGTACACATCCATTGGCCCCAAGGATCGCATTGGTCATATCAGTAATGTTTGTTTTGACGCCTCGGTTTATGAAATCTGGGGCGCGTTGTTGAACGGTGCATGCATGATTGGTTTTGATCGTGAATGCATTCTTTCTGAAGATCTTTTTGCACAGAAACTGCAAGCTGAATCGGTCACCAACATGTTCATGACAGCACTACTCTTTCAGGCATACAGTCGTGATAATCCAGAAATCTTCAGCAAGATGAGAACCTTGCTTGTGGGTGGGGAACCCGTTCCACCTGCAGCAGCACTTCGTGTCATTAAACACAACCCTGCCATACATTTAATGAATGGCTATGGTCCAACGGAGAACACGGTTTTCACAGCATCCTTCGACATACTGAATCTGCCTGAAAGCGCAAGGAATGTACCGGTAGGCAAACCCATTTCAAATACCACCATTTATATTCTGGATGCACGTGGCCAGGAAGTGCCTGTAGGCGTGGTTGGTGAACTGGTTGCTGGCGGTGATGGTGTTGGTCTGGGTTACTGGCGCAAGGAAGAGATGACACAAAAAGTTTTTGTTAAGGATCCTTTTTCCAAAAAGGAAAATGCGCGACTTTATCGCACAGGCGATTTAGCAAGGCGCTTACCTGATGGAAATGTGGAAGTGATTGGTCGTATGGATGACCAGATCAAGATTCGTGGTTACCGGATTGAACCCGGTGAAATTTCCAAGAAACTGAATTCTATCGAAGGTGTTGATAATGCCGTGGTGATTGCTACGGAAATGGAATCAGGGAAAAAATATCTCACTGCTTATTATGTGCTTGATAAAAAACATGACACTGAACTGGCAGATATCAAACAGGCTTTAACAGAAAGCTTGCCTGCACATATGATTCCCAGTTTCTACATTGAAGTAAAAGCCATTCCCTTAACAGCCAATGGAAAACTGGATAAGGCGCGGTTACCTAAACCGAAGATTGAAGAATTATTCAGGGAAAATTATGTAGCACCAAGAACAGATACAGAAAAAACCCTGGCAAATGTTTGGTCTGACGTTCTGAAAATATCTTCTGTGGGCGTGTTTGATAATTTCTTTGAACTGGGTGGTGATTCCATCATCAGCATACAGATTGTTAGCCGCGCAAAACGTTTAGGTCTGGAGATGACACCTAGGCTACTTTTTGAGCATCCCAGCATTGCTGAACTGGCAGATGAATTAGGTGAGAGTTTCAGTCATGTGGTTGCGGAACAAGGCTTGGTTGTTGGCGAAGTGGCTTTAAGTCCAATTCAACGTTGGTTTTTTGAACAGGATTTCAAGGATAAACATCATTTTAACCAGTCCTTGCTTTTCAAGGTAAATGAACACTTAACAGTACAGAGCATTACCCCGGTTATCTCTGCGCTTCTCCGCAGACATGATGTGCTTCGTTTGCGTTTCAATTTCCAGAAAAAAGAATGGATACAGAAACACGATAACAGTAACCGTAGCCTTTCTTATCTGGTTGATATCCTGAGTGAACAGAATCTTTCAAAAACAGAAGATGCCTATCAGGCAATGTTGTTACATAGTCAGGAAGTTCAGCGCCAACTGTCACTTTCTGATGGCCCGCTGTTTAAAGTGGTGCTTTATCATTTAGGCACTCAGGAACAACGTTTATTAATTGTTGCCCATCATTTGATTATCGATGGTGTTTCCTGGCGCATTCTGCTCGATGATTTGAACCTTGCCTTCAGTCAGCAATTTAACAATCAGGCAATTGATCTGGGTCGAAAAGGCACTTCCTTCCAGTATTACAGCAAAGTACTCGAGGAATATGTTAACTCCGATGCCTTGGCTTTAGACAGCGAATACTGGCGCGAAACATTACCGGAAATTAAAAACATAGCCTTAAGCAAAAATGCAGAAAATTCAGATGAATTTAAACTTGAACAGAAACGTTTTGAACTGGATTCAGATGCAAGCGCTTCCTTGCTGGTAGACAGTAATCGCGCCTATCGAACAGAAACGCAGGAACTTTTATTACTCGCCTTTGCGCTTTCCTTAAAAGAAAACAATCTCTGTGAACAACTTTGTATTGAACTTGAAGGGCACGGACGCGATTGCCTGACAGGTGAGTTGGCAAAACAGGTAGAGCTTTCAAGTACCATGGGCTGGTTTACCAGCATGTATCCAGCCTATCTGCCGCTGTCAGATGAAGCGGTGAATGCTGCGCAATATGATGTGTTGATAAAACAGATTAAAAGCAGTTTGCGTGCTATTCCTGAAAATGGTGCAACATTTTTTCTATTAAAATATCTGAGCCGCGATAAGAAATTCCAGGAACAGATAAAACAGATGCCTAAACTTGACATCAGTTTCAATTATCTCGGACAAATGCAGGAAGCTGATGAGGGCGAAATATTAAATCCTGATATTGACTACCTCAATTTAAATGCCAGCGATATTCAGGATAACAGTGAACACAACGCACCTACGCATCACTTAACGCTTAATAGTGTCTATCGTGAAGGAAAGTTTGTTTTCAATATTAACTTTAATGCAAGTTATCTTGGTGAAGAAAAAATCGATGCTTTAGAAAGTTCGATGCTGAAACATCTTCAGGCCATCGTAAGCTGGTGTGCACAGGAAGAACATTTTGGTTTTACGCCAAGTGATTTACCTTATCTTTCCATTCAACAGACACAACTGGATGAGATATGTCAGGACTTTATAGAAAGCCATAAACAAGCGAGCGATGCTGAATTAAATACGGGCATCGAAGCCATCTATCCACTGTCACCCATGCAGGAAGGTATGTTGTTCCACAGCCGTCTTGATGATGCATCGGGCATGTATTGTGAACAGGTTTCTGTGCTGTTTTCAGGCAGCTTTGATTTAACAGCAATGGAAAAGGCATGGAATGATGCCATGCAAGC
>JBECKS010000023.1:0-3317 GCA_040235395.1 Pseudomonadales bacterium | reverse complement strand
CCATTAATCAACAAACGAAAATAGGCCATCAAATCCTTTATTTCTGTTTTCGCAAAAAAGGAAGTGCCCCCGCTTAATTTGTAAGGCATCTGCAATTCCTGCAAACGCATTTCCAGCAACTTGGATTGATGATTGCCTCTATAAAGAATGGCGTAATCCTTAAAACCTGTTGCATTCATGATTTTATGATTGAGTAATTCTGAAACGATACGTTCCACTTCATGTACTTCATTATTACAGGTGAGCACATTAATAGGTTCGCCGTAACCCAGCTCGCTCCATAGTTTCTTTTCGAACACATGAGGGTTGTGATCAATCACCGCATTGGCGGCATCAAGTATCATACGTGTTGAACGGTAATTCTGTTCCAGTTTCACAACTTTCAGATTAGGGAAGTCATCTTGCAAAAGAGCGAGGTTTTCAGGTTGTGCACCACGCCAGGCATAAATACTCTGGTCATCATCACCTACAACAGTTAGCGCAGCTCTGACACCCACCAATAAACGCACCAGTAAATATTGAGAAGCGTTGGTATCCTGATACTCATCCACCAGTAAATAACGGATACGATTTTGCCAACGCTCACGAATCTCTGGCTGCTTTTGCAGCAATTCGCTAGGCAATGAAATTAAATCATCAAAATCCACGGCATTGTATGAGCGTAAATAACGTATGTATTCTTTATAAACGAGAGCATCGCGTTGCTGCACATCTGTTTCTGCATTAGCAAAAGCAGCATCAGGATTGATGAGATTATTTTTCCAACGGGAAATCTGCTGCTGAACGGCATCGGCTGAATCATCAAACTTGGCTTTAATCATCAGGTCATTGATAAGCTGCTTACTATCCTGAGCATCAAAGATGGAAAAACCACTGCGTAAGCCAAGGTGTTTGTATTCACTACGAATCATGCGCAGCCCAAGGTTATGAAAGGTAGAAACCACCAAGCCTTTCGATACATCTGAGCCAATGGAAAGACTCACCCTGTCTTTCATCTCGCGTGCGGCTTTATTGGTGAAGGTAACAGCGGCAATATGATTGGCAGGAATACCGCATTCCTTAAGCAGATAACCAATTTTTTCGGTGATTACTCTCGTCTTGCCTGAGCCTGCGCCAGCAAGTACTAGCAAAGGACCATCTATATATTTAACGGCTTCGCGTTGGCGAGGGTTTAATTGAAAAAGTTCAGACACAGGGCTTCCAGAAAGCTTACTAGGGAAGATAATTGAGCTGCATTCTAGCGAGAAAATTGAAAGCCGAGTAGCTTGACAAGGCTTGAATGTTTATTTGCTTGTGCCATTTGCAAAAAGTGATTAACGTGCAGGAAGGTATAAAAATAATTCAGTCAGGATAATATCTTTTACGTATTTATGGGAAAAGCGTCATGTCACGTCGCATTTTGTTTATCACAGGTATATTGCTTTCACTGTCTCTGCAAGCTGAAGTGAATCTTACTTCGCTAGCTAGCAATGGTATTAAAAAGTGGGAGCATAAAACCTTTGAGGGTGAAACACAGTATGAAACGCTGGAATATAAGGGGCGCACTGCACTAAAAGCCACTAGCAAACATGCAGCTTCTGGCTACTATCTAAAAAAGAAAATCGATTTATTAAAAACGCCCTACTTAAACTGGAGCTGGTTGCTTGAAAAGCCATTGCATACGGTTAACGAACGTAGCAAGTCGGGCGATGATTATGCTGCGCGTGTTTATGTGGTGATTGATGGCGGATTCATGATCTGGAAAACACAATCGCTTAATTATGTCTGGTCGGCGAGTCAGGAAGAAAATCTTGTATGGAATAATCCCTTTGCCGGTTCCAATGTAAAAATGATTTCTGTTAAAGGAAAAAATGCGCAAACAGGGCAATGGTATGATGAAAAACGAAATGTCTATCAAGATCTGATTACTTATTTTGGAGATAAAGGAAGTGACAAGGAAAACAAGGAAGCCTATCGCTATATAGATGTCATTGCCATTATGAGTGACACCGATAATAACGGCGGTGAAGCAGAAGCCTATTATGGGGATATTGTGTTTAGCGCTGAATAAGTTTAACGGAATAAGAAAAACACGTACTGTAAGTTTTTAAAAGAGCTTAGCAAGCCTTACCAGTATATCGATAAGGACTTTAAAAGCACTTTCTCTTCTGTTTGATTTTCTAGAAAAATAGTATGTGTATGGTTTTCGTTATCATATTCAAGTTTGTATGTAAGTGAACCACTGGCTTCAATCTTAATTGAATTCACTTCATCAGGAAATTTCAAATCAGCAATACTGGCTTGCATACCTGGCTCTAATACCATTGATAGTTGCTTATTTTCATCAAGTTCTGCATGAGAATCAGGTGTTGTAGAAAATAAGTATCCTGGAATAAACATCTCATGCTTACTTTTTTCAATGCCTATTTTGGTGCTGTTTTTGTTAAACCAGAAGTTTCCAATATATGGATAGGGCTCGTAACCTTTTATCCGGACAAGAATGTAATCTTCCTGAAATCCTTCGAGAGCAAATAAAGATTTTTCTGCAAAATGACAGGGTTTTTTTCCTAACTTGTCATCTGGCAAACAGAAACTGACAATATCGGGTTGGCGCTCAAGAACATAAGTGGCATTCCCATAACCATGACCTATTGGGCTTAGGGAGGGATCCCGTTCAGGGTTTCTGGCAATGTAGTGATCGTTCAAGCCGAGCATATCAATAGCAGGAAAACGGGTGAAATATGGCAGTGTGCCAGCAGCACTTACAGCAATCGTGGGTTGCTTGTCATCAAAAGCCGTTTTCAATATTTTAGCTAAGACTTCACCATGCCATTCCCAATGTTCGAACTTGGCAGCTAGCGAACTGTAACTGAGAAATTGTGTGACGAGAAAACATGCGATTAAGGCAATTTTTGTTTTTTTACTGTATTTGAGTTCACGAACTATCCAGTCTATTAGAAGAGGGCTCAACAAAAATAAGGTAGCTATCACAACGATTAAGTGACGAAGACCAGCAAAAATGTCGCCACCAATCAATATTACATAAATAAACCACAGAAAGCTTATAGGTAAAACCAGTTTGCTGAGGGTTTGGGAAAGAATGGTTTTATCTTTTATTAACTGTTTAAAAAAAAGATAAGGCCATGGGAGCAAAAAAATTAAACCGAGCAGAACGTATTGAAGGCCTTTTAAAACGTTATTGCCAGAAGGTGTGAGTTTGATATAGGCGGTATTAGGAAGCCATTCGCCGTAGTAATACTGACGAAACCATAGCTGAGCAATAACAAAAAGCAGTGGCAGCGTTGCTAATATGAAAACAGGAACAAAACTTTTTTTAA
>JBECKS010000019.1:0-3843 GCA_040235395.1 Pseudomonadales bacterium | reverse complement strand
CAAGGCAAGTTGAACAGCTGCATCCACATAATCATCGAGCTCTGCATCCTCATTCGAGAGAATAAGATTCGACAGACCATAAAGAGAGTTATTAATAAATCGTTCTAGCCAGGCGAGGTAGATATCGTCCCTGCTTGAGAAGTATTGGTAGATGGTGGCGTAGGGGTGACCACTTTCGAGACTGATTTCCTGCATGGTGCTTTGTGAATACCCCTGTTCCTGTAAAACGCGAGCACTGGCATCCAGAATTTCGTTGTACTTCTGTATCGACCGCGCTTGTTTAGGTATACGTCTTTGTTTTATAAGGTTTTTTTCGATATTCATGGGCTTGTAATGATAAAAATTAAATACGAGGGTATTTATATTTTCCTCGTATTAGAATAAAGCAGCTGTTTAAGTGCAACAAGGGTTGAGTAATTTATTAAAACAATGAGGGACTGGAAATGAATGCAGATGCGCGCGCAATCATGGGTTTTACTTTACCGACTGATGTAGTTCAGGACACTGAAAGAAAAGAACGTTTAAGAGCGAATACCCATGATGCCAGAAACTACGAAGAAGCTGCCAAATTTGTAGATCTTCGTAAATGCGAACTACATGACCTGTCGACAGGTAAATATGACATTGATTTTCATCAAAAAGGTTTTGATGCCGTCAACATTGCTGACAATGAAAAATTACAGGCATTTTTGGAGAAAGTAAGAAGTCAGGGGGTTTTTGAAAAAGGTGATGAGAACGCTTTACGTAAAGCCGTGGTGGGTAGCGTGCTTAAGCTTTCAAATGGAAAACGGATGCGCATGGTGTTTGTTGCAGGTGAGGGTATCATTATTCGTAGTAGCGGCCCAAATGGTATGCAAATTAAACATGGAAAGGCAGTTCCAACCAATAGCAAACAGTCTGCTGCCTTATTAATGCACGGTGATCAGGATGTTTATGGCTTTCCTTTAAAAAGAATTATGAAAGGTGCTGCACCTTGGGTATTCCGTCACAAATCGCCCGATGGTGAAAATAACTTCTCACCTGTAAATCTGGTGAATATATGGATTCCCATGCAGCAAACTGTTATGCCCTTGTGTTTAATGGATCGAAGTACCCTTGATAGAAAAAATCATCAATTACGTTTACAGATTAATGTGGAAGAAGTTTTGGGTAGAGATAAAGAGAAAAGCAGAAATGATATCTGGTCTTTCCTTTACGATGATAAGCAGCAGTGGTATTTCAAATCTGACATGGATTATCACGATGCGCTTGTGTTTGATACCCTGGGAATGTGCCATGGAGCAGCTATTCTTGAAGGTGAAAAGCAGGCGCAGGAATATTTTTTACGTTTGAACCAATGTCTGGAAGCTCTGGATGCTAATGATGAAGCAGCATTAAAAACTGTTGCTTCGCAGGAAAAACTCAAGTTGCCAGAAAAACTGACACCAGGGTTAAAGTTGGCGCTTGAACTTATGGAAACCTTGCTTGATCAGGCTGCAAGTGAAACGCAAACATTAATGCAAGATGCCCTAAGTTGGAAAAAAGAAGTAGAAAAAGTACAACAATCGCTCATCAGGAAATCTATTGAGCTTCGTGCGATTGGAATTATTTTTTAGTAAATGTCAGGAAGTTATTCGCGACTGATTCGAATGTTTTCGATGCTGTTTTCTATTTTCCATGAGCACTTCCAGATACTCAATGGTATTACCAAGATAATTGCCAATGCGAATGCTGCCCATGGTGAATTCAATCGCCTGGGTTTTTTTCTTTCCATAAACTTCAATCATTTTTTCGCGAGCTTCCTTGTCAGGCTTACCTTCCTATTCTGCCCAATGTTGCGCATAGAGTAGGGCAGGCTGTTCATCTTTCGGGCATTGTTCAAAATGACCAGATAGCAAGGCATCGATTTCATTTTCGTCGAGACCCTCTGTCAATGCTGCACGAGCATGGGCATAAGAGCAGGCCGCGCAAGCGTTTACGGAAGTTACGGCAAGCATCAGGCGTTCACGGAAAGCAGCTGAGATGAGTGTGTTTTCATGTGCATGTTCAACGGCTTTTGTCGATATGGCACTGCGGGTGACAGATTTAGTGATATCCCAAACAATACCAATATTGTTTATGCGTTCTGCAAGATACCAACAATGTGATGAAAATTCTTTTGCGGATTGGTAGCGGCGCTTTGTAAATGCCTTATCAGCGTGAAGTTCAACTTGATGATGAATGTCTTCATGGAATTCCTTACGCCATTCCATAATGCCTTTCTGATAACTACGTTTTCCCGAAAGTTTTGTTTTAACCGCTTTTGTGGCTTTTTTGCTTTTTCCAGTAGTCGTTGATGTCATGTCGGCACTCCCTATGCGCCATGGGAGAGCTTTAAGTAAAGACACCAGTGTAAGTCTTAGGATTTATCTTTCAAGACTCTTATCAGACCTTCCTGTATTACAGATGCAACTAATCGTCCTGATTCTGTATAAACGCAGGCGCGATTAAAGCCTCGGGCACCATAAAGTATGGGGCTGTCACAAACAAACAGTAGCCATTCATCAACGCGAAGTTCCCGGTGAAACCAAATGCTATGGTCAAGGCTTGCAGATTGAAGATTGCCCTGCATCCATGAAATGCCGTGTGGAAGGATGCAGGTATTCAGTAAAAACATATCAGAGGCATAGGCGAACAAACCTTGTTGTAAGTCTTTATCATCATCAAGCACACCATTCGCTTTAAACCAGATGGCTTGGTGTGGTTCGCGTATGGTGGGGCTGGTTGGATCATTGAATAGCACAGCGCGTTCTTCAAAAGCGCGATCCATGTCATACCACTGTTTTGCATAATCAGGGAGTCTGTCTTTGATTTTTTCCCAATGCACTTTGGGCTCGGGAAGCTCAAGTGGTTTAGGAAATTGAGCCATATCGATTTGATGACTAACGCTTTCTTCCGGTTCCTGAAAACTGGCAGATAAAGTGAAGATAATCTGTTCCTTGCCCTTCTGGGTTTGTGTGGCAGTTACTCGGCGGGTATTAAAGGTTTTTCCATCACGAACATTCTCAACTTTATAAATGACATCCTGTTCGGGATCGCCTGCACGAAGGAAATCTGATTTAAGGGAAATGGCGGGACGATTTTCTACGGTGGCAATAGCGGCCATTAAAGCCTGACTGACCACCTGGCCACCATAAATCCGATTGTGATTAGCTTTTGCCTGAGCTCCAACAAAAGTATGTTCATCTTTTTGTTCAAGCTTGAGTAATCTGATTACTTCAGCGAGGGCATCATTCATGGAAGCGTTCATAATTAATTCCAGTTATTCACAATTCAGCAAAGTTTTTAATTGTTGGCTTTAAACCAGTTGATCATCAGTTGATTCAATTCCTCAGGTTTTTCCTGATGCAGGAAATGACCGGCGCCTTGAATCTGTTCAACACGCAATGCTTTAGAAAAATCTTCCTGTCGCATAAGTTTCATAAACACATCTGTGTGAATGCAACCGTCATCAGCACCAGTAATGGCCAGTGTTGGTACATGAATTTTCTTGCGTGCCTGACGACCTGTTTCTTTCGCACCTTGTGAAGCCAGATTAAACATTGCCCGGTAATAACCCAAAGCCGCTTTTTTTACGCCGGGCTGAGAAAGCGTATCGATGACAAGGTCGAGATCTTTTTCAGGCAAGCTCCATGTTGGGCACCAGCTTTGCCAGAGTTTCCGTATGAAAGCAAAGTTGTTACGTTCAACTATGTAATCGGCAATGCCTCTTAATTGAAAGAAAAACATATACCAGGAATAACGTAATTGGATGGGGTGTTTCCTGAAGGCTTCCTGAGAAAAACGACCTAAATGAGGCACAGCCATGGTTGTTACGCTCTTGAG
>JBECKS010000279.1:0-1250 GCA_040235395.1 Pseudomonadales bacterium | reverse complement strand
GATTCGGACATCCCGAACACTCGTGGTTTCCGTAACGACGTCGTCGAGGCGCTGCGCGCCATTAAGGTGCCGGTCGTGCGCTGGCCGGGCGGCTGTTTTGCCGACGAGTACCACTGGCGCGATGGCGTCGGCCCGCGCGAGGAGCGCCCGGTCAAGGTCAATACCCACTGGGGCGGTGTGGAGGAAACCAACGCCTTCGGCACGCACGAATTCTTCGAACTGGTCGAACTGCTGGGCGCCGACGCCTACGTCAACGGCAACCTCGGCAGCGGCACCGTGCGCGAGATGGCCGAGTGGGTGGAGTATATGACCTCGGACAAGAACTCCACGCTGGCCAACGAGCGCCGCGCGAACGGCCGCGAGGAACCCTTCGAGATCGCCTACTTCGGCATCGGCAACGAAACCTGGGGCTGCGGCGGTCACATGCGGCCCGAGTACTATACCGACCTGTACCGCCAGTACGCGACCTTCATCAAGACGCCCCCGGGCAAGCGGCCCAAGCTGGTCGCCAGCGGCTCGCACGGCGAAAACACCGACTGGACGGAGGTCCTGAGCGCCACCATACCGGGGCCTGGCATGGCCGGCATCAGCCATCATTACTACACCCTGCCCACCGGCGAATGGGATCACAAGGGCGCATCCACCAGGTTCCCCGAATCCGAGTGGTTCTCGACCATGGAACGCGCCTCCCGGATCGACGGCTACATCGAGGCCAACGTCGCGGTGCTGGACAAGAACCACCCGGACGACGACACGGGCCTGTACATCGACGAGTGGGGCACCTGGTACGACTCCGAGGCCGGGCGCGAACCCGGCTTCCTCTACCAGCAGAACACACTGCGCGACGCCCTGGTCGCGGCGATCAATTTCAACATCTTCCACAAGTACGCCCGGCGCGTGCAGATGACCAACATCGCGCAGATGGTGAACGTGCTGCAGGCGATGATCCTGACCGACGGCCCGCGCATGGTGCTGACCCCCACCTACCACGTATTCGGCATGTACCAGGTGTTCCAGGATGCGACCTCGGTCCCGTTCCAGATCGAGACGCCGCGCTACGCTTCGGGCGAACTTTCGCTGCCGGCCGTGACCGCCTCTGCCGCCCGCGGCACCGACGGCAAGCTGTACCTGGCGCTGGCCAATCTCGACCCGGAGAACGCCGCGCGGGTGGCCGTCAGCGTGGAAGGGGCGGAAGCCGCCCAGGCCTCGGGCCAGCTGCTGACGGCCGGGGCGATGGACGCCCGCAACAC
>JBECKS010000267.1:0-1026 GCA_040235395.1 Pseudomonadales bacterium | reverse complement strand
GGCCTTGTCGGAGTGAGATGGACGCCCAGCTCGTCTTCGTCAAAACGGAAAAGGGGCGCCAGGAAATCGCGCAGCGCACGTTCCACTTGGCGCAGCGCAAGCGCGTAGTGCTGATCATGGTCGACGGCGAATCCAGCGTCGCCGCGCTGCAGAGCAAGCTGCTGAGCGTGGCCGACCTGCCGGCCATCCTCGAGGAGCTGGCGCTGCACGGCTTCATCGCGGCAAAGAGCGGGGAGTGGCAGCCATCGCCCAAGACCGCCGGCGGCACCGAGGCGCCCGTGGCTCCGAAATCGCCGGCCGAGGCCAAGGCGGCGCTGATCGACGTGGCCATCATGGTGCTCGGCGGCGACGCCGCGCGCATCACCAAGAAACTGCGCGAGGCGCCCGATACGGTAGAGGGCCTGCACGAGGTCGCCGCCTCGTGCGGAAAACTGGTGGATCTGACCATCGACCAGGCCAAAGGCACCGAGCTCAAAGCCAAGTGCGCCGAGATCCTCGCCGCGCTGGGCGGCCGAGGCGGCAACGGAAAATCAGCCTATGCGCCCTCCCTGGAGGACACGCGCTCGCAGCTCATCGACCTCACGATCGCCGTGCTCGGCAGGGACCTGGAACCGGTCACGCGCAAACTGCACGATGCACCGGCAACGCCCGACGCGCTCAAGGCCGCCGTACACCAATGCTGCAAGCTCGTACGGCTGACCATCGACGAAGGCAAGGCTGCGGCCATCGAGCGCGAAGCGAGCCGCCTGCTGGGCTGATCCGACCTCCCCGCACCGGCGTCACGACACCGCGAGCCTCGCAAGGAGCACGGTCAGCGCCAGCGCCAGGCCGACGATCAGGCCGTAGACCAGCGGGCGCGCCGGCGATTGCAGCCGTTCCAGATCCTCGAGCGCGTCCATCGACGTCGTTTCCCCGAGATCCGGCAGCTCCGCGCAATCCGCGGTCACGGGTTGGTCGCGTCCGAGTACCAGCACCGTGACGTTGTCGCTCCCGCCGGCCTCGAGCGCCAGCTCGACCAGGCGTTCG
>JBECKS010000079.1:0-59187 GCA_040235395.1 Pseudomonadales bacterium | reverse complement strand
GATTTATGGTACTACTATCGGTACTACTAAGTGAATAGGATGTTATGAAATCTTATAGGCACAAAAAAGCCCCTAAAATCGCTGATTTCTCAGTATTCTAGGGGCTTTTCGGACTTTCTAGGAAGTTGCTAGAAAGCTAAATGGTGGAGATGGCGGGAGTTGAACCCGCGTCCGCCAGCACGCCGCCTTCGGCTCTACATGCTTAGTGTTGTCTATTGATTTAGCACTTGAGGACCCGACAGACAGGGTTTCAAGCGCGATCCTTTAAAAGGTTTAACATTGAAGCTTAAGGCAAGCTTCGCAGCGGTCCCGTTAGTCGAGCCCCCGGTAAAAATCTACGGGCAGATTCGTACCGCGGTAAGCAGATTAAGCTGCTAGTGCGTAGTTATCGTCGTTTGCGATTACTTTAAATTGCAACAATGGATTTACGAGAATTGTTACACTTCTCGGCATGCACCTTGGGTTTTGTTACCAACGTCGAAGCCAGTATCATCCCCGAACCCGTTTATTTTCCCTCTAGCTTTGTTGCACTACTCTCAGATTTTCAGTCAGGTACTACTTGTACCCTCCTTCAATCTGCGCTTGAGCGCCGCGCTAGAAGAAAAATATCCTGTGTTCGTTTATCTCTATGCTTTCGCCTACAAATAAACATATAAGGTTCGTGTGTGCTTAGACCTGTTTATCTGGTTTTAAGTTCACCAGAGAAATCAGGTAGCCCAGCTTGTTAAAGAGCGTTACCCCAATCGGGTGGGGCATTCTATGCTTATGATTATGAGGGTCAAGAGTGATTTATCAAGAGCTTGTGCCAGAGCTTTCGACAGAGGGCTCAAAGGGGACGATGATGTCTTCATTGATTGCTGAAACAGGGTCAAGGTGGATAATGATGTCAGCATTGGGGAATTTCTGAAGTATCTTGTCTTCTATGGAATCACACACATTGTGCGCGTCAATGAGAGGGATTTTATCAGCCATTTCAAGGTGCATCTGAATGAAGATAACCTTTCCGCCATCACGGGTTCTAAGGTCGTGAACTCCCATAACCTCTTTATGGGTTAATGCGATATTACCAATTTCCTGCTGGGTTTCGGGGTCTAGCTCACGATCAAGCAAAGAGTGAATGGCCTTTTCACCAAGCCTGAAAGCACTGTAAATGATGTAAATGCCTACAATTAAAGCAATGATTGAGTCTGCTTCATTGATACCTTGAGTCACCGCAATTAAACCTGCAATCACAGCAATATTCATAATCAAGTCAGATGAGTAGTGAAGTGAGTCGCCCTCAATCGCTTGGGATCCTGTTTTTCGTACAACATATTTTTGAAATGCGACTAATGAGATGGTCAGGAAGAGAGACACAATAATCACACCGATGCCGAGTTCGGGGCGGTTAATTGCTTGAGGATGGAGCATGCGTTCAAAAGTATGAAGTATGAAGAATCCTGCAGAGCCAAAGATAAAAGCTGCTTGCCCCAGGCTGGCAATGGCTTCCGCTTTTCCATGACCAAACCGATGATCATCATCCGCAGGAGCAAGAGCAAAACGAAGTACAATAAAGTTAATCACCGAGCTTAATACATCGATACTTGAATCAATCAATGAAACCAGAACACCAGCAGAATCGGTTTCTATCCAGGCGAAAATCTTAATGAGTATCAATACAACAGCTGTTGTAATGGAAGCTATGCTCGCCGTCATGACAAGCGAGTTATATTGTTTCGAATGTTCGTGATTCTTGAGTTGCATGCTGACTATTATAACGGGCTCAATTTATTACGCAGCTGTTTACATTTCCAAGGCAAAAAAAAGCCAGCATAAGCTGGCTTTTTATATCACCTTGAACAAACTATTTGGAAGCTTCTTTCAAGCTGCTTGTCAGTTCAATGATGGCTTTTTTTCCATCGCCATACATCATGACGGTGTTATCCATATTGAAAAGCGGATTAGGTAAGCCAGCAAAACCAGGGCTCAAACTTCGTTTAATAACGATAACGTTTCTTGCTTTATCAACGTTCAGGATAGGCATGCCGTAAATAGGGCTTCCTTTATCTTCGCGAGCCATTGGGTTTGTTACGTCATTGGCACCAATCACAATGGCTACGTCAGTCTGCTCAAAGGTTGGATTGATTTCATCCATTTCCTTGAGTTGCTCATAAGGAACTTCTGCTTCTGCCAAGAGTACGTTCATATGACCTGGCATGCGTCCAGCTACAGGGTGAATGGCGTATTCTACTTCTGTGCCGCGTGCCATTAATGTGTCAGCCAGTACCCTCACCGCGTGTTGTGCCTGAGCCATCGCCAAACCAAAACCAGGAACGATAACAACACGTTGAGCAGTTTCCAGCATCATGCTTGCTTCTTCCGGGCTGGTTGATTTCACGTTGGTGTAAACAGAATCGGCATCAATCTTTTCACCGCCTTCGGCCATCACACCAAAGAGAACGTTAAAGAGTGAACGGTTCATGGCAACACACATGATGCGTGTCAGGATGATACCTGATGCACCCACTAGCGAACCTGAAACAATCAGAACAGTGTTATTGGTAATGAATCCTGCCATTGATGCAGCTATACCAGAATAGGAGTTAAGTAGAGCAATCACTACGGGCATGTCTGCACCGCCAATCGGTACTACCAGGAAAAGACCCAAGAGAACGGAAGCAACAACTAGGGCAAGGAAAATAAACTGTTTCTCAGGGTGTATCGCCAGAAAAACAACAGCAGCTAATGAGCCTAGTAACAATAAAGCATTAATGGCTTTGTTGCCTGGAATGCGAATGGGATTTCCATCGAGAAGTTCTTGCAGTTTTGCGTAGGCAATCAAACTACCAGAAAGAGTTACACCACCAACCAATGTGGTTAATGTGATGGCAACGGAGTTAACAACATCTTCAGCCGCCATACCTTTGCCATGATGTAGCATTTTCATAGCATCAGAAAATAAAGATGTTTTTCCAGTCAATTCCAGATAGGAAGCAGCAGCAATTAATAATGATGCACCGCCACCAGAACCATTCAGCACGGCGACCATTTGAGGCATATTGGTCATCTGCACACGTATTGCCATAACTGCACCCAGCGCAGTTCCTACAATAAGCCCACCAATTATCCACTGGTTAGGTATGCCGTGATTGAAGAGGGTAACAACCACAGCAATCAACATGCCGGATGCTGCCAACTGGTTGCCTCGAACAGCAGTACGAGGTTTAGATAAATTCTTGATACCTAAAATAAATAATGCCGCAGCAATCAGGTAACAAATAGATACAATAGAATCATTCATAATAGTTTCCTTATTAGTTCCCTGATTATTTCTTTTTAAACATGGCAAGCATGCGGTTGGTTACGAGAAAACCGCCTACCACGTTGATGGTTGCCAAGACAATCGCAATGAAGCCAAGAACATTCATCCATGTGTTTTCACCATGACCTGCAGCCAGGATGGCGCCGACGATGGTAATGCCTGAAATAGCATTACTGCCTGACATCAAAGGTGTATGCAAAGTAGGGGGCACTTTGGTAATCAGTTCCACACCCAGAAAAATGGATATAACAAAAAGAGCGATTAGAAGAATAAAAATTTCCATTATTTTGCCTCCGCTTCTGCTGCAGGTGTTTCAGTTACTTTGATTTCTGGCAAGCCTAAGAGGCTACGCATTCTTGCGTGAGGTACTTCGCCTTGATTTGCAACGACAGTCTCCTTAACAATTTCATCATCGAAATCGATGTTTAATTGTCCTTCCTTATTAAGAAGTAACTTAAGAAGATTCTCGACGTTCTTTCCATACATCTGGCTAGCATGGAAGGGCACCATGGAAGGTACATTTTCCGGGCCAACGATGGTGACACCATTTTCAACGATCACTTCATTGAGTTTGGTGAGTTCACAGTTACCACCGCGTTCTGCCGCAAGATCGATAATGACAGCGCCAGGTTTCATGGTTCTTACCATCTCGGCTGTTACCAGTACTGGTGATTTTGCACCTGGCACAGCTGCTGTTGTGATAACAACGTCTTGCTCAGCAAGTACCTTAGCCATGGCTTCACGTTGCTTAGCAAGGAACTCTTCGCTTTGTTCTTTTGCGTAGCCACCTTTGTCTTCAGTTTCTTCAGCTTCAATATCGAGTACTACAGGTTTGGCACCTACGGAAAGAATCTGTTCACGAGCTGCCGGTCTGACATCATAAGCTTCAACAACGGCGCCAAGTCTTTTTGCTGTTGCACAAGCCTGGAGACCAGCGACGCCGACGCCCATAATAAGTACGCGAGCTGGCTTTACGGTACCGGCTGCAGTCATCAGCATAGGGAACATGCGAGGACAGTATTGTGTGCTCATCAAAACGGCTTTATAGCCAGCGATGGTTGCCATGGAAGAAAGGATATCCATGCTTTGGGCGCGAGTGATTCGAGGAATCAATTCCATGGCAAAAGCGGTCACGCCTTTTCCTGCATATTTTGGTGCGTAACTAAAAGCAGCAAGAGGGTCCATCATGCCAATTACAACCTGACCTGTTTTGTACATGGCAAGGTCTTCATCACCATTTACTGTGTTGCTGCCAGGTGCTTGTATTTGCACGATGATGCTCGCTTTTTGAAAAAGCGCCTGGCGATCATTTTCGATTTTTGCGCCGGCTTTCGTATATTCTTCATCTAGATAGCCTGATGCCTGTCCAGCTCCTTGTTGAACAAGAACCTCAACACCCATTTTGGTAAAAACGGATACGTTGGCTGGTGTCATGGCGACTCGTTTTTCTCCGGGTCTGCTTTCCTTGGGAATGGCAATGGTCACTCAAGAAATCCTCTTGTTAATGAATTAGAATAGGTGAGGTAACGCTCTTTTTTGAGGCGTCAATGGGGGCATGATGGTACTGACTAAGCCTATACAATTCAACGAAAAATCGATAATTATAAGTTGAGTGAATGGTAAAAGAATAAGAATCAGCGTTACCTATAAAGCATTCATGATGCATTGATTTTTAAAGGAAAAATGAGTGAGGTTGGGCCCTTGGAAATCTGGAAATTGATACATATAAGCTGTGCATGTCTGAGTATCACTGGCTTCAGTATACGCGGTTACTGGATGCTCTCAGGTTCACCCTTGTTTCAGCATAAATTAACTAAAATTTTGCCTCACATGGTGGATAGCTTGCTGCTTATCTCGGCAATCGCGATGCTTGTTAGCTGGAAACTGAATCCACTTGATCATCCCTGGGTGATGGCAAAGATTGCGGCTTTGCTTGTTTATATAGGCTTAGGGATGTTTGCTTTTCGTTTTGGTAAAAGTAAAAACCAGAAGGTGATGGCTTGGTTAGCCGCTTTGCTAACGGTGATTTACATCGTTCAAACAGCAATCACCAAGAACCCTTGGGTGATTTAGCGTGCATGTTAAAGGCATAAAAAAACCAGCTTAAGCTGGCTTTTTTATTTTTGAGAATTGCGTTTACAACTTAAGGAAGTAGGGTTTCACCCATCAGGTAAAGGTCTATTTCTCGAGCGCATCGCCTACCTTCATCAATTCCCCATACCACCAATGATTGACCTCTGCGACAGTCACCGGCCGCGAAGACGCCATCTTGATTGGTTTTGAATTGATCGTATTGCGCTTGGTAATTAGAGCGTGGGTCAGTTTCAATGCCTGCTGCTTCACCAAGATATTGCTCGGGTCCAAGGAAGCCCATTGAGAGCAACACAAGATCGGCTTCCCAGATTTTTTCTGAGCCAGCAACTTCTTTCATGTTCATTCTGCCATCTTCAACAGCCCATTCGACGTTAATGGTTTTAATGCCTTTGACATTACCTTGTTCGTCTTTAAGAAATTCCTTACTTAGCAGGCAGTAGGTGCGAGGGTCGTTTCCGTATTTCTTTTCCGCTTCCTGATGACCATAGTCAACACGCAGAATTCTTGGCCAGGTTGGCCAGGGGTTATTGTCAGCACGATGTTCGGGTGGTTTAGGCATCAATTCAAAGTTAACAATGCTTTTCGCACCATGGCGAGCTGAAGTGCCGATACAGTCTGTTCCTGTATCACCACCACCAATCACGATTACATTTTTATCTTTTGCAGAAATGTAATCGCCATCTTCAAGGTTTGAATTTAGAAGACTTCTGGTATTAGCTCTCAGGAAATCCATTGCAGGATAAATACCGTTGGCATCTCTGCCATCAATGGGAAGGTCTCTAGCTTGCGTTGCACCCACACAGAAAACGACTGCATCATTTTCTGATTTAATTTTTTCAAATGGCACAGCGTTTTCGCCTTTGCCGCCAACGTCTGCATTAGTGATGAATTCGATGCCTTCACCTCTAAGGATATTAACTCGGCGATCAACAACGTCCTTGCCGAGCTTCATGTTGGGAATACCATACATCAATAAACCGCCAATTCTGTCAGCGCGTTCATAAACAGTGACAGTGTGCCCCGCCTTGTTTAGTTGAGCTGCTGTAGCAAGACCAGATGGACCTGAACCGATAACGGCAACTTTTTTACCCGTGCGAACTTTGGGTGGCTTTGGAACAATCCAGCCTTCTGAAAAACCACGGTCAACTATAGATTGTTCAATATTCTTGATGGTAACGGGGTCTTCAACATGACCGAGTACACACGAGCCTTCACAAGGTGCGGGACAAACACGACCTGTGAATTCAGGAAAGTTATTTGTTTTGTGAAGTCTATCAAGGGCTTCTTTCCATTTTCCTTTGTAAACAAGGTCATTCCATTCTGGACAAAGGTTTGTAACAGGGCAGCCATCATTGGATTGACAGAATGCAACACCACAATCCATACAGCGAGATGCCTGGACTCTTAGTTTAGCTTCGTCTACAGGCGTATAGAGCTCATCATAATCTTTCAGGCGAATATCCACGTCACGATATACACGTGCTTGTCGAGCAAATTCTTTAAAACCTGTTGGCTTTCCCATAACTTTACCTTTCTTACTGCTTAATTTTTAACTTGATTTCCGTTTGCTGAGTTCAGCCAGTCTAGCTAGCTTTTTTGCTTTTCTGTTCGTTCAGAACACGTTTGTAATCGGTTGGCATAACCTTAACAAACTGTTTCAAAGCATTTTTCCAGTCATCTAGGATCTGTTTGGCAACTGTTGAACCTGTGTATTTGAAATGGTTTTCAATGAGGTGTTTTAACTCTGCAATATCTGCATCCACTTCAAGGGCTTCCAGTTCAACCATGCCCATATTGCACTTGTCTTTGAAGCTCTGGTTTTTATCCCAGATGTAGGCGATGCCACCACTCATTCCGGCAGCAAAGTTACGCCCTGTATTTCCAAGCACAACAACGCGACCACCTGTCATGTATTCGCAACCGTGGTCACCCACGCCCTCTACAACAGCGCTAGCACCTGAATTCCTGACACAGAATCTTTCTGCGGCGACACCTCTGAAATAGGCTTCACCACTGGTTGCTCCATAGAGAACTACGTTTCCAATAAGAATGTTTTCTTCAGCAACGAATGAAGATGCTTTAGGTGGGTAAATAACAATGCGTCCACCGGACAAACCTTTTCCAACAAAGTCATTTGCATCACCTTCCACTTCAATCGTGATACCACGAGAAGCAAAAGCGCCTAGACTTTGACCAGCAGAGCCGGTGAGTTTGATATGAATGGTGTCATCCGGAAGCCCTTGAGCGCCGTATTTTTTGGCAATCTCGTTTGAAAGCATGGTGCCTACAACACGATTAATATTGACCACAGGTAGTTCGATCCTGACCTTTTCACCATTCTCAAGTGCTGGGTGAGCCTGTTTAATAATTTCGTTATCCAAGGCCAGTTCAAGCGCATGATCCTGACCCATGGAACAGTAGCTGCCAACTGCATCGTGAGGCTTTATGGCAGGTGTAAGTATTGCACTTAAATCAATGCCATTAGATTTCCAATGTTTGATTGCGGCATTCATTTCTAACACGTCGCTACGTCCGACCATTTCATTAATACTTCTGAATCCTAGCTGCGCCATAATTTCCCGTAGCTCTTCAGCAACAAAAAAGAAAAAGTTAACGACATTTTCTGGTTTGCCTGTGAATTTCTTACGCAACACAGGATCCTGAGTTGCCACACCAACAGGGCAAGTATTCAAATGACACTTGCGCATCATGATGCACCCTAAAGTGATCAACGGTGCTGTTGCAAAACCAAATTCTTCAGCACCAAGTAGCGCCGCGATTGCAACATCGCGACCGGTTTTTAATTGGCCATCAGTTTGTAAAACAACACGAGAACGCAAGTCGTTCATAATCAGCGTCTGGTGCGTTTCGGAAATACCAAGTTCCCAAGGTAAACCTGCATGTTTAATTGAAGTTAGAGGTGAAGCACCTGTGCCACCATCATGACCGGCAATAACCAAATGGTCGGTTTTCGCTTTGGTAACACCCGCTGCAATGGTGCCTACACCCATTTCTGAAACCAGTTTCACGGAAATACGTGCATTTTTATTGGCGTTTTTCAAATCGTGAATGAGCTGAGCCATATCCTCAATGGAATAAATATCATGATGAGGAGGTGGGCTGATTAATCCTACGCCTGGAGTGGAATGGCGTAGGAATGCGATGTAGTCGTCTACTTTACCACCAGGTAATTCTCCACCTTCACCAGGTTTTGCACCTTGGGCAATCTTAATCTGGATTTCATCAGCATTGGCAAGATAGTGAGCTGTTACACCAAAACGGCCAGAGGCTACCTGTTTAATAGCGGAACGTTTTGAATCGCCATTTTCTAGTGGAATAAAACGTTTGGCGTCTTCACCACCTTCACCAGTATTAGACTTGCCACCAATTCGGTTCATGGCAATGGCTAGTGACTCGTGCGCTTCAGGAGAAATAGACCCAAAACTCATGGCGCCTGTGCAGAAACGTTTCACGATTTCCTTGGCAGGTTCAACTTCATCAATCGAGATTGGTCCACCGTTAACACCTTCTTTAAAGCTCATTAAGCCTCTAAGTGTTGAGCCACGTGTAGCTTCTTCATCAGATTTTTTAGAAAACTGTTTATAAGCAGCAAGGCTGTTGTTGCGAGTTGCATCCTGAAGAGAAGAAATGGTTTCAGGATTCCACATGTGACGCTCACCGCCTTTACGCCATTGGAAGTCACCAGGGTTTGGTAATTCTCGATAAATAAGTGGATTACGTTCCTCGTAAGCCAGTTTATGACGTCTGATCGATTCTTCAGCTAACACATCAAAACTAACACCTTGTACTCGACTAGGTGTTCCAAGAAAACATCTTTCAACCACTTTGTCGGAAAGGCCAACGGCCTCAAAAATTTGTGCACCTTTATAGGATTGGAGCGTAGAAATACCCATTTTTGCCATGACTTTGAGCATGCCTTTGGCAACACCTTTTCGATAGCGTTTTACAATGCGGTTGTCATCGTAATCGTGCGAAGAAAGTAATCCATCTCTTTGAGCTTGCCAGAGCGATTCAAAAGCAAGGTAAGGGTTAATGGCATCAATGCCATAACCAATTAACATGCAGAAATGATGAACTTCGCGAGCCTCACCTGTTTCCAGAACGATACCAATTTTGGTTCGGTCTGATAATTTAACAAGATGGTGGTGCACGGCGCCAGTAGCTAACAATGCACTTACGGGGACTCTGTCTTTTGAAATGGCTCTATCAGATAAAACAATTAAACTACTTTTTTCTTCAATTGCTTCGCTTGCTTCTCTGCATATTCTATCTAAAGCTTTTACCAATCCTTCTTTGCCTTCATTCTTGTCATACGTGATATCAATGATTTTTGAATTCCAGCCTTTGTAATCAATGTGTTTTAAAGCTGCCATTTCTTCATTGGTAAGAATGGGATGGGGAATCTGTAAGCGATGCGCATGTTCTTCATTCACTTCAAGCAAGTTACCTTCAGGGCCGATGTAGCATTCGAGTGACATCACCACTTCTTCACGAATGGAATCGATGGCAGGGTTGGTCACCTGTGCAAATAACTGTTTGAAATAGTCATAGATCATGCGTGGTTTGTCTGACAGGCAAGCTAGTGCGCTGTCATTACCCATTGAACCAACCGGGTCTCGCAATTCAGTGATGATTGGAACCAACATGTATTGCATGGTTTCCATGGTGTAACCAAAGGCTTTCATGCGCTCGATAATGGTGTCAGGGTCAAAACCATGTGGTTCCACTTCGGTATTCAGGTCCTCAAAGCGGATGCGATTGTTTGCCATCCATTCACCGTAGGGACGTTTAGTAGAGAATTCGTCTTTAAGCTCTGCGTCGGTAATCAATCTTCCTTGTTCAAAGTCGAGCAGAAACATCATGCCTGGTTGTAAACGACCTTTTGCTTTGACATTGCCGGGTTCTACTTCAACCACTCCAACCTCTGAGGCCATAATGACTTTGTCATCATGAGTAATGTAGTAGCGGCTTGGGCGTAAACCGTTTCTATCAAGTACTGCGCCAATATATTTCCCATCGGTAAAGGCAATGGATGCAGGACCATCCCATGGTTCCATGATGGTTGAATTGAATTCGTAAAAGTCCTTTTTCTCCTGAGACATCTCTTCATCGTTTTGCCAGGCTTCAGGAATCATCAGCATGATAGCTTCTTGCAAGCTTCGACCATTCATCAACATGAATTCCAGTACATTGTCGAAGCTACCAGAGTCAGAACAGTCAGGCTCAACCAGTGGGAACAGCTTATCGATGTCATCCCCGAAGAGTTCACTCTGAACAACACCCTCACGAGCGTGCATCCAGTTGATGTTGCCCTGTCTTGTGTTGATTTCACCGTTGTGACTCATGAAACGGTTTGGTTGTGCTCTATCCCACGAAGGGAAAGTGTTGGTGCTGAAGCGTGAATGCACCATGGCAAGATGAGAAGAATAGTCTTCGTCAGCCAGGTCAGGATAAAAGGGCATTAATTGGTCAGGCGTCAGCATGCCCTTGTAAACAATAACTGAGTTGGAAAGCGTGCAGATGTAAAACATCTTGGCTTGTTTTAATTCCTGATTGTTGCGATTGCTGCGAGTGGATTGTTTGCGAATCAGATAAAGGGATCTTTCAAAAGCTTTTTCATCGCAATCCTTGGCAGCCACAATGACTAACTGTTCAATAACCGGCATGGCGGCTAAGGCAGTCGGGCCAACATCCGCTTTGCTTGGTTCAGTTCGCATTTGCCTCCAACCGACAAGAACCTGACCTTGCTGTGCTACAAAACTTTCAACTACTTTCTTGCAGGCTGCTCGCTCGTGAGTTTCCTGAGGTAAAAACACATTACCAACGGAATACCGACCAGCTTCAGGAAGGTCGTAATCCAGCTCCTGCTTAACAACTTTCTTGAAGAAAGCATGAGGCATGCCAGTCAGGATTCCGCATCCATCACCGGTGTTTGCTTCACAGCCGCATCCGCCGCGATGGTTCATTCGTCTTAAGGCATGGTCTGCTTCGAGAACAATCTCGTGGCTAGGATTCCCTTTCATATCTGCAACAAAGCCAACGCCACAGCTGTCCTTTTCATAAGCAGGATCATAAAGACCCTGTTTTTCAGGAAAGCTGAATTTCACTTCATTTGCGTCAATGCGTACTTCTGAACTCATATTACTTCTTCTCCAAGCTTAATTACCTGTGTTTGAAAGTTTCTAGCTCCCAAACAAAAAGCTGCGGGCACAACAGATGCCTACAAACCTTTAACTTTGCCAGCAGCCTAGGGCTGAATATTAAATTTGGCTTTGGAATCAGGACGATGAGAGGTTCTCTAACTGGATCGCTAAGGATATTCGAGTCTTGTCCTGTTCGGGGGGCGCAATTATACGTAAAAAATTGTCTTTTTGACAGGGTTCAGTCTTGGCCTTTTAAAATTTTATATTCGTCAGGTCGATGTAATACCCTTTTTATTCGTAAGGGTTTTATATGTAGTAAGTACTTGCAAGCTTCTATCAGTCTATCAGGCAGGTTCCAGTTTGGAATGAGGTCTTTAAATCACTAGGAGCCGGGAGGCTGTTTTTTTATTAAATATTTACAGGCTTGGGTTAACCTCAATACAAATCACTAAAAGAGGTGAGGTGTTTCAATGACAGGTATTAACAAAAAATCGCCCGCAATCCTGCTTGGCGAGGCGGTGGATATGGAAAGGCGAGCCTTGCTGCGAAAGGGTTTCTTGCTGACTTTTACAGGGTTTGCTTATCCGTTGTTATCTGCCTGTCGAACTGATGCTGTCTCAAATGCAGGTGTGAGTGCTTTGCTTTTACCTCCCGATGAGAATGGCATCATGCTTCCAAAAGGATTGACCTTAAAAAGCCGTGTGGTGGCGATGTCAGGCAAGCCGGTCGGCGGTAGCGATTATGTCTGGCATGGTGCTCCCGATGGCGGCGCCTGTTTTGCTGTGCCAGAAGGAGGCTGGGTTTATGTCTCTAATAGTGAAATGAGTAGAGGAAAAGGCGGTGTTGGAGCAATCCACTTTGATGAACAAGGGGAAATCATCAATGCCTACAGGATTCTGGAAAATACAGATCGCAATTGTGCCGGTGGTGCCATGCCTTGGGGAACTTGGATGTCATGTGAGGAATCTGGGGATCAGGGGCGTGTGTTTGAATGCGACCCCTTTGGTAAGAAAGCTGCTCGGGAAATACCAATGCTCGGACGCTTTAATCACGAGGCTGTAGCCTACGATGTGAAGAAACATCATCTCTATCTGACGGAAGATCAAAAGGATGGAGGTCTGTATCGTTATGTTCCAGCTTCCTTAACTACAGAGGGTTTTGCCAGTCTCGAACAAGGTCATCTTGAAGTAGCCCAGCTTGTGTATCGGAATAATTCGGGTCTTGCCGACATTATCTGGCATCAAATCAGTGATGCTTTGGGTTCAAGCAAGCCAACTCGGAAACAGGTAAACGAAATGACCCCTTTCAAAGGTGGAGAAGGAATAGGCTATCAGGAAGGAATTATCTATTTCACTACCAAGCATGATAACTGTGTTTGGGCTTTAGATACGGATAGCCAGCAGATTCAGAAAATCTATGATGAAAGTGAATCGCCAACGCCTATTCTTTCCGGCGTTGATAATCTCACGTTCAATCTTCAGGGAGAGGTGTTGGTGGCAGAGGATGGTGGAGACATGCAAATTGTGATTCTGGATAGTCATGATCAACCCAGACCCTTGTTGCAGATTGTTGGTCAGAATCAATCTGAAATTACGGGGCCAGCGTTTTCTCCTGATGGAAAGCGTTTGTATTTCAGTTCACAGCGAGGCAAAAGCGGCAAGGATGGCGGCGGAATTACCTATGAAATTTCCGGTTTTGTCTAGTTTTGCATTTGGGTTTTGTAGAGGTAAATGCGCGTTTCTTTTTGTTTACCTCTAAGCTGGCGAGACAGGGAAAATTCAAATTTAGCTTTCAGGTGCTCAGGCAAAGCATCAAAGACTTCGCCTGAAATGATTAAGGGAGAGCCGAGTGTTTTGGTTAGTCCCTCAAGACGACTGCTGGTGTTAACAGTATCGCCAATCACCGTGTATTCCATTTTCTTTCTTGAACCAATATTGCCTGCAATCACTGAGCCTGAGTGAATACCAATGCCAATTTCAATAATTGGAAGCTGTTTTTCACTACGCTCCTTATTAATGAAAGCCAGTCGGTCAAGCATCGAAATAGCTGATAGACAGGCTTTAACGGCATGATCGTCTTCAGCTTTGGGGACTCCCCAGACAGCAAGAAGTCCATCCCCGAGAAATTTATCTGGAATGCCGTTGGTAGTTGTGATTTCCTGAACCATCTGTTCAAAATAATTATTAAGAAGATCAACGACTTCGGCAGGAGAAAGCTGTTCCGACATGGAAGTGAAGCCTCTGATATCGGCAAACATAACGCTCGCTTCAATTTCGCTACCGCCAAGTTCATGTCTACCATTGAGAATGTCATCAACAAGATTAGGATCAAGGTAGCGGTTGAAGGTGCTTCTTATGAAATCACGTTCGTGAATGCTATCAACCAGGTCGTCAAACATTTCGGAGAATTCACCCAAGGCATCGGTTCTGAAAATAGGTTTTGGATTTTCTTCAAGTTCACCCTTTCTGAAACGTGTTAATTTTCCTGAAATCTGGCCAATGGGTTGGGAAATATTTCTCAAGAGGAAGCCGCCTTGCCATAAGCCATTAAAAACAGTCAGTGCAAGGATGAAAAGTAACAGGGAGAGATTTTCCCGGTCATAAAGATAAATAAAGAGAATGAAGAGGCTGGGTCCTATAGAGTTTGTGATGACGAGTAACTGGATTCGTATGTAAGTTGGAAGTCGAATAATGTTGGGGATACTCGAAATACGAGTACCCTTTAATAAGTGGGGTAACACGTGTTTTTCCAGAATGGTTTCGGCGATGTTAAGTTGGAAAATAGCGACCAGGGATCCAGAAAGTAGTGTTGATAGCCCCACATGTAGAATGATTGACTGGAGGGGAGCTAATTCCTGATGGTACATGCCGAAGGAAACGAGCAAACCTACGATAGCCCAGGAAACAAAACCGACAAAGGACATAAAAGGGTAATTCAAGACTTCTTTCTGTAGTTCCAGTTGAGGCTTTGTCTGTTTAAGGAAAAAGTATTGGCTAAGGTTTTTGTTGGTTCTGAAAAAAAGAATAAAAGAAATGATGAAGGCGATGAGGATGGCTGGCACGGCCATCATGAAATTTTCACTAATCAGGCTTGGTCCAAATGCAAGAATGGAATAGAAAAGCATCAGGAAGAGGCCAGTGATATGAATAAACAGTGCCGATATGAAGAGCCTGGTAAAGTCCCTTCTGGCTTTTCTGAAGCTCTCTGAAGACGAGTCTGGTGTTAGGGTAATGGCTTCCATAATGCTTCTGATGGATTTGAAAGGCTAGAGTGTGGTTTGCAAAGGCTTGCCTGTCAAAGAAAGTAAGGGCGCCCTGACAGTAAAAAGTCTTAGGATTATAGCTCTAGACAGATTATGATATTGTCCTCGCTGGCGGGCTGACCCCGTTGAACCACTGTTTCATAACTGCATCAATTATGAGGATGGCTAGTGCTATGGAGCCTTCAAGTAAAAGTCAGGCAACATTCGAGACGATTAGAAGTTCTTTCCTGGAGCTGATGAATGAACACCCCTATAAGAAAATAGGCATTGGGGATATTACTGATCGGGCATCCATTGCCAGACAGACTTTTTATACCTACTTTCGTTCAAAGGATGAGTTATTGATGAGCTTTATGGATGAAGGCTTTGAACACTACTTTGATCAAATCCAGCCCATGATAATCGACATTAATCAGGCTGAAAAAGTGGTTGAAATGCTTTATCAGCGTTGGGCGGATAATTACAAAATCATGAGAATGATTCTCGAAGCGGGTGTTGATGATTTAATTTACAAACGCTTTAGACAGTATGTTAATCGTGCCTTAGGACACGTTCTGCGTAGACTTGAAGTGAAGGTTAACGATCCAAAACTTGTGGAATTCATTGTTGATCACACTGTAGGTTCTCATTTCCATATGATTAAGCACTGGATGATGGAAGAGATGCCTTACACACCGAGAGAGATGGCGGTGCTTTATACTTCGCTGCATTCATTCAGTAAAAATCGTGAGACTTTAGCGATGCTTGCTACTAGCAGGCGATAGTTTTTCTTTCTGTTTAGCTTGATTAGCTTATTTGTTGAAAGCAGACATCTGTTTAAAAATTGCTGACAAGTCTTCCTGCGGTGCACTGAAATTTTCCTTGCGCTGATAATTTCTATCAAAGTATTCGTTTCCGCCCGCATCATAAGAAACCATGATGTAATCTAAGCCCATAATTGCTCGTTGAGACCAGCTTTCAAATAAGAGAGGGCGAGCATAGTTGTTCTGGCTAGCATATAGGTCATATCCCAAACTGTAATCTGATACAGCGTTGTTGCAGGAAAACATATGATTCATCAGTGTAGGTGCCAGGTCTATGCTGGCAGTCTGGTTCTTGAATTGTTGTTGCCCATGCAATGGATGATTTTCAGGCCAGTAGATAAACAAAGGTACTTTGGTTTGATAAACAGAGAAATTGCCATTATGACCCCAGAAATTTTTTCCTGTTTCATTAAACTCCTGCCCATGGGTGCTCGTTAAAACAATAATGGTGTTTTCAAGAAGTGCTTTACTCTTAATGGTTTTGAAAATTTCACCTAAAAGTGAATCCGTATAAGCAACTGAGTTTTTATATCGATTCAGGAACTTGCTTGCATCGAAATCGTTATCCAGTTCAAGGTAATTTATTTTCTCCCAGCTGGGTTTAAACTTTTCCTTGAATTTATCAGGATAAGAGTAAGCGCCAGGAGAATCATAAAAGACGAAAGAGAAGAATGCTTCGCTCTGGTTTCTATTATCTAGAAATTCTTTTAAATCATTTGTGATGTGGGCGTCTTTTTTATGGGCAGGTTCTTTGGATGGAGCTAGTTTTAATTGATCGCTTACATCCGAAAAAACGGTACGATTAAATTCGGGACCAAAAAGTGGTGATGAGCTGGCTATATTAAATTGATAACCATGTGTGGCGAGAGTGTTGATGAATACGCTTTCCTGTTGATTATTTGCAATGCTGTTCCAGTAATTACCAGTTAAACCATAGATTAGACTAAACAAACCAAAACGTGTTGAGTTGGAAAGGCTGTAATGCTCGTTGTAGCTGTGAGCTGCTTGCGCCATTTCCCATGAATATGGCATGACTTCTTTGTCGAGCATGTCAAACCTGAGTGCATCCACCACAATAAAGACAAGGTTGTAAGGTGCTTCCGCCGTGCACGCTAAAGCTTGTTTTGGGTAATTCAGTTCTTTAGTAAATGATCCAATTTTCTTGTTATTGTTTTCTCTGACCGTTAGTCCCCAGTCTTTTAGCCTTGATTTTGCGGTAATGGTTTGTGGCCAGGGAATATAACGCTTCAAATCTGTGATGGTGGTATCGCCTCTAGCATCACTAAAAATATAAATTGTCTGGCTTACAGTGGCGGATGTAAGGAAGGTAAGCAGAATAAGTATTGCGAAAATGGATTTATAAGATGAACGATTCAGGTACCTAAGGAGAAAGATGCCAACGCTAACTTCCAGAATAATCATGATGGCTGCAAAGAGTATGAAGAAGCTCCATCTCAGAAAATCAAATGCAAAAACCTCCTGAAGTGCGCCTCCTGATATTAATTCAATAACTACGCTATTCAGATGAAATTTATACAGCTCGAATATGCGTGCATCAATATAGATGAGCATTAGTAGCGAAATGTTGCAGATGAGTATCAGGCTGTTGCTGACACGTTTGTCAGTAATGAAAAGCCCTAAAACCCAGAAGGGAAATGAAAGAGCCAGGAACAGGAAAGTAAAGTGACCAATGCAGGCGGTTAAGGAAAACAGCAGGCTTTGGATAGACCAGAATATAAGATGCTCAGGAAAACCATTCAGGCTTAGAAAGCTTGCAATAGAAGCATTAATAAAACAGATAATAAGAAACCACGAGGTCTCAACTGAAAATGGGGATGGTTTCATTTATGCGATTTTCCCCAGTAAATCCCAGGTAAAATTAATCCACATGAGCCATAAAACAAGACAGCTCAGTAAGTAGATGATGAAACGGTGCATAACATTGTTATAGCCAAGATGAATAAAACTATGCAGATAACGTAGCCCTACATAAGTAAAACAACCATAAACATAAAAGGGGGTGATTGAGTGTGTGATGAAGAGGAAAACACTAAGACAATAAAAAAGAACAGGCACTTCAAACAGGTTTACGAAATGCTCAGAGGGAATATTTGCTTCTTCCGGCAGTAGCTCTTTCATTTTTTGAGAGCGAACAATTTTAATATCGACGTTTGCTTTCTGCATGGCTGGAATTCGAACCATAAAAAGTCTTATCCATGCCAGTATTGTTAGGATTGCAAGCAAGGCTGCGGGTAAAAGGATGATTTCATTTTGCATGATATGTTAACCAGTGTTTTGTGTAGGATAAGCAAGTGCATTTTTTGTTTTGTATTCCCAATGTGCGTTTTCTGGAAAATTTTTCTCAGGTTCATCAAAACATATTTTAGCTTGATTATTGTTGTGTAAATGCCATTCAAAAAATGCACAAATGGGAGTACGCATGACACCAGCATTCCCAAGTGGCATAAGGTGGCCTGATCGCTTGTGCTTAAGCCAGTAAACCTGCCTTTGTGCGGTTTTAAAGCAAATCAGAAACACCATGAATGCCCAGGCAAGTACATCCAGACTGCCTGCGAGAATCAGAAGTGGCGTGTTTACTTTTTTACAGGAGATGGGTGCGGGCTCAATAGCTACACAGGCTTTTATATTGGCAAGACGTGCAAGGAATAATGAGACACCGCCACCTTGGGAGTGGCCAGTAACGCCGAGATTTTCAACATCAATCAAACCTTTGAAGCGTTCATCTTCCTGATTAATTCTGTTGCAGAATTTGATGCCACCTTTAAGTAGGGCTTGATCCAGAAAAGTGAATGGGCTCCATGAGGCAACCACCACATACCCCCATGAAGCAAGATGTTTTAATAAGGCATGATAAATCCAGGGAATTGCAAATGTTCCATTTGACCAGATGATGGTCTTGCATGTTTCTCTTGCTTCAATTTTTTCCTTTGGGTAGTAAACGCAATAATAACTTTTGAAACACAGTTTGGCTTCATAGTTACCACGATGAGCAAATTGGGTGATATTAGCGTCCATGAGTAAGTTCCGAAAGCTCGCTAGGCTTTTGATTTCATGTACGCTGCGAGTGATTTTGCTGCACGACCAAAATTTCGTTTTAAAGCGCTTTTCCCCAAGGGTCCGCTTAATAAAAGTGGGAGGGAGGGTTCGTAGGCAACAGTGTAGGTGAAGCGTGTATGTAAGTCGTCTATTGCTTCAAGTTGGTAGTCTTCAACCAGTGCTTTAACAAAGGGAAGGCTGGTTTGGGTGAAGTAAAAACTGAGGCGTTTGTTTTCTTCCCAAATAAAAAAATGTTCCCATACTTTTAATTGACCAAGACTTACGGTTCTTGTTGTACCAACACCAAAAGGTTTGGGGCTGGTCCATTCAACATTGGTTATTCCTTCAAACCACTCGGTCCAGGCGTGGGCGTCTTCAAAAACCTGAAAAATTTTTTCTGGCGTGCTTTCAATCTCAACAACATTAATCACCTTTCTTGGTGCAGTTTTGAGAAAATGTAATCCTTCTTCCCTACATGTGAATGCCATTATCAGCCTCCTCTTTAAATCTAAGCATCTTAGGGGTTTTCATCTTTTACATCAATCAAGCATAAGTCTATACGTTAAGTGAAAGCTTTGGATTGCTAATGGTTCCCTGGAGTTTTAACGGAAGAACAAGATAAGCCCCATCCTTACTTAAGTATCGTTTTGCATCAGGGTTAATGCTTAGTATTTCTTTATAACTTTCTCTTGGTATTTGTATTTCTCCAGACAATTGCAAGTCATATTTCTCAATGCCAATTTTGCCGCTTAAGTTCATGTCGACCTGTTTCTGCTTGCTATTGCTGATTCCTTTAATGTTCATATTAAGTTTGACTTGAGTGTTATCGATGATGGAAATTTTCCCAGAGGCTTTTTCGAAGTGGATCTGGTTGGGGTCGATACTGGCCATGTACTGTCGGCTTTTTTCACTAGGTTTTCCCAGAAGGTAGGAAAGGCTTTCTATAAAAATAACGGAATTATCAAATTCTCCCTTTTCCCAAACGAATGAGGCTTCGCCGTCCAGACTTAGGTCTTCGTTGAATTTTCCAGAGTAATCGACATCAAAACGACTTCTACCAGGTTTTCTTGCAAAATTCTTGATTGAAAAATTCAAGCGACTGAAATCTGCTTTTCCATTAATTGTTGCCTGATTCAGATTTCCCTCAAAAAGTGCTTTAAAGGAAAAGAAGCCTTTGTAAATTAATTCATCGGGAAGATATTCATCATAAAAAGGAGCAAATTCATGCATGGCAGTTATGTCGAGTGCATCAGATTTCACTGTCACCTTCAGTTTCCTGTCAATGAGTGTTAGATCATCAACGCCACCGCTCATATTGATTACACTGTTAGCAATTTTTAAATCCATGCTTTCCATTGAGAGCTTGTTGTCACGAGCGTAATAGATGATGGGTTTTGTTAATTCCAGAGATGAATTAAGCGTCTTACCTCTCCTGCCATTTTTTAGTGAGGAAAGTTGCATGTCGTTTGTCTTAAAGAATCCATTCAAGGCTAGCCCCTGTTCGAGATTGCCAGAAGTCTTTAGGTCAAGTTGAGTTGTCCCTTTGTTAAGTTTTATTTTGTAAATATCACTAATAAAAGGATAGATATCATTAAATTCTGCAAGATTGATTGTGTTTGATCTCAGGTAAAGATTTGCTTCGGGGTTATCAAGAATTTGATTGATCTGTCCATCAAGTATTAGTTGTGAGCCATTGATGTCGATAGATACATTTTCGATATTCGAAGTCTGCTTGTTTAAGCTGATGTTGGTATTACTCGAGATTGTGACATTAAAGGGTTTTCCTTTAAGGGTTTTGTCAATGGAAGCCATAACAATATTATCAAGACGAACATTGCCTGTTACATCGAGCTTTTTCCACACATCACCAACAAGGTCGTAACTCATATTGGCAAAACCACTTTCTGGTAATGCCAAGGTCCTGCGGTAGAGCCTATTCTGGGTGATGGAATCTGGAATATTGGCTAACTCAAATTCCATTGGTGCATCTTTAACCCTGAACTGTAGATCCATTGGGGATTCTTCTATGTAACCGATGGATACAATCGGACCAACAGTCCCACGTATATCAACATTCTGCCTGTTTGATCCTGGTGTATTTGCAGAGATATCAACAGTAGCTACTTTTCCTTTAATAACATTTCGGATATCAACATTAATGTCATTGACTTCATATTTAATTGGTTGCGAAAACATGAGTTCGCTATAGATATTGAAATGCATGTTCTTGACGATTACCTGGTGTGTGCGAACCCAATTGGAAAAACGGTTTTCCTTTTGTTTTGCCAGAATGTCTTCGAAGTTATGACGAAGGCGCGCATCAAGTGCTATCTGTACTTGCGGATTAATAACCTCAACTTCGGTAAGGCTGATTCTTCCAAGGAAAATTGCAAAAGGGTTGTAACGTACGCTGGTTCTTTCAGAGCTAAAAGCCCAGGGGCTCAGGTAGGGATGTTCTTTCAGATATTCTGCATTCTCACCAATTCGGAAATTATCGAGATCGATACCAGACATGCCTAGCATTTTAGGATGAAAGCTAAAGGCAACATCACGACCAAGATTACTCTGGACAATTTTTTCCATCACACTCAAGCTTTCACTTTCAGATTCCTCTCCGGCGAACAGTGAAGGCGTCATGCATAACAGCAGCAGACTGCTTATTAAGACTTTTTTCATGTTGGTATCCATCCAGTAGATTTATGTCTATCTTATTATGTGGCGGGTGGTGAGTAAGGCTAATACAAGCCAGAGTGAAGAGCTATAGTTTGTAGCTTATAAAGTCAGGCATTTTGCCAACTTAAATGGCTGGTTAGACTAAATGGCCATGAGTTGGTATAGCACTTGTTTCACTTCTTCAAGGCCAAGTACCTGTGCAGCCTGCATGCCGCATTGCTTTGCGGCAAGTACGTTATCTCTACTGTCATCCAGAAAAAGAATGTTTTCCGGTTCTATAGAAAGTTTCTTCATGACATGCCAGAAAGCCTGCGGGTCTGGTTTTATATGTCCGATTTCATGTGAGAAAAAACAATGTTCAAATAAATCGAGTTCATTGCTCACATTTTTCAAATGCCGGATGTGATAAGGGTTGGTATTGGAAAGGCAGGCTATCTGGAATTTGCTTTGAAGTTCCTGAAGAAGTTCTCTTGTGCCGGGATAAAAGTTGATTACCCAGTTGCGATATTTTTCTGAAAAACTATCAATAGTTTCGTCCTGTTTATCCAGAGAAAGTTCGCTGAATGCTTGTTGAAAAAAACAGTCTTCATCTATTTTTCCAGTTTCAAATAAACGAACACTGTCGAGAGCTAGCCAACGTTGATGAATCTCATCAAGTTTTAGTTTGTTGTTTTGATGTTTGAACCAGGGGAAGCCATCAAGTTCGACGAGAACATTGCCCAGATCAAATAAAATCAGTTGAATCTGATTTCTAGAATGCAAAGAAAGATAACTCCAGTTTTCCTTGTGTACTGGTTTCCACTGTTGAAAGGTCCTGTTCAAAAACAATCTGTTGCTCCAACGCACCTAACTTGATAATAGTTTGTTTAAAGCTATTAATACGTTGATTTTGAAGCGTCAGCTGCTGCTCTGGTGTTAACAGGCTAGCTTCAACTTGACCAACGAATGATTTGATATTGAGAGCAAGTTCCTGATGGGCTTTGAGTGTGGTTGCCAGAGCCTGAACGGTTTTAGTCTGTTCGTCACTTAAGGTGCTGGTATTGTCGACGAAAATGATTTCTTTTGAATTAGTATTGTTTTCACCGCTAACTGCGTCACCAAGCATTGAGAAGGCTGCGGTAGCCGCTTTTGTAATGAGATTGGTGATTACTTTGATTACCTGCTTGGCGACACTGAAAGATGGGTCGTCCAGATCGCCGCTCACTGGAATATCAACATTAATGTTGCCATCGTTGTCGCGTAGTACTGCAACCGCAAGAGCAATAGGAAGTTTGCTAGCGCCCTCATGCTCCTGTTTCTTGCCAAGCTGGAAGCCCGCAAGCAAGGCGTGGTTCTGACTATCAAGTTTGTTTTCATCAATCTTGACATCAATGTCCAGAGTTAAAGTGCCTTTTTCAAGCGGGCGACTACTCAGGTTTAAGGTGTAGGGAGAAAAAACAGTTAAGCCCATGTTGTCCAGTTTGGTTTGTATATCGCTAGAAAGTTTGGGGTTAAGGAAATTACCTTTACCTTTAATGCTTAGTGGCGCGTGTTTGTTAATTTTCGCATCAAGGGAAACCTTGGTGAGAAATTTGTCACCTGCTGAAAGATTAGTGATTGCTGCGTTAATGGGGGCGATAGCAAGGTTAACTTCATCACCTTGAGTGAAATCCCTGATGATGACCTGATTGTTTGTTAGTTTGATGGATTGAACAGCAATTTGCATGTTGCTTTCTGCAGTTGATTTCTTATTTTCTTCTTTTTTGGTTTTATCAGTTTTTTCTTCCTGTTTTTCAGTGCTTTCGATAACCAGATCCGTATTGCTCGTGCCATTTTTCCTCATAACAACGGTAACCTTGCACTGGTCAAGCAGAAAGGATTCCAGTGAAATAGAATTTTCAGGGAGCTTGAATTCAAGGTTGTTGCTTTCGATAAGAGGGCAAGCAATTAAGGGCTGCTTAAAATTTTTGTGAGCAATATTTAAATCAACAAGATTTGTATTGTTGGTGATTTTTACCGATAGCACAGGTTCTTTGCTTTCCTCAGCGCTCACTCTGGATGTTTCAATTAACCCCGAGCTATGGAGTAAACCAGAATTGATGCTTGCATGAGAATAGAGTTCGACATAATTGTTGGCAGCAACCAGATTGATTTGACCAAGGTCATACTTAATGGAGTTGTTCATGCTAATGGGATTAGCGGTACCGCTTAAGTTTATTTCGCTGTCTAAAGCCTTGAGTGAAAGCTTGAATTGAAGATCCTGTGAAAAATCAATCACAATATTCTGTGTGTTCAGGTTGATATCATTGATTTCGGTTATCAAAGCCTCTTCGCTGTTCATGCTATCGCTTAACTCAATACTTGCCTGGTTAATTGCGAACTGATTGATGGTGAGAAGCCATGGCGATTCATCATCACTTGATTCGTTATCAACTGAGCTATCTGCGATTTCCTCTGTTGGGTTTTCAGCCTGATCTTCTGGCGCTTTACTCTCTGCTTGATTGCCTGCCTGCATTTCAGTTTGAGCTTCAGGTGAGTTTGTTGATGAGTCAGCTTGAGTTGTTTCTGTGCTTGTTTCTTCAGCAGCTTCTGAAATTACTTCGCTTTGTTCGGCTTGTTGGTCAGGCTTGTCGTCACTGTCGGATTCTTCTGTTTCAAGGTTTACCGTTTCGTTTTCATTAGGACTTTCTGTTTCTTCAACTATCAGTAATCTGTCAACTTCCGCTAATAATTCATCAACGTTGCCACCATTCTTGCCAAGTGAAGGTGATAATTTCAGATTGTTAAGGGCTGCATTCTCAATGGTGACACTGTTGGAAAAGAGTCGAACAGCCGTGTCATTAACAACGAGATTAGGAAGGTGAAGAAGTCTGCTTCCAGGTGTAAATATCTGTAAACCATCAAGCTCAAGGATTTCGACATTGACTTGCAGTGCTACTATCGAAAGTATGTCGAGGTCGATAAAAGCATGATCCAGACTGATGAGGGTTTTATCTTCTTCGTTGCTTACCACAAGACCGAAAATAGAGATGCTATTCGTGAGTGGATTAATATCAATATCTTCTACTTGAACATTGCCATGGATGAAATTTCTAGCCTGTTCGCTAATGATGGGTTTTGCGATGATGGGAACCAGCACAGCCATTAGCAGACAGTAAAGTACAAACAAGCCGACGAGGGAAATTGCTAGGGTCTTATTTTTCATGATGGAGTTACCTATCTTCTTTTTTTTGGCTTCTTGTTTTGGCTTTGTTGTCTTTGTGTTGATAAAAAATTATTTGATGGAATACACGAGTGTCAATGCGGATTCGGTATCTGTTTTTTCGGTGTCATCAGGTACTTGAGAAGTGTTGCGCACTTTGAATGATGCTTTCATGGCCATTTTGCCCGTTACCTGTGCCGTGATGGCGCTGACGGATTCTGTAATAGTGGCGTGGTCACCTGATTCAACCAGAAGATCCTGAGTAAACTTTGAGTGTTCGCTGAAGTTATAGACATAGTTCATGGCGCCTCTGGCGATGGTTTCATGATCGCTTGGTGATCGGGCGTTGGTAATAGGATCAGGTGACACTTTGTAAAAACGCATACCAGGACCAATTTCTACACTCAGGGTCTGTTTATCGGTTTTAATTAATTTTCTTCCATAACCAAGCGATAGTGTTGCCTGGTACTCAAAGCCACTAAAACGGTCGTCCACATAGTTAGCATTCACGAAAAGAAAGTCTTCTCCAGTTATCTTGTATTCCGTTTTCAGATTAGCAACATACTTTTCAGCGGTCGTTGTTTTCTTTCCAGTGGTTTGATCAGTGCTTGAACTGCCGAGAGCTTCCAGTGATCCAGAATCAAGCCATTTTTCTGTTTCTCGTGTGACTTTAACTTTGGCATTTGATGTCTGGGTTTCGGAATTACCCGTGGTGACGACAACGCCCACTTCTGCATCGCTTGTCCAGGTAGCGCTGAAGGCGGCGTGTGAAAAAGTGAGTAATAAACAATATAAGAAAAATTTTATTTTCATCATACTTCCTGAACGGTAGAGACTAACTTTTTACTGTGATATTTGATTAAGGTGCACATCCATTTGTGGATAAGGAATGGCGATTCCAGCTTCATCCAGTTTTAGTTTAATTGTTTCAGTTAACCTGAAATAAACAGCCCAGTAATCAGGTGTTTTTGTCCACGCACGAACAACAAGATTTACGCTGGAATCTGCCATTGCTGAAACTGCCACCATGTTATTTTCTTCCTGCAATACTTGTGGGTCAGCAGCGATAATTTCTTCCAGTAGTTTTTTCACGTCTGGTAGGTAAGCGTCATAACTAACGCCAATTAATAAATCTACGCGACGTTTTTCCTTGGCAGAAAAGTTTACAATACTTCCATTCATGATGGCGCTATTAGGAATAATGATTTCTTTGTTGTCACCTGTTGTGATGTGCGTGGAAAACATTTTGATTTCGCCAACCACACCGCTCTGACCGGCAGCCTCAATAAAGTCGCCAATTTTAAAAGGCCTGAAAATAAGGATGAGAACACCAGCAGCAAAATTAGACAGTGAACCTTGCAGTGCCAGACCTACGGCAAGTCCAGCAGCACCGACGATAGCCACCAGAGAAGCAGTCTGTACACCGATTTGTGCCAGTGCCGAAATGGAAACAAATACGAACAGCGCCCAGTAGATCAGACTTTTTGCAAAGTTGGTAATCATGGGGTCAATATTTCGACGCCGCATTTGCAATTCCAGAAATTCAGTAACAATTTTTGCTAACCATTTACCAATAAAGAAAATCAGTAAGGCAGTAATAATCTTGATACCGTAATCCATAAAAAGCGGTAGGTATTTATCCATAAGTTCGTTAGCATCAAATTTCATGAGTTGCCTCCAGAGAGTGGCAGTAATGGGGTGAACTATATCGTGAGTGTCGTATTAATGTCATGTTTATCTGAGGAGATACCAGGTCATGAATGAATATGGGAACACCTTGTTCATTACTGGTGCAGGTGTCAGTGCCGAAAGCGGTATTCCGACATTTCGAGGTGCAGATGGCTTCTGGACCATTGGCAGTAAAAATTACACACCGCAGGAAATGGCAACCCGTGCCATGTATCAACATCAACCAGAACAATTCCTGAGTTGGTATTACAAGCGTTTTGCAACTTATCGCGATTATGGGCCCAATGATGTGCATCGTTGGCTGGCCGACAAGAATCTGATTACTCAGAATATTGATGGCCTTGATGGAAAGGCGGGAAATAGTGATTTTATTGGCATTCATGGTCGACTGGACCAGATGACGCTTTTTCATGAACAGGGTGATGCCGTTGATATCCTGACCACGCCTTGGGATAAGGTAGATGAACAACATTTAACAGAATCGTTGTTAAGTGTTTTTAAAATTGAAAATCATACCCCAGAGCTTAATGCTTCCTTTAAGCCTTATGTATTGTTGTTCGATGAATTTTATACGGAGCTTTATAGAATTTCGGAAGCTCAGCAGAGAATGCGCGATGCAGAACGCATTATTTTTATGGGCACATCCTTCAGTGTGAACATTACCCAGATGGCGCTTGAGATTGCAGTCTCGCAAGGCAAGCCGATTGAGGTTGTTGATCCTGAGCCGGTAAGGATTCACTACTCGAAAGTGAGTTATCATCCAATGAAAGCGATGGACTATATTCAGAATCATTGATTTTAGAAAGTGGATTTTAGAAAAATGTTTTTCCAGAAAAACAGCTTCGATGAGTGTCATCAATCTTCGCTTGAGATAATATTCAGAGCATTGAAACAGTTAAGGTGAAGTTATGGGTTCAGGCAAAAATAAACTAGTCATTTCCGTTATCACTCAGGACAGACCAGGTATTGTCAGCGAATTGAGTGACGCTGTGAATAAAAGTGACTGCAATATAGAAGATAGCCGCATGATGGTACTTGGCGGCTCCTTTGCCATTCTCATGATGGTGAGCGGGGAAGCCGCTGCTATTTCAGATTTGCAGTCAAAGGAAAAAAAGCTTAGCGAAAGTCTCGGCACCATGGTGCAAATGCAGCTAACGGCAGATAGGGAAGCTAGTGATGCAGGTCAGCCCTACGTGATTGAGGTCGTGTCTCTCGACCATCCTGGCATTGTAAGAGAGTTGTCTGAATTTATAGCGAGCAGAAAAATCAATATTGAGGAGATGGATACAGAAACCTATTCTGCACCGCATACGGGTTCCACCATGTTTCGATTGCAGATGACGGTAAATATTCCATCAACCGTGAAACGTTCTCAGTTTAAGCATGAGTTGATGGATTTCTGTGATCAGAAAAACCTGGATGTATCTATAGAGCCTTATACCGCTTAGGGTGAGATGGCACGAATTATGCGTCCTGCATTTAGGTGATTACCCCTAAGCAGGCTGGTCATAGAATGAAAATGTAGGTAATGCAAAAGTATTGAGAGATAGAGAGGTTCAAGATGGCTAAAGGTGTTCGTTTGGGAACTAAGGGAAACCAGACTCGGTTAAGAAAGGCCTCCAAGGACATGGAACGTGCGAAAGATTTCAGCAGTTGGCGAGTTGCAGCTAGACATCATGACGAACTAACGGGCATGGAGAACTGGAAAACCCGTGATAACAGTTCGCTTTATGACAGCGCTGAGATACGTATTCGTCATGACAGGATTAAAGACCTGATTGAAACAGAAAATTACCATGAACTTCTGTATTCATTGAACGAAGGTATTCATGGAAACATGGGAGGTATGGGGCGCCCAGTGCTTTATCGTCAGGCAAAACTTGGCACCAAATATCTTGTTGATGACTATGTAAAAGTCATTATTCGGGCGCTCAAATTAATTGAATCCGCACCCGAGTCAGAAATCAGCGTTGTTGAAAAAGTGGATTTTTTCCGTCGGGCAAGTCATTGCTATGGTCGTTCTGCCTTACTTATGAGTGGTGGTGCGGGTCTGATTTATTATCATCATGGTGTGGTGCAGACCTTGATTGACGAAAACCTGCTGCCCAATGTTTTTTCGGGAGCTAGTGCAGGTTCATGGATGTGCGCGCAGATTGGTACGCATACGAATGAAGAGCTTCAATCTGGATATTTTCAGAAAAAGATTTACGACTTGCCCTTGGTTGAAAGCACTTGGGATTTTATTAAAAGTGGTGCCAGTGCAATGGATATGAATGCTGCCAAGCAGGTAGCGATGGATAGTTTTGCAAACGACATGACATTTCAGGAAGCGTTTGAGCACACAGGGCGTTACATTAATGTCACCATTGCGCCAGCAGAAAAACATCAAACCAGTCGTCTAATGAATGCGATTACTTCGCCTAACGTTTATATTCGTTCAGCCATTGACGCATCCAGTGCCGTGCCTGGTTTACTTCCTGCGGTGACCTTGTATGCAAAAGGTGCCGACGGCAAACCAAAACCTTATTTGCCAACAAGGAAATGGGTTGACGGTTCTTTTGCAGAAGATCTGCCTACTAAACGTCTTTCTCGTCTCTATGGTGTGAATCATTACCTTGTGAGCATGATTAATCCTGCTTCCATGTTCTTTACCAATGAGTCTCAGAGCATGAAGCAGAGAAATTTCCGAGAGATTCTTAATTCCCAGATGACTGACCTTGCTAAAGATGTCTTGCATGGTCTGGAAAACCGAATGTCACGAATGGGTTTAACGCAGTTAAGCCCTGTAATTCTGTTTACTCATGCAGTGCTTGATCAGGATTACACGGGTGATATCAATATGATTCTCAAAAAGAAGGATTATAAGTGGCGTCATGTGTGGTTTGATTTCAAGGATGAAAATGAAATCAGGAATCTTGTGCTTGCTGGTGCAAGGGATACCTGGCCTAACCTTCAAATGATCAGGAATGCTACGTCGATTGGTAAAGCCTTAGATGAAATTCTTGAGAATCTTGATGATAAAGAGCTCAAGGGAAAAGGAAATTTGCCTCCTCATCTGACGCTGGCAAATTAATCTTACCAGTCATTGAGTGCATAAATAATTCGAAGCCACTTCTGGTCTTTCATGTTTTCAATGTCGTAGGAACGAATGGCAAGTTGTGCGAGTTCTGATTGACCGGAAGCACTGGATTTGTCGAAAGCGAGTAAGTATTTGCTGAAAGCTTCAAGGATGGCTGCGTGAGTGACAGCCTGCGAACGCCAGTGACAGAGATCCCAATGAACCGGTCCGAAGAAAAGACCATCTTCCCAATTAGCTACAAAACGTTCCCTGCTTGATGTTGAGAATTTCACACGCGTGCTATCAAAAACACAGCGTTGGTAATTCGCTTCTTTTAATAAAAAGTTTACACAGCCTTCAACAACCTTGTTGAATTTTTCTTCCTGATTGATTTCCTTTGCAATCTTCTCTCCTATGTTCAATAAACTGCTGAGACCAAGAGCGGTTGAGAAATGAGAGCTGCTGTCTTTTCCACCCTCAAAGAAATATGCATGTTTACGTTTTTTAGCCTGATTCAGTAAATCGTTTAATAAAACTTTTAGAGCTTCATTTAATTCAGGAGATTGAGCGCCACCATCACGTACAGCGCGGGAAACAGCATAGGGAAACATCATGCGTTGCGGATAGTAAAGCCCGGCTTCAGGCCAATGCTTTTCCTCAATGACTTTGCAGATTAGTTGAATGCTTTCCTGGTAGCCGGGTGCATGATGTTTTTGTAAGAGTGATAAAGTAAAGAGTACATTCGCATTCACCACGGCATCAACATTGTTGATGCTTCCTGGAATCAGACCATTTTCAGGATGAAGAAAAGGATTAAAATCTTCCTCTTTTAACCAGGTAAGAAAAGCACCGCTGTTTTCGGGTTTCCAGGTTTCAAAAGCAGAAGAGAAGTTCTTGACCGTTCTGTTTATGTCTCTGAAGTGGGAGAGTTGCTTCAACTGAGAAGCCATGGTTTTTGAAACGCTTTTGTTGCCGGCAAGATATTGGATGGCAATGGCAAGAGACGTGTCATTCGCATCATTAGCGATGTTAAAGATAGCATCTGTTTTGCCGGCATTTCTTTCATCGGTCAGGCATTTTTGAATCCAGTCGAGTGAAGGAAGGCTGAGGTTTTTCTGTAAACGTTTAAAAACACCATGGGCAGGTTGTTTGATTAGTGCCTGTGCTACAGGCTCAACGATCTGTACCCAAATGTTGAGTGGGCCTACACGTGGAGTATCTCCTGACATGGCTGCCTGTTGAGGCCAGAAGTTATATCCATCACCGCGTTCAAAAGATTGAATGCAGTCGAGACCTGATTGAATCATGGGCTGCAAAACACGTTTATGTTTTGCGATGCGTTCTTCGTTGAGACTAATGAGTGGAAACAGGCAAAAGCCTGTAATGAACATGTTTGAATCCTGCACGCTGAGCAGGGATTTTTTACTATTACCACCAGGATTAAGTTCGGGAAGGGCGTGCAAGTGACTAGCCCATTCGCCTTCCATGTTCCTGACTTTTAGAAACATGGGGATAGTGATGCCAGACCTTCTGAAAAACAGTGGCCAGAGGGTAATGCGTGATTTTGATGCAAAGGATGATTCACTGGAATGATAGAGACTTGAAAATTTCCCCTCCCTATCTCTAATTTGCCGGTCTTCAAAAAAAGCAATCAAGGAGAAAATAGCTTGATTAAGTTCAGGGTTCTTTAATCGCGCCTGCCTTGCTTTCCTGATGTCAAAATCAAGTAAGTTATTTGTTTTCTTTGCAGCGTGTTGAGCCATGATTTAGTTAGAAGGAAAAACTATAACTTCCAGCCCCAGTATTTCAGGAAACTTGGAAAATCTGCCATATCTGTTGTTTCTCGATTCCAGGGTTTGAGACTGGTGTAGAAAGTGTTATCGCTGGATTCTTTTCTCAGGAATGCTTTATCAGTTCCAACGAAGGGGTCAAGACTGAGGAAACTTAAACTCATACTTTCCCAGGGTTTAACTGCTCCCTTTACAAATCCTTCCCTATAGCCGCTTTCATGAAAGAAGCTGGTTTCTCCTTCTTCCGTTTTTAGCGTTCTCAGGGAGGCGAGAGGTAACTGTTGAGCCTGTTCAAAGTTCTGTGTGCTTTTGTTGCATGGAAAAGCATCCATGATGCGATGTTCATGAGGTCGTATAGCAACACAGATATCTGGATTCTGTTCATTTATTTTCAAAACCGTGGGTAAACGTTCGCCGTAAACTTTCTGTTTTTCTTCAAGGTTTACCCAGCTATCCGGGTAAGCACTTTCAGGTGTGTAAGGTGTTGCCATCATGGCCTTGTAGCAACCGCAAGTGTGTACCGTTGTGAAAAGCACGGGTTCGCCTGCTTCATTGAGTGTTACCACAAAGATCAAGCCAACATTTTTTCCATAGGAAAGATTAAAGGGAAAAATGCTAAAGGGAATTTTCTGGAAGTGCACACGGTAGATAAGATTTGTGTACTGTCTATCTTCAATCTGAAAATTCTGTTTCAGGGTGTAAATGCTGGCTTCAGAACTGTCGATATAAACTTCTTTGTTGGAAAGTGCTTTGGCTGTGCCAATTTTATTAACACCATCTTCGCTATCAAAAATCTTGATCATGGGTGCAAAGCGAGTGAGAAGCTGTTCATCACTTGCCTGTGTCGCTGCAGTTTTCGCCTGTTCTTGAGGAAGCGTGAGGTAAGAAGCTTTGCTTTCGTCCAGTGAATAATGTGTGCAGTTAGCAAGCAGAAAGCTAGACAAAATGCCTAGAATGAACAAGTCGAAAGGTTTTTTCTTAAAGCTAAACGGAATGCGTAACATAACAAAGCTATCCCCTAATGATTTATTGTTAGCCATTAATGGGGTCAGTCTAACAGTCTTTAAAGACTTATGAAGTTATAAGGCGACAAAAGGCTTTAGAAAAAGGGAATGGGCACGCACAAAGGCAGGTGTGCCATCCCTACCGGGAATCAGGTAAATGGTTTCCATTTTTGCTGAAGGGCTGGGCAGTTTTAGCCCTCTAACATAACCTCTACCTGCAAAGCCCTGTCCTTGGATAAGAAGGGGTCTAATGAGTTGCTCGTGAAGGTCGTCTTTGGTTTCCTGTTCATCAAGAAAGCCGAGAATATTTTCTTTTTTACTGTCCATTAATATCAGACCACCTGTTATAAAGCCTTTCTGAGAATCCTTTCTGAACTCTGCATATTCGTGCTGATTTTCTGGTGCGAGTAAATCGCTGATTAGAAAACTGGCGCCATTACTGAAAATAACAGAACTGATAACAAAGCGAGGCGAAGGAATACCTTCCTTGAAGCTTTCTTCAACAGTTTTACCTGTAGGCGTGAATAGAGTAATGCGGCTTTGATAGCCCTCTTGCTTGATATCGATACGTTCAAGTGTTGAAAGCATCTGGTCGAAGGAACTGTGATCTGTGACAAGTTGATGTTCAATGAGTAAGCGAATCAGTTTCTTAATAGGGGGGGGGAAATAAATAGAGTCAACCTTATTAGCAAGCGAATAATCCGAAATGGCAAGCATGATATACATGAATGAAGTAAAGGAGTTGCTCAAGATATATTGCCTGTCTTTGGGAGTGCGCTTTGCTTCCTCTTCATTCAAGGGCCTTAATACTTCATTCAAAGCAAACATGCGTTCTGCTATGGCAAGTGCAAGCGTTTCATCAAATTTTTCATTTGTGCAGAGAGTATGAATTTCTTCTAGTAGTGAGGCAGGAAGCTGAATCGATTGTGATGTCATGATTAGTTCCTGGTTTTTTGCATTGCCATCATTGTTAGCAGAGGTTTCTGCGTGAATTAAATCTGGATAGGTAAAAAAAACAGATACAAGAAGAGTAAGAATAGTAAACCCGTATTCAGGTTTTTTAAAACGCTGCATCATTCAGTTGTTAGTAGAAGAGATAATCGTTTTCATTCATGAGTTCGGTTACCTTGCGGTATTCTGATGTACGCCCCACCCAGTTATTGGTGACCTTACCATTGGTTTTGTACCATGAATGCTCAACCTTTGCCCAGACTTTGTTTTTCATACGCTCTTGCAAGGTCTGATTAAAACTATCCTGCACATCTGGTTTAACCTCAATGCTTTGGCAGGATTTTTCCTGAAGCGCCTTGATGCATTGCAATATGTAATTAGATTGCGCTTCAATCATCAGAATGATGGAGTTGTGTCCCAAGTTGGTATTGGGGCCATACATCATGAAGAAATTTGGAAGACCCTTGTGCGTGATGCCCAGGTAGGCTTCTGCGCCTTCGGCATCCCAAAGTTCATTGAGCGAAACGCCATTCTTGCCAGTAACCTGCATGGGGCTAAGAAAGTGAGTGGTATCAAAGCCGGTAGCATAAATAATGACATCAGCATCATAGTTGGCGCTTTCAGTCTGTATTCCCGTTTCGGTAACGCGCTCAAGCTTTTCTGTAATCACATTAACATTAGGTCTGGCAAGGGCAGGGTAGAAATCATCAGAAAACAGAACACGTTTGGCGCCAATGGGATAGTCAGGTGTGAGTTTAGCCCTAAGTTCCTTGTCTTTAACGTGCTCATGCATGGCTTCAAGGCAGTCGTCTTCAGATTTTTTCCTTAACCATTTGTAGCTGTCTATATTCATGATTTGATACAGGAAGAAATCAGCCATGAACCAGATATAGAAGCGATAGAGTTTTCCAAGAATGGGGAAGGTTTCCCCCAACCATTTTTCAATGGCGAAATAATTACGATCGTTTTTAGGCGTTACCCAGTTGGCTGAGCGTTGAAAAACATTCAGCTGTTTTACCTTGGGAGCAATCTGGGGAATGAACTGTACGGCGCTCGCTGCATTACCAATCACATTCACCGTTTTATTATTCAGATCAACGCTATGATCCCATTGAGCGGAATGAAAGCTTGCACCTTTGAATTGCTCGCGTCCTGGAATATTCGGAAATTGTTTTTTGTGTAACTGACCAACGCCGCTGGCAACAAAATCAAAAATCTGAGTGCCGGATGTTGTAGTGACCTTCCATTTCTGAGCGGCTTCATCATATTCCAGTTTTTCACAGCTTTCGTTAAACCTGAAATGGGGAGTCAGTTGATATTTTTCTGCGCAGTTTTTCATGTAGTCAAGGATTTCTGACTGTCCAGACCATTTGCGGGACCATCTGGGATTGGCTTCAAAGGAAAAAGAATAAAGTGCCGATGGAATATCACACTCTGCACCAGGGTAGACGTTTTCTCGCCAGGTGCCTCCAAGTTGTTCGGCCTTTTCAAAGATGATGAAATTTTCAAACCCCGACTCTTTAAGCTTGATTCCCAGACACAGACCAGAAAATCCTGAGCCGATGATTGCAATGGAAGCTTTTTCAGTAATGTGTTGCTTTTCCATCTTGTTCCCTATTTTGTTGTTATTGGTTAAGCACTTTCCTGAGTAGGGCATCTACCCATCTAACAGGGAAATAATCCATGCTTGCTCTCATTTTGTCTGGTTTTACAGAGTAAGCAGCATTTGGTCTAGTGACGCTTAGAGCTTGATGTACAGTTTGGGCAAGAATGATGGGGTCGTTTGCCTTGTCGTTCTCATGCATCGCCAGTGATTTCACACGTGTGAGTTGCTTGTTGAAATGTGTGGAAGCCTCAGCAGCCTTGCTGAAGTTTGTTTCAATACTCGCCACCATGTTGGTTTTAAAAGGGCCTGGTTGAATCTTGATGACAGGGATATCCAGAAACATCAGTTCTCTTCTCAGTGAGTCTGAATAAGCTTCAATGGCATGTTTGCTCATGGCGTAGGCGCCGTTGAAGGGCCCGCCACTTTGCCAACCCGTTTCTGAACTAATGTTGATGATGCGACCTTTATGTTCGGTATTAAGTAACGGAAGAAAAACCTGATTGACTCTAAAAGTGCCCATCACATTGATTTCCATCAATAACGACAGCTCCTGTTCTGGCATTTCTGCCACCGAACCAACACGAAGAATGCCAGCAAAATTAACAATGGCATCAAGATGCTTTATTTTGTTACTGAGTTCAGTGAAGGCATTTTCAACAGAAGTTCTCTGACTTACGTCCATGAAAAGTGGTGTGATGTTGTCTTCCTGAGACAGTTTATCCAGAGCTTCCTGATTACAGTCAGACACAAAAATGTGCCAGCCCTGTTTGATGAGGAAATGTGCAGTTGTTAGACCAAGTCCGCCCGTGCCACCAGTGATTAAAGCTCTTTTCTGGTTTCCAAGATCCATCATGGTAAATACACTCCGTGACGAATAACTTTTGCTTCCCTGATGACAAAGAAGCTCTGGAGTTTGGGATAGTTCAGTCGTTGTTCTAGCTGGTCTGCAGAAACCTCTCTGCTATCAGGTTCTCCCAGACGATGGATGATTTCCTGATAGGGGGTGCCTATGCCTAAACCATTAATGCGGTAACAGTATTCACAAGGACCAGTAAAACTGATTTCAATGACACTCTGGTCTTGCATGACCAGATCAATAAAGTTTCCTGTGTTGACTTTGTCCTGATAATGCCAGAACTGTCTGTTAGCAGAGCGTTCAATTTGAAAGGCGGGTTCTCCTTTCAGTAACTTAATTTCTTCAGCCGTGTTACCTAGTGTGATGTCAGCGATTTGATTGGCGACTTGTATGCGGTTTTCATAGTTAAGCCAGATAATGATGGCGAGTGGCACTAACAGGAAGATGCTAAAAATAGTAGCAAGTGCGGAAGCGTAGCGATTCCAGTTCCAGGTTTTTCGGGTCGCAAAATACAAAGCCAGAAGCGCTGCAATAGCAAGAATGAAAAATAAGGCAAGGCGAAAAATCATGACTCCCGAATACTCCTTTAATCGTGCGAGATGGTGTGAGGTGTCACATCATAACGATTAGCCTAGCGTTCTGAAAGCACGTCGCTCAGTAATGGGGTCGAGTTGTTCTTCCAGGTTTTTTCTAAAAAGTTTGATGGCATTGGTTTCCTGCCAGCTTTCAGCACCTGGGAAGTGGTTGCGAAAAAAAGTATAGATGGCAAACACTGCTTTAATACCAGCTGCGCCAAGCTTTCCTCGAAGGCTCTGAGGTAAGCGGTAGCTGTTGGCGAGTTCTTCTCCCAGGCAGAGTCGTGAGAGTTGATAAAGGGTTTCTTTGGAAAGTCCACCTGAGTCCATGGAGAGCGTTATATAACCATCAATAACGTTGTGAACCAGCTCGATGCTTTCATCGCTGGGTTTGCTCTCTCTAGCCTTGATGATGTGATACAGCTCAATTTCCTCTTTATAGCTATGAGTAATCAATCGCTCGTCAACACCATGCAGATAGGCTGCATAGCGCCACAGGTGATGCATGGCTTGTTTATCCTTGTCGCCGATGCGTCCGCCCATGCGTTCAATGCCGCGATTAGCAAGATAATCGAATTCGATAATGGTAAATGCCATGTCTTCCTGATTCACAGGTTCGTCCCAGATACTGACATCCCATCCTTTCTGCCTCACGAACTTCCTTACCATGGCGTGAAGAATCCTCACTTCCATAATAATGCGATGACCAACACCGCCTGGTCTTAAACCATCCTTGATGGCCATGTTGTGAGACATCTGCCCTGTTTCTATCAAGCGTTTGCTGACATCGTGGTTAAGGCGACCCGTTTGAACCAGAACGTGAGCGCCCTTAGCGAGTGAATAACCTTCGCTAAGGCTGCTGGTGAGCAAGCTCAGTGCTCTTAGTGGGGAGAGGCTTGCCATGGCCTGGCGACCCTGTTCCAGTAGTTCCCAATCCAGCCATTCGGGTTCGTGGTAAAGCGCATCTAGAAAATCCCTGAAAACGCCGCCTTCTTTTTCTGCTCGATCAATCACTTCATCCAGCATGTTTGAGGGACTGGCGCGTGAAATTTCTGCAGCTACGGCATCCGCTAAAGGATCACAGGTGTGTCTCATCTGGGTCATGAAATGATTGGGGAAACGCTGATGTTCGCTCATGGTCTGTTTCTTTTTCAGGTATTGCTGGAAGGCGTGGCCGCGATACTAACGAGCTAGAAACAAAAAGTCTCAACAAGGGAGACAGTCAATTTTATTTGTCTCTTTTGATTTGTTTTCTTTTAAGTATTGAGAATGGATTTTGTCAGAGTGGCTTCTGAAATGAGTTCGTCATTGCGAAGAACCTGAGTCTTGATGAAGGCGATATTCCTTCCCAGTTTTGTTACTTTTGATTTGAACTGGAGTTGGTCACCAAAACCTGCCGCACGCATGACAGAGACGTGAATATCGTGAGTGACTGCGTCCTGGTTTTCTTTCAACAAACTCAGTAAGGCGAGATAGGCGCACACATCAGAAAAGGCATAAAGAATGCCACCGTGTAATTTTCCGTTGGGATTAATGATGGGTTCTCTCACCGTGAGTAGCATGCTGCCTTCGCCTTCATGGCTTTCAAGCTGATGAATACCGCTGAATTGGTGAAAGGGATTGGACTCAATAAGTGTGATGCGTTCCTGAAGCGTTGGCATGAGTGATAAATACCCTGTAAAAATAAAAGATTGAAAGCCCGTGATTGAAAGCCTGAAATTGAAGGTCTGCATGATAGCATTCAAGGGTATCATTCAGGAATTGTAATCATTGTTGTTAAGGCGCTTTGTGGTGAGAGATGGTCTTATGAAAAATATTTTTGCTAGAGCAGTAGTTCTTGTCAGTTTCTGTTTTCTTATTCTGTTGTCATTACAGCTTCCTGCGCAAACACCAGCACCTGTTGTTATCCTGATTTCAATGGATGGTATTCGTTATGATTACCCTGAAAAGCTTGAGCTTTCTGCATTCAAGCGCATGGAGCAACAGGGTTTAAGAGTAGGACAACTTTATCCAACCTTTCCTTCGAGTACTTTTCCTGGTCATGCAAGTATTGCTACCGGAGCAAATCCGCTTGTGCATGGCATTATCGATAACAGTTTTTACGATAGAAAACAGCGGGCAGTTTTTAATAAAGATGCTGCCTATCAATGGTTAGAAGCTGAACCTTTATGGATTACCGCAGTGAGGCAAGGTAAACGTTCAGCCGTGTATTATTGGTTGGGCTCCGAAGGGCAGTGGCATGAACAAAATGCAACGTATTTTAAAAGCCCTTTTAAATCGGTTTCATCAGAGTCAGAAAAAGTAACGGAAATACTGCGTTGGTTAGATTTGCCTGTTGATAGTCGACCAGACTTGATGATGTCTTACTGGCATGGTGCTGATGCTGCAGGTCATGAAGATGGCCCCGATAGCAAGGAAGTGCTTTCTGCCTTGAGAAAACAGAATCTGGCTTTACAAGCTTTGATTGAAGGACTGGATAAACGCAATGCCTGGCCATGGGTTACCTTAATCGTGACGTCAGATCACGGCATGATTTCTCGTGGCGAACGTGTTGACCTTGCTGAGCTGTCTCGACAGGGGAATTTTAAAGGCTGGTTTCGAAATTCAAGCGCAATGGCGCACCTGAATCTTAAAAAAGGCTATAACAAAGACAAAGTTTATGAATTTCTCAAGTCTCAATCACAGTTTGATGTGTATAAGCCCGAGCAAATGCCTAAGGAAATCAGAAGCAATCATCCTGAACGAAGTGGTGATCTGGTATTGATTGCAAAACCTGGTTACTGGTTGTCTTCTTCAGGTTTTCACCAAAAGCAGGTGACAACAAGTTCAGACAAAAAATACTCAGGCGGCATGCATGGGTATTCTCCGATTTATGTTCCGGAAATGCGTACTATTTTCTTTGCTATGGGCAGGGGTGTTAAGCAAGGTAGTTATATCAAGAAGGAAGATATGATTGATATTGCTTCCAGCGTGACAAAATTGTTAGACATTAACCCGCCATTACAGTCAGAAGGTAAGCCTTTTCTTCCTAATCAGTAGTTTCCAGTAAATCCAGTTGATTCAGGTTCTGGTTCTGGCTGGATTTTAATTTCATGCCAATCCCTATCAGTCTTACACCCAGAGGCCTTTTCTGAAAAGCTGTTTTCAAGAGTGCTTTAGCAGTTTCGCTTTGATATTTGGTGGCGGCTAGTTCGACAGTATTCTGGCTGAAATCAGAAAATTTTACTTTCACGTAAATGCCAGTGCACTGGTATTGCGACTGGATTTTTTCAAAACGTCGTAACAGTTCTTTCTCAAGTTTCTCAAATTTTGTCAGGGAATCTTCATAAGAAGGAATGTCTGGTACGTAAGTATGCTCAACAGAAATGGATTTCCGTTGGCGTTTGGTGTGAACTGGACGCTCATCAATGCCGCGACATAAATTGTAAAGTCTTCGCCCGAATTTTCCGTAATGTTTAACGAGTTCCTGTTCGCTAAAAGCCTGTAAGTCTCCACATGTTCTGGCGCCTTGTTTCATCAATTTTCGATGTGTGACTTTGCCGACTCCAAAAATTTTATTCACGGGTAAGATAAGCATGAAGTCATCTACCTGTGAGGGTTCAATGGTGAATTGACCATTGGGTTTGTTCCAGTCGCTTGCTACTTTGGCGAGAAATTTATTGGAAGCGATACCTGCAGATGCAGTAATACCTAACTCCTGTTCGATGTCTTTTCTAATGGCTTGCGCAATCAAGCTGGCGCTTCCCTTGAAATGTTCGCTGTTGCTGACATCCATAAAAGCTTCATCAAGGGAAAGCGGTTCAATGATTGAGGAATAACGTTTGAATATGATGTGTGCCTGTTGTGAAACCTCACGGTACTTGGCCATGTTTGGATGAATAAGAATCAGTTGTGGGCAAAGTTTCAGTGCCTGAGCACTAGCCATGGCACTATGAATGCCATAGGCTCTGGCTTCATAGTTGCAGGTAGCAATAACACCACGGCCTTCTGGTGTTCCACCCACGGCGACGGGCTTGCCTTGTAGCTCTGGATTGTCTCTGGTTTCGATGGCGGCATAAAAGCAGTCAAAGTCACAGTGAATGATTTTGCGCATGACTATGCAGTAACACAGGTAAGTTGAATGAAAGAAGATGATGTTAACAACAGGCTAATCGAAATAGAAACCAAATTGGCTTATCAGGAAGACCTTGCGCAGAGTCTCAATGACATACTTGTTGAGCAGCGGAAATTGATTGAGTTTCTCGCTAAGCGGGTGGAGAAACTTCAGTCAGAGCTTGAGGATGTTGCTGATAGTAATCAGTTCAGCAATAAACCCGATGATGAATTGCCGCCACACTATTAACCGTGGAATGAATGAAGTAATTGCGGATTTACGCTATTCAATTTTCCTGAAACGTTTTGCTATCCAGTAGTCTGCACTCACATAGTTTCCGCCACCATAAAAAAATAATGCGAGTAGCATAATGAAGTAGGTGGCCGCAAATTCGATACCGTTGTTCAGGATGACAAAATTACCTTTTTCAGTTAACCAGTCATAGTGACCGTAGTCTTTTAATAAAGAACGTGCTTTGTTTAAGCGAATCGCAACAGATTCACTGTTATCCAGACTTTCTTTAGCGCCAGGGATGCCTACTTTTTCCAGCACATAGGCAGGACTTGTTTGTGGATTTGATGGTGCGATAGCAAACCAACCGTTTGACCAATGTGCAGAGAATGCAGCGACCAACATGGTAATCATGAGTGGCATGCTTGCCCATCGTGTTGCAAAACCAATCACTAGAGCAAAACCACCAAGCAGTTCCGCGCTTACCGCAAGGAAGACCATGAGTTCAGGAAAAGGAAAGCCAAGATGATTGCCAAACCACCATGCCGTATCTTCAAAGTGCATGAACTTGTTCCAGCCAGCAATGATCATAATGGGTGCCAGGTAAAGGCGAATCATGAGCAGTACAATGAAATCTGCTTTTTTGCTGCGTTCAAGAATGGATTGAAAACGATTAGCGAGGCTTAGGAGTTTGTTCATTGTTTATTTGCCTTTTTAAAGCTAGATGGGGCTTATTCTGCTGCCAAGAATAATGCCCTGATCTCTGAGTTGGTTCAGTATTTCCTGTCCGTGATGACGGAGTTGCTCGACAGGAAAGTGTTGATGTTGGTTCAGCTCCTCAGCAAGTAATTCGATTGCTTCTGTACCAGTTAGTTTTTCATTTTCCTGAATGATGCTTAACAGGCGAGCACTCACGGCATTGACTTCCATAAAGCGGATGTGATCATCCTTATTGCGGTAGATGATAAGAAAAAAATCCTGTTCACTTTTATTTGGCTGAAATGTCGGTGAAATTTTGTGAACTGGCCAATGATAGTGAAGTAGCCAGGCCAGAGGAGAAATCAGTATCTGGCTTTTGAGTAAATTTCCTGTGGCGTTGAACCCCGTTGTTGGAATTTCTTCCTGACTGATTTCCAGAGCCAGTTCTATCCATTCGTAGTGGGCAAGCTCCAGAATAAAAGGCGGGTCTTTTTCGAGCTTACGTTCTTCTCGCAGATATTCAAGAAACTCCTTTGCTATATCGAGAAAATAAGGGCTTTTACATGCATGGGTTTCCATGAATTCGCGAATCATTGCATGCCATTTCTCTTTGCCGATGATTTTTTTTAATACCGGGAATGCGCGTGCGATAAAACTTTCTACATTGTTGTAGAAAAGATCGCTATAGATAAGTGCGCGACGCGCTTCTACTCCTGAAACCATGGGGTTTTTTTCCGGATTACGGATATGTGCCGCGAAAGCTTTCTGAATGTCTTGAAAATGCTGGCTCATGCGGATTTTCGTAAGCCCTGTTTTTGAAGTGAAGCAATGTAATCTGCTTCTTTAAGAAGTTCTTTCATGGGTGGAATATTGAAATCCCGTTCCAGCAAGGTTGGAATTTGCCCAAAGCGTTCATAGGTGCTTTTAAGAAGTTGCCAAACAGGGTCGTTGACATCAGAGCCGTGGGTGTCGACGAGTAAATCCTCGGCTTCCTGAAAATGACCGGCAACATGCAGGTAGGCAATTCTTTCGCCAGGAATCCTGTTCAGGAATGTTTCTGCATCATAGCGATGGTTGATACTGTTAACGTAGATGTTGTTAACGTCGAGCAGGAGTTTGCAGTCTGCTTCTTCAAGGACGGAGCAAAGAAAATCAATTTCTTCCATCTGCTTTCCGGGTGCGGCGTAGTAAGAAACATTTTCGATGGCGATTTTCTGTTCAAGAATGTCCTGAACCTGTTGAATGCGTTTGGCGACATAGGTGATGGCTTCATCGGTGAAGGGAATTGGCATCAAGTCGTACAGATGGCCGTGGTCGCTACAATAAGAAAGATGCTCGGTGTACATCTTGATTTTATGTTCCTTGAGGAAGCCTTTCACTTCCTTTACAAAATCTATATCGATATCGGTTGTACCACCTAAGGAGAGCGATAATCCGTGGGTGACGAAGTCATGTTGTTCGGTAATGGTTTTGAACTGGCGGGCGTATTTTCCACCAAGCTTCATCCAGTTTTCCGGGGCTACTTCATAGAAAGCGATTTGAGGGGGAGGGGTGTTCAGGACTTCGTCTAGCATTTCCCTGCGAAGTCCTAAACCCGTTCCTTTTACAGGGTAAGTGGAAGGAGCAGCTTGTTCATCGCGTTTCGCCTGGGCTGACATGATGCTTTCGTTGCTCCTTCAGTTAGTAGTGAAAATCAGACATTAAGAGTCTGATTTTTCGCCACACTTACCTTCTTTGGACTTTTCCTTTTTCTCTGCGCCGCATTTGCCTTCGCCACATTTGCCTTCACCGCACTTGCCTTCTTGCATGCTTTTATCTTCGCCACACATGCCTTCTTTGCCTTTCTCATTGCTTGCACCGCATGCGCCTTCCTTGCCTTTCTCGGCAACCATAAACCCACTGTGCAGTTCATTGGCTGCAAAAGGATTTTCGGAAGCCTGAAGAGTGCTCATTGTTAATGCAGAAGCCATTACTGCTGCGCCAACACTTACGCTAACGGGGTTAAAGATGTTTTTCTTAGCCATGATTTTCTCCTGAATACTGGTAATAACCAGTTGGGATTTATGTGATTGTTTATTGCAGTTCCTTCAAAAGTCCTTCACGTATCGCAAAGTGAGAAGCTTCTGATGTAACTGCTCATGAGACAGCCTGCCCTAGCATAAGTTCATTCACACCAGTTATCTTGACATGGCTGAAATGATTCAAACCTTAGGGACTAAATCATTAAATCTGATAAGCTGAATTTTGCCAAACACTTTGTATAGTAAACCTGAAGTTTGGTAGTCTTTCTCTATGCTTGTGTTGACTGCAAGTGGTTGATTTTGGGGAGTCCATGTCAGAAAAAAAATTCAACATTATTTTCAAAGGTGAGATTGTTCCGGGTGCGAATGAGGCAACCGTGAAAGCTAATGTCGCACAGCTTTTCAAGGCGAACGAAAAAGTGCTTGCCAGGCTCTTTTCTGGAGAGCCGATTGCCATCAAGAAGGATGTTGATAAGGCCGGAGCGATGAAATATCGCGCGCTGATGAAAAAGGCGGGTGCTGTCTGTTATGCCCTGGATGCTAGCGAGCCTATTACAGCAACAGCTCAAACTGCTAACACAGCGAAGCCAGCTACCCCCAGTCCTTCACCAGCGCCAGCCAAGAGTCAGTCTTCGGCAGAATCTCAGACAGAGAAAGCGCCTGAAGGTGATTGGGGTATTGCGCCTGCAGGCTCGATTCTGGTGGAACCTGCTGAAGTGGAGGGAATTGAGATTCCTGATATCAGCTCAATTTCAATGGCTGATGTAGGTGCTGACATGGTGGAGAATCCAGTTGAACAGGCCCCTGCTGATATTCCTGATTTACATGCCGACCTTTCCCCTGTCGGTGCTGATATGGGGGAGATAAAAAGGGATGAGCATTTCGAGATGCCTTCATTGGAAGGGATGGATATGGCGCCAGTAGGCGCAGATATGTCTGATCATGTTGAGAGTGATGCTCCACCTCCGCCAGATGTTTCCTCAATCACGGTTGCGCCCGTTGGATCTGATGTTGGTGAAGAGAAGCCTGACACCCCTGAGCCAAAGGTAGACATCAGTCATATCAAGCTTGAGCCGTAGTGTTTAAATGCCTTGCTCAGGGCTAGGATAAACTACCCCGTACTTTAAAAGTCTGGTAATGTGCGAGTTTCCACCTCCTGATGAATCAAAGGCTTATATCGCCTCAGGTGGTTTTCTTTAAGCGCACACCATCATGGTTTGCGATAAGAAGAATAAAACAAAAAATAATAAAAAAATCACAAAGAAGCATGAGAGGTTCCTTCCAGAAAGACCGGAATGGGGCAAGAAGTCTCAGCTTCCTGAATTCAGTACACAAAATAACAGTGCATAAAATTAAAAGTTTGATGGAGTCTTGGACATGTTAAAACCGTTTATGACATCGATTTCTGCAAAAGGATTGCTAGTTCTTCTTGCGCTAGGTTTAACCACCTGTACCTATTTGGGTCTGGAGGATATTGCTGTCCAGACGCTTGAGTCCAAATACCAGAATGATAATTCACGTTATATCGATATTGATGGATTACGTGTTCATTATCGTGACGAAGGCGATGGGCCAACCCTGTTGTTGATTCATAATGAGGCGGGTTCATTAGCAAGCTGGGATAAGTGGGTTGATGAAATTGGTGATCATTATCGAATCGTAAGAATGGACTTGCCCGGTTTTGGTTTAACTGGTCCTGCTAGCATTAATGATTTCAGTCGGTCGGCTACTGTGAACTTCCTGACGCGTTTTATTGATGAGTTGGGTTTGACCAACGTTAATCTGGTAGGTGCCTCATACGGTGGTTTTACTGCCTGGAACTATGCTCTGGATAACCCGGATAATGTTAGCAGACTTATATTGATTGCACCGGTTGGCTATACCCAGAAACTACCAGGAATTGTTGAATTATTCACAGTACCAGGTGCTGAGACAGTGAGTAGCTACACTATTCCTAAACCAGTGGTAGCTGAGACACTTAAGCAGGGCTTTGGCAGTAATTCCCGTTTAACCAAGGATATTGTTAATCGCTACCACGAGCTGTTGTTACGAGAAGGCAATAGAACTAGCGCTGCTAAATTCTTCAAGGTATTAAAAGAACACTCCAAGAATGAACATTTAGGTATTGGTATCAAGGATATCAGTGTACCTACTTTCATTATGTGGGGAGAACAGGATCGATGGACGCCTATCGATTATCTGGATCTCTGGTTAGAGGATATTCCGGATGCTGAATTTGTTCGTTATCCAAGTGTTGGTCACTACCCGCATGAAGAAATACCTGAGATAACTGCTCAGGATACGGATGCTTTCATACAGGGCAGACTGGATAAGTTCCCTGGCACCTAATTAATAAAGATTTCTGGAAAAGGGAACCTCGGTTCCCTTTTTTTTCCAGTTCAAGAAAAAGATAACTAAAAAATAGTAGGGTTAATCAGATCAGGAACGATCGTTCTGGCACTAGGTTCATCGATTTGAGAAGGTTGTAATGAATTGGTGAATTGAATTAATGAATGGTGAGGCAGTTTGATTTGAAACCAGTAAAGCACCTTCAAGATGTTCTTATTCGGCTGGCTGTGTTTGCAGTAGCCTTCTTCTTTTCCAGCTTCGGCATTTCAGAGGAGCTTGAAGATTTTCTTATTATTAATGGTCAACCTGTTTCCTTTGAGGGGACAGCCATACAAATCCCTCAGTACGCATCTTTTGCAGAAGATCCTCATGCTAACTGGAAAGCGGAAGATGTATTTGATGGGATGTTTGAAAAGGAATTTTTAAAATCAGAAACCCCTTTTGGCAATTTCGGTTTTACATCGTCAGCTTACTGGCTGCATTTTGAGTTTGATACTAATCATTCAAGTTTGTCAGATGAACTGATTCTGGTGATGAATGCTGCGACACTGGATGAGGTAAGCCTGTATATTCAGGATAAAAAAGGAAATATAACTCGAAAGGAGTCGGGTTATCGGAAGGAAGTGAGTACCCGGGATGTCAGACATCATAACTATATTTTCAAGGTGGATCCTTCACTCGGAAATAATTATCTCCTTCGAGCCAAAAGCAATACTTCGCTAGTTTTTCCTCTTGAAGTATGGCAGGAAAAAGATTTTGAGCAGCAAAATTACGTTGACGTGATTTTTATGGGAATTTACATCGGCGTTCTGCTGGCGATGTTCTTTTATAATCTGTTCATTTATGTTTCTACACGAGAACACGCTTATCTTTTCTACATTCTTTTTATCGTTTCCTATAGCCTGCTGCAATCAACCCTGGATGGCTTGATTGGTTTATGGGTGTGGGGAGATTCCACGGTATTCCGTGGTTATGACTTAATGATTCTGCCTGGTCTCTCAGGGATTATGGCAATTCTTTTTACCAATAGTTTTCTCCATGTGAAAGAAAACCAACCGAAGTTTCATCATATTATGATGCTAACCGTGGTTGTGTTGGTTATATCCGTATTACTTAACCTGCTTACAAATGGACAGGCAATTAGCTTATCTGCCTATGCATCGCTTTGGGTCACTTTTTTATTAACTGTTGTTGGTTTCTATGCCCTGAAACTGGGTCAGCCTGGCGCAAGATTCTTTATTGTTGCCTGGTTATTCCTGCTCGCCGGAACTGCTACCTATCTGATTCATTTAATGGGTGTGTTTACAAACATGTTGGTGCTTGTTTATAGCATGAAAACAGGTTCAGCGATTGAAATCGTTTTGCTTTCACTTGGTTTGGCTGACCGCTTTAATCATGAAAGGCGTGTTAAGGAAAAACTGGAGATGGAAAAACATGAAATGGAGAATCGAGCCAGAATACTTGCTACCGTTGATACGCGAACAGGTATGCCAAACCGCGCTCAGCTGCAACAGCAACTTGCTTACTATGGAAGTGAGCGAAATGATTTCTCCCTAGTGTTAATGAAGGTGAGAGGTTTTAAACAAATTAATAATACCCTGGGCCATGAAAATGGAGATGAATTATTAAAACTGATTGGTCTTAAAATTGATTCAGTGGTAGGTGGTGAAAAATTTAGAACCTTGTTTGTTGGTCAGAATGGCGAAGGTCTTCCAAGTCGTGTTGCTGTTGTTGATAGTTTGACCTTTGCCGTCATTCTTTCTGATTATCAACAGGAAACCTTAATGGAAATCGCTTCCCAAATTAAGGATGAAGTCTCGGGAACGATTGAGTTCCATGACATCATCATTGATTTGGAAATGTTATTGGGATTAAGTTTTTGTCAATTCACAGAAATGAAAAATTCTTCAAGGATTGTGCATGAAGCGCAGGTCGGGCTTGCAGCAGCAGCAAAAATGGAAAGACAGATTGGTGTCTACTCGCCATTAATAGATCCTTATAGTGAAGAAAAACTTTCCTTGATGGGGCATTTGCGCACAGCGGTTGCTAACGAAAGTCTGGATCTTTATTGTCAGCCACAAATGACAGTAGACGAAATGAAGCTGGTAGGTTTTGAGGCCTTGCTTAGGTGGAAAGACCAGAAAGGTCGTTTTGTTAGTCCCAGTAGCTTTATTCCCTTGGCAGAATCATGTGGTGTCATCAGACCCTTAACCCGATGGGTAATACGACAATCACTTCTGCGTTTGTCTGAATTGCATAAACAGCTTCCTGAAGCACATGTCTCCATCAATCTGTCTGTATCAAATTTAAGGGAAGATGATCTTGTGCATTTCATCCGCAATCAGCTGCAGGAGTTTTCCATAAGTCCTGAGCAAGTGAAGTTTGAAATTACTGAAAGCAGCATGATTGAAAATGAAGATGTTGCATTGAATCGCTTGCTTCAATTAAGGCGTTTAGGTTGCAGGATTTCAATTGATGATTATGGAAGTGGCTACGCTTCTTTAGGTTATCTCAAGCAGCTTCCTATTAGTGAGGTCAAGATTGACCGTTCTTTTGTGAAAGGACTTGCGGATAGTCAGGATGACCAGGTTATCGTCAAAACCACGATAGCCATGTGCCATGACCTTGGGCTTAACGTGGTCGCTGAAGGTGTAGAAACACTGGAGGTATTAAATCTTCTAAGGGACTTCTCTTGTGATGTGGCACAGGGGTATTTTCTAGGTAAACCAGAGCCCTTTACGAGCAAGGTAGTTAATGACTGGTTATCGATGCATAAGGATAAGGAAAGTCATTCCTGAGCTTGTTGGCAAGCCTGTGCTTATTTTGGTCGTGGTTGGAAAACTAGGTATATCTCGCTATGATACCCGCCCGTTCTGGGCTTTGGTCGCTGAAGTTAAACCTGATTACCATTACTTCTAGCGTCTTTATTAACGGCAATTCAGTGAGCTGAGAAATTTAATGAATGATCAGAGAAAACATGCTCGTGCTGGTCAGGATTACCTTGACAAGATTTTCACCATTCCTGAAGCACCTGATTCCACATTAGGAAAGATAGAGCAGGATATTTCTGAAAACCTTACAGGTTTCCTACAGGCAAATATTGTTGCCATTGAAAAGGACTTGAGTGAGCTGGAAAAGGATTTCAGTGAAGCAAGGATTCCTGAAGAACCAATGTTTGTTTCTGAACAGACTGAATTCCTGATGGAAAAACTGGTTGCGCAATCTGTTCATACTTCCTCACCAAGCTTTATTGGTCACATGACCTCGGCCTTGCCTTATTTCATGTTGCCACTTTCCAAAATCATGATGGCGCTGAATCAGAATCTGGTGAAGATTGAAACATCAAAAGCCTTTACACCAATGGAACGCCAGGTGCTTGGCATGGTTCACAGTCTTGTTTATCAAATGGACGAGCCTTTTTACAACCAGTACATGCATAGTAGTAATCACTCGTTGGGTGCTTTCTGTTCTGGGGGAACGCTTGCAAACCTGACAGCGATGTGGGTTGCAAGAAACAGTCAGTTTGCGCCTGAGGGTAACTTCAAGGGAATTGAAAATGAAGGTGTTTTCAGAAGCCTGAAACATTATGGCTATGAAGGCGCGGCCATGCTGGTTTCAAGAAGGGGGCATTATTCGTTGGCTAAGGCAGCTAGCGTACTAGGTTTTGGTCGTGATGCAATTATTTCCATTCCGACGACAGAAAATGGACAACTGGATCTGGATATTCTTGTTCAGGAATGTGAGCGTCTTCAGAAAGAAAAAATAAAAATTGTTTCCATTATTGGTGTGGCAGGTTCTTCAGAAACAGGGAGTGTTGATCCTTTAAATGCGTTGGCAGATATTGCAGAAAAATATCAGGCGCATTTTCATGTAGACGCAGCGTGGGGTGGTCCTACACTTTTTTCAGATAAATACCGACACCTTCTTGATGGTATTGGTCGAGCAGACTCTGTCACCATTGATGCACACAAACAACTTTATGTGCCTATGGGTGCAGGTATGGTTGTATTTAAGGATCCTGCTTCAGTTTCCAAAATTGAACATCATGCTGAATATATCATTCGTAAAGGTTCTAAGGATTTAGGTAGCCATACTCTGGAGGGTTCTCGAAGTGGTATGGCTATGTTGGTTCATTCGGGTTTAAAAATCATTGGTCGAAAAGGTTATGAATTACTGATTGATCAGGGAATTGAAAAAGCCAAAGCTTTTGCGGGCATGATAAGCGAACATCCTGCTTTTGAGTTAATAACCGAGCCGCAGTTGAATATTCTTACTTATCGGTATGTGCCAGATTTTGTTCGTGATGGGCTCACCGATGCCTTGCAGAAAGGCGACACAGAAAAAGTCAGTGGGCTGAATGCTGAGCTTAATGCTCTGACGAAATATTTACAGAAGGCGCAGCGAGCGAGTGGAAAATCTTTTGTTTCACGGACGAAAATTTCAGTAAAGAAATATGGGCAGGATTCCATTGCAGTTTTTCGTGTTGTGTTGGCTAATCCATTGACGACGGTTGAAATTCTGAATGCGATTCTTGAGGAACAAGTACTTATTGCTCAGGCAAAAGAGTGCCAGCCTTACATAGACAATCTGCGCGCTTTACTAAAATAAAAATCCTTACACTGAATTAACCCTAAAGGAGAATTAATATGGCTTTAGCAAAAGTCGGGAATCTTGCACCTGCATTTACCTTGTTGGACCAAAATGGAAACAAAGTCAGTCTTAAGGATTTCAAGGGTAAGAAAAATGTTGTGCTGTATTTTTATCCAAAAGCCATGACGCCAGGTTGTACGGTTCAGGCACAGGGTATTCGTGATACGAAAAAGGAATTTTCAAAACTGAAAACAGAAGTGCTCGCCATTAGCCCGGATGCTGTAAAAAGGTTGGATAAATTCTGCCAACGTGATGAGTTGAACTTTACATTGCTGTCAGATGAAGATCACAAAATTGCAGAAAAGTATGGTGTATGGGATTTAAAGAAATTCATGGGCAAGGAGTTTATGGGTATCTTGCGCACCACGTTCATTATCGGGAAAGATGGACGCATTAAACATGTGATGGCAAAAGTGAATACCAAAACCCATCATGATGATGTGATTAAGTTGATTAAAGAGTTGAAGCTTTAATCTGACAATTCTCTAGAAACTACGTTCAATAGAAAATTTTGCGAGTAGTTCAAGGGATTTTTTGTATTCAGAAGATTCAAGAATTGCGCATTTTTCGATGGCAAGTTCAGCTTCACGTAGGGCCATGTCTCTGGTGTAGTTCATGGCTCCTGTTTTTTCTATGATTTCCAGCACCTGATCAAGTTTATCCAGACTGCCATTTCGTATACAGTCTTTCAAAAGTGCGCTTTCCTTTTCGTTACCATTCTTAATTGCGAAAATAAGAGGCAAGGTAGGTTTGCCTTCGGCGAGATCATCACCCACATTTTTTCCTAAGGTGCGTGCATCACTGGAATAGTCCAGGTAATCATCAATTAACTGGAAGGCACCACCTAGATGATGGGCATAAAGCACCATGGCATTTTCTATGTCTTTGTTCGAGCCAGCTAGCACAGGACCTGCCTGAGCAGCAACTTCAAACATTTTTCCGGTTTTATAACGAATGACTTCGAGATAGCTTTCTTCAGTAGTGTCTGGGTTTCTCGCATTAACCATCTGCAACACTTCGCCTTCGGTAATGAAGTTTGCTGCATCAGCAAGAATTTTCATGAGTGAAATATTGCCGACTTCAACAATCATCTGAAAGGAGCGTGAAACCAGAAAATCACCAACTAGAATGGCAGCTGCATTGTTCCATCTGGAATTGACGGTGGCCTTCCCGCGTCTAAGGTCAGACTCATCCACCACATCATCATGAAGAAGGGTTGCGGTATGTAGTAGCTCGGTAATGGCTGCTACCTTGATATGGTCTTTTCCCTGGTATCCACAAGCGAGCGCACTTAGTAAGGTAACTAAGGGTCGTAAACGTTTACCACCACTCTTGGTGATGTAGTGACCAACTTCCTGGATAAAGGGTACATTGGAGCCGAGTTCTTCATAGATTAGCCTGTCGACTGCCTTGAATTCATCCTGAACAACGGCGCTGATTCCTTGGAAGTCGGTCTTGGGAGAAGAAGGCAAGTGAGTGCTCCTGAAAAAATGAATGGCCTTGAAACCAAGCTCAAACCCTGATTTCTGGAAGTGCCCGAATGCTAGTGAGGGCATGGCAAAGAGTCAAGAAAGAGCCCTGAATTCGCTTGCGACAGGATAAGCCATCCCGTAGAATACGCCACCCTGAACAGGGTTGGGTCAGATTCCTGTCCCTGATTTTATTTTCCTCCTGAGCCATTTGAATGGGCTTATTGATTCAAGTCGAAATCGAGTCGAAAGCCAGCTCAAGAGACCCCAAGTAATATCATAAATAGCTGATTACTGAGAGTGGAGTAAACTATGTACGCGGTATTTGAAAGTGGTGGCAAGCAGCATCGAGTAGCTGAAGGTGATGTCATCCGTTTAGAATTAATTGAATCAGAAGCAGGCGCAAAACTGGATTTTGACAAGGTACTTCTGGTTAAGACTGATAAGGATGTAAAAATTGGTGCTCCTTATGTTGATGGGGGTAAGGTCAGTGCTGAGGTATTGAACCACGGTCGCGCTGCCAAGGTTAAGATTGTTAAGTTTCGTCGACGTAAGCATCATCGTAAGCAGATGGGACACCGTCAGTGGTTTACTGAAGTAAAAATTACGGGCATTAGCGCCTAAGTTAACTTATAGAATCAGTTGTAGAGATTTAGAGAGGAAAGAACAATGGCTCACAAGAAGGCAGGTGGTAGTACCAGTAACGGTCGCGATTCCATTTCCAAACGATTGGGCGTAAAAAAATTCGGTGGCGAGATTGTTGTACCTGGCAATATTCTGGTTAGACAGCGTGGCACCAAGTTTCATGCAGGCACAAACGTTGGCATTGGTAGAGACCACACACTTTTTGCAAAAGCAGGTGGGAAAGTGACATTTGCAGAAAAAGGCCCGAGCAAGCGAAAATACGTTAGCGTGGAACCGGTTGCCTGATTGTTGTCTGTTAATAGAATCATGAAAAAAACCCCGTTTTCACGGGGTTTTTTGTTTTTGTCCTACGAGAAAATCTGAATTAAGCGTCATGAAATTTGTTGATGAAGCCATTATCAAAGTAGAAGCGGGTGCTGGTGGAAACGGTGCCTTAAGTTTTCTACGTCTGAAATTCATGCCTGATGGTGGGCCTGACGGTGGCGATGGTGGCGACGGCGGCAGTGTTTATCTGGAAGCAAATGATGCCCTGAATACGCTAGTTGATTATCGTTATACCCGACATCATAGAGCGAAGCGTGGTGAAGGTGGTCGAGGACGGAATTGTTCTGGCGCTAAAGCAGATGATGTCATTCTTCAGGTTCCGGTAGGTACAACGGTTATTGATGCCAGTACAAACGAAGTGCTAGGTGATATGGATAAAGCTGGAATGAGGCTTCTGGTAGCTCGAGGTGGCAAGGGTGGATTGGGTAATGCCCACTTTAAATCCAGTACCAATAGGTCACCGAGAAAAACCATTCCTGGAAAAGACGGTGAAACACGTGAATTAAAACTTGAGTTAAAAGTGTTAGCCGATGTGGGTCTTCTTGGACTTCCTAATGCTGGCAAATCATCCTTGATAAGAGCGGTTTCTGCAGCGCGTCCCAAAGTGGCGGATTATCCTTTTACTACGCTGTTACCTAATCTTGGTGTTGTGAAGGTAGGGGAGTTCCAGAGTTTTGTGATGGCAGACATACCAGGTCTTGTTGAAGGGGCTGCTGATGGTGTGGGTCTGGGTATTCGTTTTCTCAAGCATCTGGTTAGAACGCGTCTGTTATTGCACCTGGTTGATGTGTTACCAGTTGATCAGGGAGATCCAGCAGAGCAGGCTTTATCCATTGTGAATGAACTGGAAACATTTAGTCATACCTTGGCGAGTCAGCCAAGATGGCTTGTGTTGAATAAAATTGACTTGCTTCCACCAGAGGAAGTTCAGGCTGTCAGGAAAGCTGTTGTTAAGAAACTCAAATGGAAAGGCCCAGTATTTGAAATCTCTGCTCTGAATCGACAGGGAACAGATGCGTTGGTTCAAGCCATTATGCGTTATCTGGAAGAGTTGTCAGAAAAAGAGAAAACTGATGAGGCTTACGCCACTGAACGCGCTAATTTACTGGCTACTCTCGAAGAAGAAGCGCGCATGAAAGTACAGGAGCTGAAAGAAATCTATCGTGAGAAAAAACGTGCAGAGCGGGAATCAGATGACTTTGATGATGACGATTACGATATCGACGTGTTTTATCAGGAATAAATAAAATGAAAAGTGAACAGGCACGACAGTTACTTGCTAGCAGAAAGCGTTGGGTCGTTAAAATCGGCAGTGCGCTTTTAACGAATAATGGTCAGGGCCTTGATGAGCAGGTGATTTCAAAATTGTCTGAAGATATTGTTGCACTCATGTCGATGGGCAAGGAGGTCGTGCTGGTATCTTCAGGCGCGGTTGCTGCTGGAGTGAGTAAACTTGGACTGAAAGGTCGACCAGAAAAGATTCACGAGTTGCAGGCAGCTGCTGCTGTTGGCCAGATGAGCCTGGTGCAGGTTTACGAAGCCTGTTTTAAAAAACAGGGAAAACATACTGCACAAATTCTGCTGACACATGATGATTTATCAAATAGAAAGCGCTACCTCAATGCCAGAAGCACTTTGCTTGCCTTGATTGAAATGGGGGTAGTGCCCCTGATTAATGAAAACGATACGGTTGTGACTGATGAAATCCGTTTTGGTGATAACGATAACCTTGCAGCCTTGGTAACCAACCTTATTCAGGCGGAGGTGATGGTATTACTCACCAATCAACAAGGCATGTATGAAAGTGATCCAAGGGAAAATCCAGATGCATCGATGCTTGATAATCTTTCTGCGAATGACCCTCGTTTAATGGAAATGGCAAGTGGCAGTAAGGATGGGCTTGGCCGTGGTGGAATGATTACCAAGGTACAGTCTGCTTCATTGGCCGCACGTTCTGGTGCCAGTACGATTATCGCCAATGGTGCAGAAGCAAATATCCTGAAACGTCTTGCAAGTGGGGAAGTTCTAGGCACGTTATTGCTAGCAGACAAGGACCCTGAGTCTGCAAGAAAGCAATGGATCGCCAGTCATCTGAATATGGCGGGCCAGCTTGTGCTTGATGATGGGGCCGTCAAGGTATTAAGAGAAAGAAATAGTAGTTTGCTTCCTGTTGGCGTGACTCAGGTTAAAGGCAAGTTTGTTAGAGGTGAGATGGTGGCCTGTGTGGATACAAAAGGTCAGGTAATTGCCAGAGGCTTGGTTAATTACAATTCGGAAGAAGCTGCCAGGATTGCCGGGAAAGCTAGTGATGCTATCGAATCCATATTAGGTTATATCGATGAGCCTGAGTTGATTAACAGGGATAATCTGGTGCTTTGTTAGTTGAACTGGTTGTAGTTAGCTTGAAAGTTAAGCGAATTAAAAACGTCTAGGCATAAAAAAGGCTTCGTAAGCTCTGAACCTACGAAGCCTTTTTTTTATTAAAGCGGGATTTAAAGTGCTTTTATTTGAGCGCTAAGACGACTTTTATGTCTGGCAGCTTTGTTTTTGTGAATGATGCCTTTGTTTGCCATCTTATCAATCATAGGAACCGCTGAAGTGTATGCCGCTTGAGCAGCTTCTTTATCTTTTGAGGCGATTGCTGCAACCACTTTTTTGATGCTGGTTCTAACGGCGGAACGTTGACTTGCATTATGTCGACGATGTTTGTCTGCCTGTTTTGCGCGTTTACGAGCTTGTGCTGTGTTAGCCAATGTCTTATACCTTCTTGCTAGTTATCTGTACTGAATGTTTCTTGAATTTGAGAGTTGCCTTGAAAACACAGGGTGCTTGGGTGGCAATCTGAGGCGCGGAACTATGCCGAAGAAGCCTACTTTTGTCAATGATGCAGCTGTTTAGGAGGCTTTTCACAAGACTGGTTGGACACCTCTTGAAAGCCTTGGCAATAAGCTGCTTTGCCTAGCTGTATCTAGCCCTTTTCTCTATAATCGCAGCTCTATCAAGGGCTTGGGAAGAAGGTGGAATTCCTGGCTCATATCCCATGGCTATCTTTTATGCCTGTGGCACTCGGGCTTCTCAGAATCCATGAACATATCCATGATATTTTAGGTTAATTCGAAAACGATCCATGAAGCTATTGCGCGGAATCAGGAAAGGTCCTGCTGAGTTAATTTTTACTCAGGGAAGTGTTGCAACTATTGGAAATTTCGATGGTGTACACAGGGGACATCAGTCCATTGTCGCCCATGTGGTGAATAAGGCAAAAGACCTGAAGCTTCCATCGGTTGTTATTCTGTTTGAACCTCAACCCAAGGAATTCTTTGCGCCCGATAAAGCACCTGCTCGCATCATGCGCTTTCGGGAAAAATATCTTTATCTTGAAGGTCTGGGGGTGGATTACCTCCTTTGTCTTCCTTTCAATAAAAAACTGGCGCAGTTATCCGCTGAAGACTTTGCCAGGTTGGTCATTACTGAACGTCTGAATGTGAAATATCTGGTAGTTGGCGATGATTTCGCTTTTGGAAGGGAAAGAACGGGTAATTATGAATTTCTGGAGCAATGGGGAAAATCCGTTGGTTTTGATGTTCAGGATAGCGAAAGCATGATTGTTAAAGGTGAGCGTGTTAGTAGTACGCTAGTTAGGCAGGCCTTAGCTGATTCTGATTTTGAAAAAGCAGCAGCGTTTCTTGGGAGACCTTTTGAATTCAGCGGCAAGGTTTGTTACGGTCAACAGCTGGGCCGAAAACTCGGCGTTCCCACCATAAACCTTCCTATTTCAAGAAAACAGACTCCCATCAAGGGTGTGTTTGCTGTGGAAGTAGTCATTGAAGATGAGAGTGATGCTAAAGGGCAGCCAATTCGTTATCAAGGCGTGTCGAATCTGGGAACACGCCCAACCGTAAACGGCAAGGGCGTTTTGCTAGAAGTGAATATCTTTGATTTCAATCGAATGATTTATAGAAAGACCGTTCATGTTCGTCCTTTGATGAAAATTCGTGACGAAGAAAAATTTCCAGATATTGAAACCATGAAAAACAAAATTCTGGAAGATATCGAGGTTGCCAAAACATTTTTCAAACAACGCTAAAAAACTGAATCCGTATTATTAAAAACAGAACTGTTATGACCGACTATAAAGCTAGCCTTAATCTACCTAAAACAGATTTTCCTATGAAGGCAAATCTTGCCAACAGAGAGCCAGAGTTTCTCAAGCGTTGGCAGGAAATTGATCTTTATCAGCAATTGAGGGATTTACGTAAGGGTCGTGAAAAATTTGTTTTGCATGATGGTCCTCCTTATGCAAATGGTGATATTCACATTGGTCATTCCGTTAATAAAATCCTCAAAGATATTATTGTAAAAGCAAAAACCCTGAGTGGTTTTGATTCTCCTTATGTGCCTGGTTGGGATTGCCATGGTCTTCCCATTGAATTAAAAGTTGAGAAGAAAGTTGGAAAGGTTGGTCAGAAAGTAGACGCAGCGACGTTTAGAAAAGAATGCAGAAAGTACGCACAGAAACAGATTGATGGGCAGAAGAAAGATTTCATGCGTTTAGGTGTTTTGGGTGATTGGGAAAATCCCTACCTGACCATGAATTACAAATTTGAAGCTGACATTGTCAGGGCTTTAGCGCGTATTACTAAAAACGGCCATTTGCAAAAAGGTGCCAAACCGGTTCATTGGTGTACCGATTGCGGCTCTGCTTTGGCTGAAGCAGAAGTTGAGTATGAAAATAAAAAATCTCATGCCATTGATGTGGCATTTGATTTTGTTGATAAAAAAGCGGCGCTGGAAGTAATTGGAAAGCCTGAACTTGCAGATCAATACGATAGCGTTTCAGTTGTAATCTGGACAACAACGCCCTGGACACTTCCAGCCAATATGGCAGTGAGTCTGCACCCGGAGCTTGATTATTCTTTACTACAATATGAAAACAAACTTTTTCTTATTGCTTCAGAATTAAAAGAAAGTTGCATCAAACGATATGCGATTGAAGAAAAAGAGCTTGCTACTGTAAAAGGGAAAAAACTTGAGAGGTTGTTGTTACAGCATCCATTCTATAGTCGACAGGTTCCTGTTATTTTGGGAGAGCATGTCACTACCGATGCGGGTACGGGTGCAGTACATACAGCGCCAGGCCATGGTCAGGAAGACTTTGTGGTTGGAAAAACCTATGGTCTTGAGGTGTATAACCCTGTGGGTGGCAATGGCGTTTTTCTTGACGGCACCGAACTTGTTGCGGGTATGCATGTTAATAAAGCCAATGATTTTATTATTGATTTGCTTAAAGAAAGGAAAGCATTGGTTGCACATGAACAAATTACTCACAGTTACCCCCATTGCTGGCGACATAAAACACCCATTATTTTTCGGGCAACACCTCAGTGGTTTATCAGCATGACCCAAAACCATTTGGGTGAGATGGCTGTGGACGCCATTCAGGGGGTTGAGTGGTTGCCTAATTGGGGTAAGGCGCGAATTGAAAGCATGGTTTCTGAACGTCCGGACTGGTGTATCTCACGGCAACGTACCTGGGGTGTGCCCATTGCACTTTGTATTCATAAGGAAACGCAGGAGTTACACCCTGAAACAGAAGTCTTAATGGAAAAAGTTGCATTAATGATTGAACAGAAAGGTATAGATGCCTGGTTTGATCTGGATTTGCAGGAACTCATTGGTGCTGAAGCCAAGGATTATGAAAAAGTCACTGACACGCTCGATGTCTGGTTTGATTCTGGTGTTACACATTTTGCAGTGCTCGATCAACTTGAAGCTTTAGGTTCTCCAGCAGATTTGTATCTGGAAGGGTCTGATCAACATCGAGGCTGGTTCCAGTCTTCGCTTCTCACAAGTCTCGCTATCAAAGGCAAAGCGCCTTACAAAACTGTACTGACTTACAGTTTTACGGTGGATGCCAATGGCAGAAAAATGTCTAAGTCATTAGGCAATGTGGTATCACCTCAAGATGTCACAAAAAATTATGGTGCTGACATCATCAGACTTTGGGTTTCAGCAACAGACTATACAAAAGAGATGGCAGTTTCCGATGAAATTTTTAAACGCGTTGCTGATTCCTATCGACGTATTCGTAATACTGCGCGCTTTCTTTTATCAAATCTGGATGGATTTAATCCAGAAACCGATCAGCTTGCTTATGACGAACTTGTGAGCATTGATCAATGGGTGATTCGTAAAGCGCTGGAAGTTCAGAAGGAAATCATTGAAGACTACAATGCTTACTACTTTCATGGTGTTTATCAGAAATTACATAACTTCTGCAACATCGAACTAAGCTCTTTTTATCTCGATGTTATCAAGGATCGTCAGTACACCTGTCAAAAGGAAAGTGCGGCACGACGTTCAACGCAAACTGCCATGTATCACATCTTGCAAGCGCTGACGTGTTGGATGGCGCCAGTGCTTAGTTTTACAGCTGATGAAATCTGGTCATTTGTTCCGGGTGAACAGTCTGCCAGTGTTTTTCTGGAAGAATGGTATGCATTGGATAAAGTGGTTAACTCAAACAGTCAGGATGGCTTGCCTGAGAATTTCTGGACGGTGCTTTTTGACGTCAGGGATGAAGTGAATAAGGCGCTTGAAGAAAAACGTAATGCTGGTGAAATCAAGGCAAGTCTTGGAACG
>JBECKS010000022.1:0-33510 GCA_040235395.1 Pseudomonadales bacterium | reverse complement strand
CTTAATTGCATTCACCATATTATCTGTGATGCATGGTCGATAGACATCATCATCAAAGAAATCTCTTTCTTTTATATTTCACTGCTCAATAAGCAGGAAAAAGCCATAGAACCTTTACCCTTTAATTTTTCCGATTATGTTTACTGGCAAAATAGCGATGAACAGAAAGCGAGCAGGGAAAAGCATGTTGCTTACTGGAAAGAAAGATTGCATGAAGCGAAAGGTTTATTGCCTTTCCCTTACGATAGGGCACGCCCACTAAAACCTTCTTCACAAGGGGCAAGTGTTCATTTCGCTTTAGATAAGAAGCTCACTAAAAAAGTTGATGCATTCTGCCAGCAACATGGGCTAACACCGTTCATGTTCTTTATGGCGGCCTATCAATTGTTGCTAAGTAAGTATACCAAGTCAGACGATATTTCCGTGGGTATTCCCATTGCGGGAAGAACCCAACAGGCTTTTGAAAATGTGATAGGGCTTTTCCTGAATGCCATCATCATTCGCAGCGAAGTTAATCAGGATATAAAGCTGGATGAATTCCTTCAAAGTATAAAGCGTAACACCCTCGAAGCCTTTGACCATCAGGACCTGCCATTAGATACCTTAATCGATCAACTGGATATCGATAGAAACTATGATGAAGTTCCGGGTGTGCAATTTGGTTTTAATTTCCAGAACGCAGGCGATAAAAGCACCCTTGATAGTCTTCGTGGTGCACAAGTCGGAAAGTTAAGTATCAAGCCACTGGATTTACAAAGCGAAACGTCGAAGCACGATATCAGTTTAACCATGGGTGATTTGAATGGTCAGTATCATGCTACCTTGGAATACCGTAGTGGCTTACTGGATAAAGAAAGTGTTGAATTGTTTGGCGGACATTACCGTTCTTTGCTAGAAAAAATTCTTTCTGCTGCTGAAACCTTTTCCTTAAGTGAATTCAGTCTCTTTCCTCAGGAATCCTTAAAGAGCTCGCTTGGCATTACGGTTGATGTGGATGCCATTTTGCCATTAACCGCTTCGCAGGAAGGTTTTTATCTTAATGATTTAATTCGTGCCGATAATCAAAGCACCTTAATCGGCACCAGCATTCTGGTGAATGGTGATTTTGATATTTTCCGTTGGCAAAAATCCTTACAGACACTAAGCGATCAACGCTCGGTGTTAAGAATGCAAATCATTGAAGGCAAACATCGTTTGCACGAAGTGGCATATCAATATATTCCAACGAAACAGAAAATTGATTTTGAAATCATTGATGGCACCAAATGGTCTTTAGAAGAAGCGCAGTTAAAAGCCAGGAATATTATCTACACGCCTTTTGACTTGCATGAAAAGCCTTTAATTCGTTATCGGGTCATTTGTCTTTCAGAAAGTTCCTTCTTGCTTGTTACCAGTATGCATCATACCTTGATGGATGCAGTAAGTGCCTTGCAGCATTGGGTAGAAGCGCAGGCGATTTACGAAGCCAGGGAAATTGAAGGGGATAACTATCTCGACTACTTAAGTTTTGCTGAAAGCACAATAGATAGTAGTGCAGTTGTTACTCACTGGAAAAACTATTTACAGAACGTGGACGCGCCTGATTACAGTGTCCATGGTTCCAAAACCAATACAGCTTTCCATCGTCAAGGTAAACGCCAACTGAAACGTTTGATGGTGGAAGGTGACGAATGGCAAAGCGTAAAACAATATTGCCGTAAGCAAGGCATTACCCCGGCTATTCTTTATAAACTGGTGTTTGGTTATCTGGTGAATATTTATTGCCAGCCCGATAATGATTTTTATATCAATGAAATTATTATGGGTAGACCTAAAGAGTTTTCCAGCACGCTCGGCAACTGTTTCCTGATTCAGCCTTATGTTTTTCGCGAACAGGAATTTATTGGTGAAAACAGTATTGAGCAGCTTTTTACAAATGCGCGAGCGCAACAGAAAAATAACAGAAACTTTGCCTATATCTCGCAGCAGGCTTTGAAAAAACTATTACCCACCAGTCGCGTAGCATTTTATTACAACTATTTAACTTTTATGCCGCCAGAAGATTTTCTGGAGCATGAGGTATTGTTCAGGGACTGGGGCAATGAGATTGATGATGCGGTGGAATTTAATCCACGTTTAGGCCCGAACGGCTTAGAGTTAAATCTGTTTTATCGTGAAGCACTATTTAGGGAAGCAGGCTTTCTTGAAACGGTTCAGCATGTTGTGAACCAGTTGGTTGATGGTGCTTCGAAACTGGACGCATTGTCGCTTTCACCAGCAAAGAATGAAGCCAGTTATCTCACCAAAGCAGCAAATGAGCTGCAAAGAGCTTCACAAAAAGCATTGCCTGCTCAAGTGCTCACTGTTGTCGATCTGTTTTTGCAACACTGCGAACACAATCCAGATGCATCAGCGATTCTTTTACCGCAAGGACACATAAGTTATCAGCAGATTAATGAACAGTCTGCACAGATTGCTAACTTACTTAAATCTAAAGGCGTTTCTGAAAAACAGTGTGTAGTGCTACATCAGGAAAAATCTCCTGACTTAATTGCATCCATTCTGGGTGTGCTAAGAATCGGCGCGCATTATTTACCGCTGGATGCTTCCTTACCTGAAGAAAGAAAGCAGTTCATTATTGAAAACAGTGGCGCAAGTTTTGTACTTGATAGTGAACAAGTGCAACTCGCACAGGAACAAGCGAATACCATTGCAAAAGTTTCCATCGATGCAAATAGCGCTGCCTACATTATTTATACATCGGGTAGCACAGGTTTACCAAAAGGCGTGCAGGTTAATCACGGCCCCTTAGTACGAACCTATTACGCCTGGCAGGAATCATTTTTCCTGCGTTCTGACGATCGCCACTTGCAAATGGCGAGTGTTGGTTTTGATGTGTTTGCTGGTGACTGGGTGAGGGCGCTTTGTTCTGGCTCTTCCATGTGTCTGGTGAGTAAAACAGAATTAATGGACGCACCGAAACTTCTTGAATTAATTCAGCTACACCAGATTAGCATTGGCGAATTTGTGCCAGCAGTTTTGCGTGCTGTGTTACAGGAAAGCGAAGAAAAAAATCAGAAGCTAAATATGCGTATGTTGATGGTGGGTTCTGATGCCTGGTATGAAAGCGATCAGGCCTTGCTACAAAGTCGCGTCAATAAAGAATGTTTGTTGGTGAACTCCTACGGTGTGACTGAGGCGGTGATTGATTCTTCTTACTCACTGTTTTCACTTGATGAGAAACTGGAGCAAGCAACGCAAGGTGTTAGTGTTTCCATTGGCAAGCCCATGGCAAATACCGCCTTATATGTCTTGAATGACAAACAGCAATTATTACCGAAAGAAGTGTCGGGCGAACTTTATATTGCAGGTGGTGATTTAGCAGAAGGCTATGTGAATGATGAAGAAAAAACACAGGCCAGTTTTCTTGCTGATGCGATTTGCACAAGCCCTGACGATTTTATTTATGAAAGCAAACAAACTCGCATGTATCGTACAGGCGATAGAGCAGTCTTATGCCAGAACGGTGATTTGGTATTACTAGGCAGGATTGGCCAACAAATAAAAATTCGCGGATTCCGAATTGAATTAGGGGAAATAGAAAGTCAGATTTCTTTATTACCTGAAGTGGACGAATGTGTGGTGCTGGATGTTCAGGCGAAAGAAAGTCTTAACAAAGCACTGGTTGCCTATGTGGTATTTAAGGAAGGCAGTGAACTCAGCACAGGCGATTTGCGTACACAGCTTGCACAACAGCTTCCTGACTACATGCTGCCACAATCGTGTGTTCCACTAAAAGCTTTTCCCTTGAATGCTAACGGAAAACTCGATCGAAGAAGTTTGCCTGAGCCTGATTTCGAAAAATCTAATCTGCAAGACTATCTTGCGCCAAGAACAGATGTTGAAAAAGAGTTGGTAGTAATTTGGAGCCAAGTGCTTGGCATCGAAAAAATTGGCGTTAACGATAATTTCTTTGAGTTGGGCGGTCATTCATTAATTGCGACGCAGCTAGTTTCAAGAATTCAGACGCGCTTTGAAAGACAATTTGCCTTGAAGAAAGTGTTTGAGCTGCCAAGCATTGCGCAACAGGCGGAAGAACTTGAACTGCTGTTGAATAAGGAAAGTGAATTACAGGCGCCTGAATTGCTGCCGGTGAAACGTCAGGAATTAATGCCAGTATCTTATGCGCAACAGCGTTTCTGGTTCCTTGATAAATTAGTGCCGGGCTTCTTTGCTTACAACATGCCTTTTGGCGTGCGCATTAAGGGTGAATTTAATGCGGATGCATTCCAGCAAACCCTAACTGAAATTCTTAAGCGTCACGAATCACTGAAATCACAATTTGTTTCTATTAACGATAGTGTGAAGGTTAAATTCAGTGCCTATGAACAATTCCCCTTACAACTTATTGATCTAAGTAAGCTAGATAGTGAACAGAAAGAACTGGAAATTAATAAGCTTATTGAAAGCAATGCACATAAACCTTTCCATCTCGATAAAGATTTACTGATTCGTTGCAGTTTGGTGAAGGTGGCGAAGAAAGAGTTTTTGATTCTTGGCTGTATGCATCACATTATCAGCGATGGCTGGTCGGTGCGTTTACTGTTTCAGGAAATTGCAGTGTTATACAACGCCTTTTCGCAAGAACGTCCATCGCCGCTTGCTGATTTGAAATTGCAATACGCTGATTACGCCTATTGGGAACAGCATTGGTTGCAAGGTGAAGTGCTGGAGCGTTACACCGATTTCTGGTTGAGGACATTGGAAGGCGCGCCAGAAATTCTGAAATTGCCATGCGATAAACCCAGGCCACAGGTTCAAACCTTTAATGGTAAGCAGATTGCGTTAAATACATCCGCCACCTTTAAACAGCGTCTCGAACGTTTTTCAAAAAATAATCATGTGTCACTTTTCATGACCTTGATGGCTGGCATGGCGGTATTGATGTCTCGCTATTCAAAGGAAAAAGATATCTTGATTGGAACGCCAGTGGCAGGCAGGGAAAACCTGGCGACCGAAAATATTATTGGTTTGTTTCTGAATGCCGTGATTATTCGAAACCGTCTTGAAGAAAACCCAAGTGTTGCGAGCTGTCTTTCACAAGTAAAAGAACAGTGTCTGGCTGCTTTTGCCCATCAGGATATGCCTGCAGAAATCCTTTTTGAGCGTGTTGCTAATCATCGTAATCCGCAATATCCCGCAGGTGCTCAGGTTGGTCTGGTACTGCAGAACACAGCCAATCAGCAAAATCAATTAAACGCCAGGCAGTTTGGTGAACATCTGCAAGGCTTGCAGGCAGAGTTACTCGGCACCGAACAGGTGGTGAGTAATTACGATTTTGGTTTTACGGTCGTCGAGCAGGGAAAGTCATTGCAGATTATTGCTGAGTTCAACACTGATCTATTTTTTGATGAAACTATTGAGAAGATGCTCAATCAATATGTATTCCTTCTGGAAAACATGATGGATAGACCAGACGCTAATATAGACAGTCTGGATTTATTTCCAAGGGAAACTTTATTACACGAATTACAGCTTGATGCTGAAATATATAAAGATGCCTTGCCATTAACGGCGATGCAGTCGGGCATGTTCCTTGCCAATAAGTTTAATCCATATTCGCGCGAATATGGTGTGGGCTTTAGTGTTCGTATTCGACAAGCTCTGGATGTGGATCTTTGGACTTCTTCCTTGCAAGGCTTGATTGACACGCAGGATGTGGCACGCATTGTGTTTGCTGAAAATCACATTGCCTATCTCGATGATGTTTATCAGTTGGTACAGAAAAACAAAGTAGCCAAAGTTACGATAGTAGACTGGACGCAAGAAAATAAAACGGAAGAAGAAATTGAAGCGCTGGCTTCGCAATTTATAAATGCGCCTTATAACGTATTAAAAGACGATCTGATGCGGGTGATGCTGATAAAGATTCGCGAAGATTATTTTGTCGGCGTGTTTGGTGCGCATCATATTCTCATGGATGGAATTGCGGTGGTTGCCTTTGGCGTGATGGGTGCGATGAATTATGAAATTGTGCACAACGGTGGCAAGGCAATCGTGCATGAAGATAAATATCGCGAGTATCTTTATATCGATAAGGAAAGCATGGATGCGCAGGAAGTAAGGCAATACTGGCGCGAGCAGTTGCTGAATCCTGAGAAGCCTGTTGAAGCACTTGAATATCCTGTAAAAACTGAAGTGATCATGGATTTACAGAATCCACCAGAAAAATCCAAAAAATCTTTAACACTTGATGCGGCACATTGGGAAGGCATAAAACTTTTCTGTAAGCAACAGCGCATAACACCTGCGCTTTATTTCAAGGCGCTTTATGCCATTGTGCTTGGCAAATATTGTCGTAGCGAAGGCAACTTTTATATTTTTGAAATTCTTGCAGGCAGACCTGCAGGGCATATGAATGCGCTGGGTTGTTACTTCCAGCAGATTCCAATTGTGATTAATCAGGAAAATTTTTCTTTCGAAGCAAATATTTCGGATTTATTCAAAGCGTTGAGACAACAGCAGAAAGGTAGCAAAAATAAGCAATTGATTTCTGTGCCTTTGCAAACTTCAATGTTGCCGGCAGCCCCTGTCAGCTTCATGTATAATTTTGAGCATTACATTCCTGATTTTTATTTTATGGGTAAGCCTGTTGAGATTCAGGAATATTCCAATCAGGTAAATGGAATTGTTCAGTTATTGGTAAAAACATTAGCCACTTCCGTGCAATTAAATCTTCAAAGCCAGAAAGGCTTCTTTGAAGATCACAACATGCTTGAGCGCATGGAAGCATTAAGCCAGCGTTTATTAGCGGGCGAACAGAACATCAGCAATCTGTGCCTGTTAAGTGAAACGGAAAAACAAACTCAAGTTGTGGAATGGAATCAGAAATATCAAGAAGCTTATCCGCAATCAATTTGTGTGCATCAACTCATTGAAAAAGCTGCGCAGGAATATCCTGAGCATATCGCTTTAAAAGATAGTCGTGGCGAACTCACTTATAAAGTACTTAACGAACAGGCCAACCAGCTAGCGCGTTATTTAAAACAGCAAGGTGTTGGCAAGGGCGATGTTGTAGGTGTCTGTTTGCCTTTATGTAAAGAGGTAAGTCTGGCGATTCTTGCGATTCTGAAAACAGGCGCTGCTTATTTGCCCATGGATAGCCAGTATCCTAAAGAACGTTTGCGTTATTTCATTGAAGACAGTAAGCCAAAACTGATTCTGAGTTTACCTCATCTTATTACTGAGCTTGCAGACGAAGGTGAAGCAAACACGTTCTATTCCTTAAATGAGTCTTTACATCTTTCTTTAGCGACCAATAATCTTGATGAAACGATTTCCTCTGAGGAATTGATTTATGTGTTGTACACCTCAGGTTCCACAGGCAAACCCAATTGCACAGCCAGTTACCATCGTTGTGAGGTGAATTTATTACAATGGTATTGTGGTCATTTTGGTATGGGCGAAAAAGAAAAAATGCTAGTAATTTCTGCGCTAGGTTTTGACTTAACCCAGAAAAACCTGATGGCACCGCTGACACAAGGCGGCAGTATCACTTTCTATGATAGGGAACATTATGATGCGCAGGCAATTAGCCAGTTAATTGATCAGGAAAAGATCACTTGGATAAATTGTGCACCGAGTGCGTTTTATCCATTAGTAGAACAAAGAGCAAAACTGGAAGCAGAAAAAAGAAATCATGATTTGCTTAAAAGTTTGCGTTGGGTTTTCTTAGGCGGTGAGCCTATTCGTTTTGAAACACTTTCAAACTGGTATCAGCAAAGCATATGTAAACTAGTGAACTCTTATGGTCCATCAGAGTGTACCGATATTTCAGCGTTCCATATTCTTGAAAAAAATAGAGTTTACGAAACTATTCCTGTTGGTCAGGCAAATTCAAATGTAAAACTGTATGTACTTGATCAACATCGGCAACCTATTCCTTTAGGCTTGCCTGGGGAACTTTATGTAGGCGGTGATGGCGTTGGTGCTGAATACATTAACAATCCTGAGTTAAGTGCGCGCAAGTTTTTTGCAAATCCCTTTGACGGGGGAAGAATTTATAAAACGGGCGACTTGGTTCGTCAGCTTGATAATGGTGATATTGAATACATTGGCAGAACCGACTTTCAGTTAAAGGTTCGTGGTATTCGAATTGAACCTGGTGAAATTGAACAACGTATAAACCAACATAAAGATGTCAGTGCGAGTGTGGTGACAGTAGATAAGCAGGGTAATCTAATTGCTTATCTTGAAAGTGCGGTTTATGCGGAACAGCCGCAAACTTTGATTGAACAGGTCAATAGAAATCTTCGTCAGTATTTAAGTGCAGCGATGTTGCCAACACATTTAATGGTGATGGAAAGTTTCCCTTTGAGTCCGAATGGAAAAATTGATCGTTCTGCCTTGCCTGAAATTCAAGATGCACAAAAAGACTATGTTGCACCTGAAACAGAAACCGAGAAAAAACTTGCTGCGGTTTGGCAACAAGTGCTCAATGGTGTTGAGGTCAGTCGTTACGATAATTTCTTTGAAATTGGCGGTCATTCCCTGTTAGCGGTGCAATTAATGTCGCGTATTAATCAAGCGTTTGGTGTTGAACTTCCTTTGGCGACACTTTTTGAAGCGCAGACCCTTGATGCGCTTGCCATGAAACTTGATGGCAGCTCTGAAGCAAACTGGACTGCATTAGTGCCCATGCAAACCAAAGCAAACAGAATCCTTTTCTGCATTCATGCGGTTGGTGGCGAGGTGTTGGGCTATCGTGATCTGGCGAGACTATTGAGTAAGGATTTTTCTGTTTATGGTATTCAGGCAGAGGGTTTGCTTTCAGGTCAGGAACCTTTATCCAATTCTGAAGAATTAATTGAGCGTTACACACATTTAATCGAGTTGCAGAATCCTGATGCTGAAATTTATTTATGTGGTCAGTCAATAGGTGGGATTTTTGCCCTTGCGCTTGCTAACAAGCTGAAGCAGCGTGGAAGAAAAATTGCCATGGTTGCTTTGCTGGATACCTTCGTGCCAGATGAAAGACGTTTGGCAATGATTGGCATACAGCATTTACGAGCTGCTTTGGGTGCTTTCATTCAGGTTGATGAGCAGGCGCTTGTGAATTTAAGTGAACTGGAACAACTGGAGTTATTATTTAATCAGGCAAAAGATGCTTATCTGATTCCGCAGGAAATACAGTTTTCAGAAATCAGCAGGCGTTATCTGGTGGCGAAGGCCAATATAAGCATGGCGCAGAAATTGGGCGTGGAAATGAATGTGGATATACCAGTGTTACATGTAGAGGCGAAAGAGAGTCTGAGTGGCCTGTTTTCAAGTGAAGACTGGCACGCCATTCTAAAACAGGCAGCTTATATTCAGGTGTCAGGAAACCATGAAAGCATACTTAATCAGGAAAATGTGGGTTTGATTGCCAAGGCGATGATTGGCTATATCGGCTAGTCATTCGTTATTTTTCAGCATTTATCGAATTATTTGCAAGAAAAGGCGAACAAGTATCGAAAACAGGGCTATTGGTGGTAATCTTTACGGCTTTCATCCGTGTCAGTTGCTGGCAGAAATGAAGGCCAATAAATAAAGCTTAGCTTAGCAGAAAGCAATAAAAGCAACAGTTTTGAAACGAAGCGTATTGAAATTTAAAGCCATGCAGACATCTTCTCAAGCAACAAGATTTCCAAAGCAGTCAAGTAATCCTTGGCTTGTGTATCCCGAAACGAATGCCTCGGCACCTTTTCGTCTGTACTGTTTTGCCTATGCAGGTGGTAACGCCAATGCTTTCCGAACCTGGCCTGCATTGCTAGATAAGCGTGTTGAGCTGGTTGCCATTCAATACCCGGGGCGTGCAACCCGATTTAAGGAAACATTGATTGATTCCATGGCTTTTATGCTTGAGGCCCTTGAAAATGCTTTAAGCGAATCCTTGAAAGAAAAACCCTACGCTTTTTTTGGTCATAGTATGGGTGCGGGCATTGCCTATGAATTGAGTAGACGTTTGTATACGAAATCTGAAACGCAGAAAGTGAATTTGCCTGTTCGTTTACTGGTGTCAGGCCGAAGAGGTCCAAGCACACCCATCGAAGCAGATAGAAAACCGATTCACGATTTACCAAAAGATGCTTTTCTGGAAAGGCTTAAGAATCTGAATGGTACGCCTGAAGAATTGCTTCAGCACGAAGATTTGATGAATCTGATGGAACCGATTCTGAGAAACGATTTTAAATTGGTTGAAACCTGGTCTTATCAAGCAGGGAAAACTTTACCCATACCACTAAGCATCTATGGTGGTGAAAAAGACGAACATATTAATCTGGAAACATTAGAGGCATGGAAAAAAGAAAGTAATATGGAAAGCAATCTCGTGATGTTTCCTGGTGATCATTTTTACTTGCATCAACATGAAGAATTGCTGCTGAAGGAAATCAATAAGGAACTAATGTGTTACCTGCAATAGCAATTAATAAATTTATATTTAAGTGGATAGAAAATGGAAAACAACGAAGAAAAAACTTCTGAACAGAATGAAATAATCACACCAGATGACTTGCCCGCTACTGAAAACTCAGATGCCGTGGTTGAGAATAAGGTTGACTCCGATAAAGAAAAGGCAGCGCAAGAAAGAAGTGAAAAAATAAAAATGTTTCAGGAAAAACTTTCAGCGTTTGCTGCTTTAGCATGGCTAAGGTTAAACGAGCTGCTTGACCTGAAAGACATGGAAGACAAAATTCCCCCTGTAATTAGGGAAAAACTTCCAGAGAACAAACGATTAGTAACGCTACCCATATTTTTTCTGGTGGTTGGTCTTTTTCTGATTCTGATTCTGGCAATTTTTGCACCTGAGGCGAATAAAAGATCACGTTTAATTGATATCCCAGTGGTTCGTGTTGTCAGTGCGCATAAAGAAAATCTGCAGATTCCGGTTTATTCCCAGGGTTTGGTTCTACCTGGAAATGAAATCAAATTGATTTCCCTAGTTAATGGTCAGATTACCTACATCTCGCCAAATTTTGTTGAAGGTGGTTATGTTAAGGAAGGAGAATTAATGCTTCAGGTTTCTGATCGAAGCTATCAACAGGATAAGGCAAAGGCAGATGCAAACCTTGCAAGAGCTAAGGCGGCGCAAGTAGCAAAACAAAGTGAATTAAGGATTCAGGGAACTCTGCGTAGTAGTACGGGCCAGGCACAATTAATTGAGGTGAATGCAGCTGTAGACGCTGCAAAAGCAGACGTTGAACGGGTAGAAGACCTGATTGAGAGTACAAAATTTATTGCACCTTTCAATGGTCTGCTAAGAGACGTAACTGTTCAGGGGGGTCAGTCGGTGAGAGCGGGTGTTCCCGTTGCTTCTGTTTTCAGCAAGGAAAAAGCTATTGTGAATGTTCCTTTAAGTGACCGCCAATTAAGTTTGCTGGATTTATCAAACCTGAATCGACATATCGAAACGAAAGGGCATGAAGCCGGTGCAAGTGAGAAAACAGAAACAACAGAAACGACAGAAACAACAGAGGAACAACAAAAAACTGCCAGTGAAATAGATCAGCAGGAACAGACTGAGCAGATTGAATTACCCGACGTAAAAGTTATCGGCGAGTTCGGTGACAATGTTTTTTACTGGAAAGGGAAGTTGATCCGTAGTGCCGGTGCTAGAAATGAAGTTAATCGTATGCACTATGTTACGGTAGAAATTAACGAACCATTTGAAGGTGATGCTAGTCAGCCAGGCCGCCCACCCTTAATGCCCGGTTTTTATGTACGACTGGAGATTCAGGGTCGCAAAATTGATAATTTAGTAAAGTTGCCACGATCCGCTTTTAAAACCAATCAGAAAGTATGGACTGTAAATGATAAGCAGATGCTGCAATCTCATGATGTGGATCTTTTCCATCGAGGTAAGGATTACATATATGTTTCCAAAGGCATTGAAGAGGGTGCACAGGTTGTTGTTTCTAGTCTGGAAGTGTTTGCCGATGGTATGGAAGTAACATTGGCGAAAGCTAGTGTCAGTGTAGAAGACACCGAAAAGTCGGCTTTAGAAAATATGGTTGAGATTGAAAATAGCGCAGAAAGCAATCAAAACACCCAAGAGGGTGTTGACGAATGAAAGCACTGATTTCCTGGTTTGCAAATAATCATGTTGCTGCCAATTTATGTATGGCGTTGGTGATGATTAGTGGCTTGATGGTTTTGCCCTTTATTGAGAGGGAGGTTGTACCGCAAATTAATTTCGACTTGATTGAAATCAGGGTTGGTATGCCTGGTGCAGGTCCTGCTCAGATTGAGCGAACTATTTCCAGAAAAATTGAGCAATCACTAGCAGGTATTGAAGGCATTCTTGATGTCAACACCATTGCCGCAAAACATTTCTCTACCACTACCATTGAAGTTTCAAACAAGGTTTCTCTTAATGAGGTGATTAATGAGGTACGGACACGAGTAGATGCGATTGGTTTTCCTAAAGAAGCTACTCGTCCTGTGGTTCGAGAAGTTATTATCATTGAGCCTGTTTTGAACCTTTCTTTAAATGGCGACCTTGATATTGAAAGCCTTAATAATATTGCAGAATCTATTGTGGGGGAGTTAAGAACCCTCTCTGGTGTTAGCCTCGCTTATGTTCGAAATGCCCCAAAACGTGAATTCAAGGTTGAGGTTTCTGAAACCGCATTAAGTCGTTATCAGGTTGAGTTTTCAGAGATTGCGAGAGTCTTGAGAGGGGTTTCAGCTGAAATCGCAGGAGCTTCATTAGTAACGGGTGAGGGTGAAGTGAGTGTCGTTGGTGATAGCAGTGTTAATAATGCTGCAAGTCTTGAAAATGTTGCCGTGCGTTCTTTTGGTGACGGTTCGAGAATCATTGTATCCGATTTGGCTGATGTGCAAGACAACAATCGTGTAGATACAAGTTATAGAAAATTTAATGGTAATAATGTTGTTTATATTGGAATTAATCGAAGTAAAGATGAAGATTTATTAAAACTTGCTGATCAGGTCAGTGCTTATATAGCAGCTAAGCAAAAAACATTGCCAGATGGTGTGAAGCTAGTAGCGGTTGGTGATGCTTCAAAGCAGGTAAGTGGACGTATTGATATGCTCAAGAGTAACGCCATTACTGGTTTCATTCTGGTGTTCCTCGTGTTGTTGATATTCATGAATGCAAGGCTTTCTTTCTGGAGCAGCATAGGAATACCTTTTTCTTTTCTTGGCGCCATATTTATGTTGTTTTACTGGGGTGCCAGCCTGAACATGGTTTCTCTTTTTGCGTTTCTTCTTGTGTTGGGCATTGTGGTAGATGATGCCATTATTATTGGTGAAAGCATTTACTCGCAACATGAGAAAAAGCGCTTCGGCGTTCAAGCTTCCATCGATGGAACGATGGAGGTTTATAGACCTGTTATTTTTGCAATATTAACAACCATGATTTCATTTGCGCCTTTGCTTTTTATGCCAGGTGAAGAAGGGCGATTGATAGCCATCGTTCCGATGGTTGTAATCTGTGTACTTGCTTTTTCTCTCATGGAATCCTTGCTTGTGCTTCCGTCCCACTTATCCGGTATTAAGGATCAGAAAAATGAACTCTTTCCAATAATCAATCGCGCTCAAAAAAGGTTTTCATCTTTTCTTGATGAATTTATTAGTGATGTTTATACACCTTATTTAGAGAAGGCTCTGTATTGGCGTTATGCGGTTGCTATGGGGTTCTTCGTTGTCTTCTTTCTTTCGATTAGCTTGTTAGGTTTTCGATGGGTGAACGTGAATCTGGTGTCAAAGATTGAAGGAGATGTGCTAGTGGCACGACTGGTGATGATTACTGATACGCCAACTGACGAAACAGTTGAAGCCTTAAAGAGGCTTGAGCAGGCAGCGGTTGACGTTAGAAAGGAAATAAATAATGAGCTGGGTTTTGAACAGATTACCAATGTAGCCAGCACTCTTGATAACTTTGTTGCAGGCAGGGTAATAATTTATCTTGACCCCGTTGCTGAAAGACAAATTAGCAGTGAGCTGATTGAAGGTCGTTTGCTGAAAAATTTTGGTGAGGTGCCGCATGTAAGAGCAGTAACAACAAGAACATCGATTGTTGGTGAAGGTCCTCAGATTGATATCGAATTAGCCGATGTAAACCTGGAGCATTTACAGTCAGCCTCTCAAGAATTAATGCAGATATTAAGGCAATATAAAGGCGTTCAAGCCTCATGGGATGATTTCCACGAAGGCAAAAAGGAAGTGGGTTTTGAATTAAAGCCTGAAGCAGCGGACATGGGAATTAGTAGTGCACAGGTAGCAGCTCAGATTCATCAATATTTTCATGGAGAGTCGCTTACCATTTATGATGAATACGGTAATTTGGTGCCTGTAAATGTTGCATTTCCCGATGAGGAAAAAAATTCCATCTGGTTTTTAGAAAACTTACCTATTGCCTTAAAGGATGGCAGTCATGTGCCTTTGTTTATGGTGGCAAGCTTGGATTATCGAGAGTCTCCATCGGAAATAACCATTCATAATGGAAAACGGAGTATTCGGGTTAAAGCGAAACTTGATGAAAAGGTTTCAGCACAACAGATAATGGTAGCTTTAAGAAAGGATTTTTTTAGCGGCTTTTCAGGGCGCTACCCGGGGATGAGTTGGGAAAAATCTGGTGGTCAAAAACGTAGTCAGGAAGTGCTCTCTTATTTATGGATTGCTTATCCTTTATCACTTCTTGCTATGTATGTTTTGATGGCGACTTTATTTGCATCTTATAGCCAGCCTCTGATGATTATGATTGCGATCCCGTTTGGCATTGTTGGCGCGCTTATTGGACATCTTGTGATGGGTGTGGGCGTAACCTTGTGGTCATTGGTGGGCATTATTGCGGTTAGTGGTGTGGTTGTGAATGACAACCTGGTGCTTGTAGACAGAATTAATCAGCAACGCTTAAACGGTATTTCCTTACTGGAAGCAATTCGTGATGCAGGTGTAGCTCGTTTCAGACCGATTGCGTTGACATCCCTAACAACCTTTCTGGGACTTTTTCCATTAATGCAAGAAAGTAGCGTGCAGGCCCAGTTCCTGATTCCAATGGCAGTTTCACTTGCCTATGGCGTGATGTTTGCGACAGTTATCAGTTTGATTCTGGTACCAGTTTTTTATGCGATGCTTGATGACATGCAAAAAATAATAGAAAGCAAACAGCTAATCAGTCGAAGTGAAGCTTATATCAGGAAGCTTTTGAAGTCAGAAGTGGCTGAATAATTTGACTAGTGTTCGGCTTTCTTTGCCTTGTTGTCGGCGAGGTGTGTGGCTTCAACTAGTTCCTTTTTCATATCGCTCATTAAGCGATGAACTTTTTCTGATTCTACAGTTAGCTGTTCCCTAAGCTCTTCGTCATTTCCTGAAAGTTCTTCTTCTTTGAGTTCGGGTTGGAAGAGTTTGTAGTAGAGCGTAATTTTATCAATATTGGTTTCAAAAAAATGCGGGTAGTTAAGCACCTTTCGTTTACTCAGGATGTTGAAGTGGCGAGTGGGTAACCAACGCATAAGATTCATGTGTTTTTCTTCAAACTCATAAGGCGTTGACATTTTTTCTGTACCCTCATGGGCAACAACCAGTACAGGTGAATGTGCACGAACTGCAAATTCAATGAATTTTGGGCTCAGGAAGGGTGCGATGTGTTCATTGTCATCCAGCATGCAAAGTTCGCCTTCTGGCAATACAAACAAATCAGTAAAACCTTCATTCTGGAATTTGTTGAGAAACTCTTTCGCTGACAAGCCTTCGTTGACCTGGCTGATGTATTTCACCACGTGTCTAACCAGTGGCACTTTGTAAAATGTTCGCCAGACAATCATGAGGGGTTTTCTATCTGCGCCACCATGTTTGAGGAAATTGTCCACAATACCTGCAAGTACTGGTGCAGGTGCAGCGGCAGAACCATGATTTACTGCAATGACGAGTTTGGGATGGGTATTGAGAATTGCTTCAAGGTCGTCGGAAGGAGGAAAAATCTCGATGTCACTCGTGTAATACTTTTTCAGAAAGTAATTGGCAATGGAAAAGTCTTCAATGGAACGCATGGCAGAACAGAAATCCTTTGTAAAATCAGGAGATACAATTAACCCGTCTGGTCTGGAAAATCAACGGGAATTTGCCAGAGACGGCTTCTTGTGCGATGAATAAATAGAATAAAGCATGTTTGGGATTTCAGGATTACAAGCTGGCAGTTCTAGACTCGCTATGGCTTAAACAACACTATCTCAAGCGTGTAAGACGCGTTAGAATGTTGCCTCTTCCGGCTCGCAAGAGTCTCTTAAAATTCTCGAATTTCCTAATAGATAGCAAGAACAAGGCTTTTAATATCGATGGCTAAACGCACTCCTTTGTATGATGCCCATGTCAACGCCGGTGCAAAGATAGTTGATTTTGGTGGCTGGGATATGCCCTTGCATTATGGTTCACAAATTGAAGAACACCACGTCGTTCGTAAAGGCGCTGGCCTCTTTGATGTGTCACACATGACAGTAGTTGATGTAAGCGGCCAGGATGCCAAGGCTTTCCTCCGGAAGCTGCTCGCTAATGACGTTGAAAAGTTAAAGACTCAGGGAAAGGCGCTTTATAGTGCCATGCTTAACGAGCAGGGCGGCATTCTCGATGATTTGATTGTTTATGCCATGGGAGACTGGTATCGCGTGGTGGTGAACTGTGCTACCCGGGAAAAAGACCTTGCCTGGATGCAGAGCCAGTCCTCTGGTTTTGAAGTCAATATAGAAGAAAGAGCTGATCTGGCGATTCTGGCACTTCAGGGGCCTGAAGCAGAATCAAAACTTTCTCAGCTGCTTTCAGATGAAGAAAACACTCAGCTAAAAGCTTTATCAGTCTTTCAGGCGGCGGAGTTGCCCATGGGCTTTATTGCAAAGACAGGCTATACAGGCGAGGCAGGTTTTGAGTTGATTGTCACATCCGAAAAAGCCCTTGAGTTGTGGCAAAAGCTCCTTGCTGTGGGTGTTGCACCTGTGGGTTTGGGCGCCAGGGATACCCTGAGGTTGGAAGCTGGTATGAATCTATATGGTTCAGACATGGATGAAAGTATTAATCCTTTTGAAGCTGGCATGGCCTGGACACTCTCGCTAGATGATGAAAGAGAGTTTATCGGCAAGAAAGCTCTGCTCGAACTGAAAGACACAAACAAAATGGAGTTAGTAGGTTTGTTGCTTAAGGAAAGAGGTGTGCTTCGTGCTCACCAGAAAGTGATTGTTGAAAGCGGGGAAGGCGAAATTACGAGTGGCACTTTTTCACCTACACTTGGATTTTCCATAGCGCTTGCCCGCATTCCCAAATGTAGTCAGAAAACAGCCAAGGTGGAAATTCGCAATAAGCTGCTTGAAGTTGAAATTGTTCAGCCACCATTTGTTCGCCACGGGAAAACCGTTTACAAAAACATCTAATAACTATTGCATAGAACATAGAAAGAGGAATAAACAATGTCTCATTTACCTGCAGATTTGAAATACCTGTCTAGCCATGAATGGCTTCGTCTTGAAGGTGATGGTACTGCCTATGTTGGCATAACCGATCATGCTCAAGAGCAAATGGGAGATCTAGTGTATGTGGAATGTCCTGAAGTAGGCACTGAATTAAGTGCAGGTGATGAGGCGGGTGTGGTTGAGTCAGTAAAAGCTGCTTCCGATATTTACTGCCCGGTTGCTGGAGAAGTGGTCGCCATCAATGAGCGTTTGGAAGACACACCTGAATTGGTGAATGAAGACCCTTACGGCGATGGCTGGATGTTCCAGATTCGTGTGAGTGATCCTGCAGAAATTGAAGGCATGTTGAGTGCTGAAGATTATCAGGCTCAGATTGACGAAGAGTAATTAACGCTAATATTTTTTATTGAAAGTAAGTCCATGCCTTATATCCCCCATACCGAAAAAGACATTGAAGAAATGCTTGCCAGCATTCAGGCAAACTCTATTGCCAGTCTGTTTGATGAAATACCCACCAACTTGCACAGCCAGGGGCTGAAACAGGTTCCTGAAGGGCGCAATGAAATGGAAGTAGCCCGTCTGATGGCTGAGCGAGCTGCCATGGGTAGAGGTTTAAGTTGTTTTATTGGTGCGGGTGCTTATGAGCATCATATTCCTGCTGCTATTTGGGACTTGGCAGGTCGTGGAGAATTCATGACGGCTTATACGCCTTATCAGGCCGAGGCCAGTCAGGGCACCTTGCAGATTATTTACGAATACCAGTCCATGATTGCACATCTGTGTGCCATGGATGTTTCCAATGCTTCCATGTATGACGGCGCATCTGCATTAGCAGAAGCGGTTTTGATGGCAGTTCGAGCACATCGCAAAAGTAAATCAAAACGTATTTTGATGCCAGAGAGCTTGAATCCAAGATACAGGCAGGCCTGTCATGCCATCGTGCATATGCAGGAAATCAAACTGGAAGACCTTCCTTTTGATGAAAAGACAGGTTGTCTTGATATCAATACCCTGAAACAGTTTGAAGGTCAGGACATTACTGCTCTAGTGCTACCCTTCCCGAATTTTTTTGGCAACCTTGAAGACGTTCATGCCATAAGTGATTGGGCAGCAGCAAATGATGTGCTGCTGATAGCTGTATGTAATCCAACGGCACTCTCGGTGCTGACGCCTCCAGGCGAGTGGGGAACTTCAGAGAATGGAGAGGCAGGTGCCGATATTGTGGTAGGCGAAGGGCAACCCCTGGGTGTGCCGCTTGCTTCAGGTGGTCCTTACTTTGGTTTCATGTGTTGTAAACAGAAACATGTCAGGCAGATGCCGGGGCGCATTATCGGTCGAACAGTCGACCTTGATGGTAAAACAGGTTATGCGCTGACCTTACAGGCAAGGGAACAACACATCCGTCGTTCCAAGGCGACGTCAAATATTTGTACCAACCAGGGTTGGGCCGTTGCCGCTGCAACCATGTATATGAGTTTGCTTGGTGCCTTGGGTCTTGAGCGTGTTGCCTATGCCTGTCACGAAAATCTGCAAAAATTGAAAGACGGTTTGGCAAAAATCCAAGGCGTTAACCTGTTATTTTCTGGCGAACAGTTTCATGAGTGCGTATTTACAACAATAAAACCAGCTAACGAGGTGCTTTCAGCGATGGCCGAACTCGGAATTTTAGGCGGTTTTGATCTTGGTGAATATTTTCCTCAATACCCAAATGCCATTCTGGTTTGCACCACAGAAACAAAAAATGAAAAAGATATTGAAAAATATCTTTCTGTGTTGACCCAGGCAGTAGGGGGGTGAGTGACATGTTGATTTATGAAAGAAGTCAGAACACTCGTCAGGCCACTGCTCAGTTAATTTCAGAATCTAAAAGGGAAACTGGATTCCCGGAAAATCTGAAAAGAAAAAACTCAGCGTTGCTACCACAGGTTTCTGAAATGCAGATGGTGAGACACTACACCAACCTTTCAAGAAAAAACTTTTCAATTGATACTCAGTTTTATCCTTTGGGTTCTTGCACCATGAAATACAATCCGCGTGGTGCACATAAGGCAGCCTCGCATCCCGATTTTCTAGGGCGTCATCCGCTTACACCAGAAAAATTCAGTCAGGGTTATCTTGCCTGCCTGTTTGAGTTACAGGAAATTCTCAAGGATGTGACTGGCATGAAAGGTGTTTCACTTACGCCGATGGCTGGTGCTCAAGGTGAGTTTGCAGGTATTGCCATGATTCGCGCGTATCATGATGCAAGGGAAGATTGGGAAAGAAATGAAATCATTATTCCAAGTGCTGCGCATGGAACTAATCCCGCAACAGCGGTGATGTGTGGTTATAAAGTTCGCGAAGTGGAAGTGAATGATGATGGCGATGTGAACATTGAAGCGTTAAGGGGAGCTGTAGGTCCACAAACAGCAGGTCTGATGATGACCAACCCATCAACCTGCGGTGTGTTTGAAAGAAAGATAGAAGAAATTGCACAAATTGTTCACAAGGCTGGTGGCTTACTTTATTACGATGGTGCAAACCTGAATGCGATTCTTGGAAAAGTAAAACCAGGTGATATGGGTTTTGATGTTTTGCACATGAATCTGCACAAAACCTTTGCAACACCACATGGCGGTGGTGGTCCAGGTGCTGGGCCTATTGGTGTAGGTGAACGACTTCTTCCGTTTATGCCAACACCTGTTGTGGGTAAGGAAGAAATGGATGGTGAAACTTTATATCGCTGGTTGGATAAAAAAGACATTCCACAAAGCATTGGTCATTTATCTGCGTTCATGGGTAATGCGGGTGTGCTGTTGCGTGCTTATTTTTATGCCTTGTTGCTCGGGCGTGAAGGTATGAATCGTGTTGGAGAGTTCGCCACGCTGAATGCAAACTACATGGCGAAACGTTTATCGGCAGCTGGTTTCAAACTAGCTTATCCTGAGCGTCGAGCAACACACGAATTCATTATCACCTTTAGCAAGGAAGCCAAGGAGCTGGGCGTGAACGCAATGGATTTCGCGAAACGCTTGCTGGATTATGGTTATCATTCTCCAACAACCTATTTTCCTTTACTGATTCCAGAATGTTTCCTGATAGAACCAACAGAAACGGAATGCAAAGAAGAGTTGGATGGCTTTATTCAAGCCTTGATTGATATAAAAGCCGAAGCAGAAAGTGATCCAGAAAAAGTGCGTTCAGCACCATTAACCTTGCCAGTTAAGCGTCTCGATGATGTGAAAGCAGCGCGCGAACTTGATTTGGTTTGGCAGGAATCAAAATAAGAAAAAACTATTTGATGCTTAATTCAAAAGGCATCATCGCCTGAACATCTTGCATGTGCGTTATGCGCTCAATACGCTTTTTCTGTTTCCATGCAGGAATGAATTCTTCGCCAAGAAAAGTCTGAATTATCCAGCTTTGTGCGTGCTCATCGGCGTCCTGCATGAAGCGACTGAAAGGTGTGTCTTCTACTGGAAGTTTAAGAAGCTCATAGTGTTCAATTTTTGCAAGCATTGCCGCTTCAGCAATAGCCGCTTCCAAGCCCCCGATTTCATCAACGAGCCCAACTTTAATTGCATCTTCACCGCTCCATACACGTCCTTTCGCAATTTCTTCAACGCGTTCAGGTGTTAAGGAGCGTCCTTCTGCCACATGGTTCTTGAAAGTTGTGTAGGTATTTTCAACCTGTTTTTGTAAGTAACGTTTTTCATAATCCTTAAGCGGCTGTGAAATATTTCCAAAATCAGAATATTGATTGGTATTTACGTTATCGAAAGTAACACCAAGTTTATTATTGAAAAATCCTTTCATGTTTGGAAAAAGACTGAATACACCAATTGAGCCAGTGATGGTGTTTGGTTCGGCAAAAATCCTGTGAGCGGCGACGCTCATGTAATAACCGCCAGAAGCCGCAACATCACCGAAAGAAGCAATGGTTGGTTTGCTTTGGGCACAAAGATATAACTCTCTCAGCAAGACATCTGATGCGAGCGCACTGCCACCAGGAGAATTTACTCTTAACACGATGGCCTTAACATTTTTGTCTTCGCGTGCACTGCGTATGGCATATGCTGTTGTTATTGAACCGACGATACCCCTGTCGTTTTCGCCTGAAGCGATTTCACCATCAGCATAAATTATTGCAATCTGGTCGGCTGGTTTTGTTTTTGCAATTTTTTGAAAGCGCTTCATGTTTTTTTCAATCATTGCATAGTCTTCAATGTTAACAGCAGGAATTTCCTGATGTTGACCAAGTTGCATTTTTTCCTTTATTAAATCACGCACTTCATCATGATATTTAAGCGCATCAATCAGTTTGGAATTAACACTATCTTCGGGTTTGACAAGACCAAGTTGATTGGCAAGTTGATTAAGCTTCTCTGGAGACGTTTTCCGATCTGCTGAAACGTTTTCCAGCATATGTTTCCACATACCATTGAGCAGCACTTGCATTTGATAACGACTGTTGTCACTCATTTCAGAATTAACAAAAGTTTCGACAGCACTTTTATATTCATTATCAGGGCCACGTAAGACCTGCATTTCTATATCAAGTTTTGCAAGTGTATCTTTGAGGAAAATACTTTGACCGCTTAAGCCTTGGAATTCCATGTAACCTTGCGGGTTAAGATAAATTTCATTGGCAACACTGGAAAGATAATAGGATTGGTGAGAATAGATTTCATTGTAAGCAACTATCCATTTTCCGCTAGCCTTGAAATCTGATAAGGCGGTGCGAATGGATTCCATGGTTGCCCAACCTTGACGATCGGGCGATACATTAAGATAAATACCTTTGATAAAGGGATCATTTGTTGCTCGGCGGATGTTTTCAATAATGTCATCAAGCCCGAGCACAACCCGTGATTCCATGGTATTGAAGTCGTAGTGATCGAAAGGGTCTTCCGATGTTTTTTCGTGAATAGGGTAGGCAAGTCTCACGATGAGAACGGAATCTTCTTCCAGGTTTCGTACGCGTGTTCCGCTATCAATTTCTTCAGCAAGCGTGATAAAGAAGCCGGTAATCAAAGTGATTAATAAAAAGCCTAAAGCGATGCTTGCGAGGAAAACACCAATAAAGGAAGAGAGAATGTTGCTAAGGAAAGTTTTCATGCCATACCCCATGGTTGAGTATGGCATGATAAAAGGAACTTACAGTTTAGGTCTAGGCTTTTGGGGAATATAGGATCAAGAGCCCTTGTAAACAGGTGCTCTTTTTTCTTTTCTTGCAATCATGCCTTCGAAGAAGTCTTTAGTAGCAGCTGTTTTCAACAAACCTTCATTTTCCAGTTTGAGCGCGCGCTCATAATATTCAATCAAAGGTGTATTCAATGCGCGTTTGGTTTCCATCACCGCCAAGCCAGCACCTTGAGGGGGTATGAGTTTCAGAGCAGTTTCGCGCACAAAATCCATTATCTGGTCATGTGCAATAACATCATTCACAAGCCCCATCTCTTTTGCTTCCTCTGGCTTGATTTCTTTTCCGAAATAGAAAATCTCTTTGGTTTTCTGCAAGCCGATTAAGCGAGGAATCAGATAAGTTGATGCGAATTCAGGCACAATGGCGATCGATACAAAAGGCATTTTTATGTAAGCGCTATCAGCAACATAAATCAGGTCGCAGCCAGAAAGCACCATGGTGAATGCCCCACCAATTGCATAGCCATTCAGTGCGGCAATAACAGGTTTCTTCACTTGTGCCATTCTCAAGGTCAGTTTTGCCTGAGCCATATCAGAAATATCAATTTGGTCAGCAAGTTCAGGTGGTAATTTGTTTAATTCTGCAGGATTAAAATAACCACCGCTGCTGAAAGCCTGATTGCCAGGATTGCTCTCGTCTGGATCTTCGGCACCCGTCAGAATCAACACACCAGCTTCAGCATCGTTGTCAAAGATTTCCATTGCCCACCACAACTCAAGGAAGGAGACGGGGCTTAATGCATTTTTGCGTTTGATTTGATTGATGGTAACGGTAACGACACCGTCGTCTGATTTTGAGTAAATAATATCTTTGAAATCTTCAATGTTCATAGTCATATCCTGAATGATCTAGCCTTAAAGTGGTTGCTTGGGCATTAAAAGCCGATGGAGTTTAACGTATCTCGCTTTGGGGTGAAAATGGCATGCAATGATATTGATGTCAGATGTAAGTCATTACTAGCGGAAGCGGTTTTTCATAGTTGCTATGAGCTCTCTGGCATTCTGATCCTTGGTTAACCAAAGCAGGCTGACGTAGGCGAATACACTAGTAATGACTACCGAGTTGAATATTAACCAGTTCAAGCTATTCCTCGGACCTTCATGCCACTGACCGAATTGCACGCTGAAATGAACACCTACGGCAATCAGGCTAGACAAGATGAAATATTTAGTGAGCTCAGGAAAAGGTAAGCAATGGAAAGCTTCTTTCCTTTTTATTTGCAGAATAATGAGTAAAACAAATGCCTGTGTCCAAACACCAATTGATAAGGCAAGTACCAGGCCTACTACCTGAAATCCCTGTGCAAGATAATATCCGCTTGAAGCAGTCACCAGTACAGAAATGGTGGATGCAATCACGGGATTGCGCGTGTCTTTCATGGCAAAGAAAATTGCAACAACGATTCTAACCAGTGTAAGCGCAGGAATGCTGAGCGCAATGACCTGTAATGCCTGCGCACTTATTTGTGTGTCTTGCCAATTAAATTCGCCATGAAGGAAAAGAATGCTGACCACGGGCAATGCAAAAGCAATAAAACCTGCTGTGGCTGGGAGCACTAGAAACATGGCAGAAGAAATGCTGCTACGTAAGGTTTCAAAAGCGTGTCCCCAGTCTTCTTTTGAAGTGTGCTTACTGAACTCAGGCAAACTTGCCGTTGCATAAGCGAATGCAAACACGCCGATAATCAGTTCCTGTAAACGGGAAGCCACGTTGTAATAAGTAACATGCCCATCGGGTAAATCACTAGCCAGGTTTCTAAGAATGATAATGTTGATTTGATAAACGGCCACGCCAAAAAGTGTTGGCCCCATCAATCTTAAAAGTTGCTGAACATCCGGGTCTTTCAGAAAAGATAAGGGCACCAGAGGTTGTTTTATACGTAACAGAAAAGGCAGTTGAAGAAGTAACTGTGCTATGCCCGCAATAAAAACACCCCATGCTGCAGCTTCAATTGGATAGTTGAAATAATGAGTAAAAAAAAGTGTCGCGCAAATAATACTAACGTTTAAAAGAATAGGCGCAGCAGCGGGCGCAGCAAAATGTTGTTCAGCATTAAGAATGCCCATTGCAAGTGCAACAAGCGAAATAAAAATCAGGTAGGGGAACATGATTTTTGTGAGCATCGATGTTAGCAGGAATTTTTCTGATCCAACGTCATAGCCGCTTGCAAAAAGTTGAACGAGATTATCGCTGTAGAAAATACCTAATGCACAAAGAAGCGTGCAGACGATAATAAGAAGACTGGCGACTTTCTGTGCAAAGATTCTTGCATCTTCTGGCCCCCGTGCTTCCCTGATATCCGTATAAAGTGGAACAAACACCATGGATAGAGAGCCTTCGGCGGTAAGCCTTCTAAGCACATTAGGAATGGTCAGCGCGATGATAAATGCATCATAAATAGCACCTGCGCCAAAGACATGCAGCATTACAAGGTCGCGAACCGCGCCCAGAATTCTGGAGAGCAAGGTGAAGAAAGACACGATGCGTGCGTTTTTTTTGATTCGTAAACGCGTTGCCGTATTGTTTTCCATCGCGGCTTGTTCGGTCTGTGCCAAGGGAATAACTCGCAAGAAGGTTTTAAGAGACCAGACTATTATTCAGTATTTAACAGCGATTGAACATCATTGAGCGAATCAGTACTTTAATAAAATTGATGAATAACAGACTTTATCGGTACTTTGCTGGTGAATTTAGCGCAATTTAGCGCCCAAATCTTTCCTTGGCTCTGAATTTCATTTTATAGAAGCCTTGTTTTGCGGTATAAGATGAGGGTGTTTCTACAACCAAAACAGTAGCCATCGCTGGCGCTGGGCTGATATTGAGTATGAAAGATAAAACAGAAATCATTGAGGACACCCTTAAGCATAGTTTCGTATTCAGGAACGCTTCAAAAGAATCTTTTGAAAAGCTTCTAAAGGGTGCCGATGTTGTCGACGTCAAGAAAGGGGAAGTGCTTTTTGCAGAGGGTGATACAAGCCAGTATCTCTTTGTATTGGTTAGTGGCAGGATGGCCTTCCTGATGCATGACCAGAATAACAAACGTTATACCTTGGGGCTGATTGGTGATCATTCCATTTTTGGGGATATGGAACTGTTTACAAAGAATCTTCGCGTCAGTCATGCAGAGGCACTAGTGGATAGTCGTGTACTAAGAATCAACAAAGATCTGTTTATTGAAATTGCCAAAAATGATGCGGCGGTTTCATACCGAATTGTTGAGTTCTATGCTGCATTACTTGAACGACTTTCCAGATACTCCCTGTTCAGGGATGTTGAAAAGCAGCTGGCTTATATATTAGTTGATTTAGCCAAGCGATACCGGAAACAGGTGAGATTGAATCTGGAACTTGCAAGACCAACACAGGCTATTGAAATTGATGTGCCTTTGTCTCAGGAATTCCTCGGCACGATGGTGGGTATACCTAGACAGCGAGTGAATGTCATTCTTAAATCCTGGGAAGCTAAAGGCTTGATTAAGGTGAGTTATAACAAACTGATTGTTCTTGATGAAATTGCTTTAAAGAAATTTTCTGTTATTTAAAAAAATAATAAAAAAGCCCTAAAGATGAGATTGAATGTTTTTATCTGCCTACTTGTTGCTGCTGGATTCTCTTTCCAGTCTGAAGTACGTGCTGACTCGCTGTTAGAAGAGCTGGAAGTTGATGGCGGTGAAGTAGTTGAAAATCCATTTGAACAAGGAGCGCCTTTAGGTGTTCCTGCAGAAGAGTTTTCCGAGTTAAAAAAACAGGTTCAATTATCGCCCAGCATTGTTACCACAGATCAGGCGAGACTCAGACTGTTCACATCGGAACAGCTTGTTGAATTAATTGAGAGCATGAATCTCAGTCATCACAGTTTTCTTTATCCTGTGCGTATTAAGGGTGAAAAACTTACCTTGCTGCTTGGCCGTAATTTAGGAGAACTTTCCTTGATGGCTGTCTGGAACAATCAATTACAAGCCATACCCTATCAATTTGATGAATACGATAATAAATCTGGCTACATTCATCTTAATGGTATCAATCCTTTTCCCATTGCGGGGAAAGAAAATATTCTGGATGGTCGTGATGAACTGAGTTTTATGTACAGGGATTCAGGTGAGCAACGATTTGATAGTGAAATACATTCGTTAAAACAAGGAAAGGTTGAGCTGGAACTTGCCTTTACCGATATTCTGGGTAGAAAACGTTATGCCTATATCGTGTCAGGGGTAAATGATCGCAGTACTTTGGATTATGTTGATGTGTCAGTTGAAAATGCTGAAATCACCAGCAGCTTTTATCATATGGTTTATGATCCCAAAAACTTTCTTGTTATAAAGGATATGCGACCTCATGTGGGTAAAGCTTCTGATGAGCGAGTCCTTGATATGATTTATTTCACCATGTCGGCGAATGTGTTTTCAAAGATATTCAAGGTAAGTATGAATTCCTATGATAATGCTCGCGTAAAAGTCCTTGGCGCAAAAGATGGACCGATACGAAGTGTGTTGTTCCTCAAGATTAGCGTTATTGTGGCAGGTATTCCTGTTTTCAGCATGTTCTCTGAAGTGAATGTTTATGAACAGGGACTGGTTATGCCAAATAGAGCGGAGATTGGAAAAGGTTCGATCTTTGTGGGTATTTTCAAGAACCCCGAAATCATTATTTTTCTGGACTTGCATGGCTTGCAAGGTGGCAAGGTGAGCGCTGATGCTTTTGAAGACGAAAATGGAAAATTACGTTACGGCATTATTGACGGAAAAATGGATGAAATAGAGAAAGCAGCGAACAATCTTGATAAACCAGGTGACTGGATATGGTTGAATAGTGGTTTGGGTTGGGATGTTTTCATGACGCTTTCTTTTCCTGAAGACAAGTTCGAGGGTATGGAAACTTCCCTGTATTACGTTGATAACATTAATTTACTTACCAAGGGAGAATCCTTTCCTGGCGCTGAACCAAGACTGGGCATGCGCGTGACTGGTTTGCCGAAAAACATAAGAAAACTGGAAAATCTCGATCTGGAGTACGCCTTCTGGTATCCCGATACAGTTGGCGAACAAGGCCCCAGGGATTTTTACAAGCACCTGAGTAGTCCGCCGGAGTTCAAGGTAAATAATCTGTCAACTTCATCACAAAAGAATTAAGATGTATTCGTTTTCAAATGAAAGCGTTTAGCAAAAGGTGTACTCAGAAACTGTAAATTTTAAATCATAAAGAAGAACAGGAATTAAGGTAGCTATGTCCAACGATCAAATCCCGAATGATCCCCTCTGGCATAACTTTTTCAGGAAAAGTGCTGACCCGCATCATGTTGTTGCTGATTTGTGGAAAAAAACACCGCTGTTTAACAATATTTCCTGGAGGCGATGCCTTACCTTAAGTCGAATGATGCATATGCGTCATTACAGCAAGGGCGAGCTGATCTTCAAGGATGGAGAAATCGGGCTGGGTGTTGCCATGATTGTTAGCGGTTCTGTTCATGTTAAAACGGGCGGAAGACTATTAGCGGAATTACAGGCTGGCGATTTTTTTGGTGAAATCGCACTGGTACTTGATGAGCCTAGAACGGCGAATGTTATTGCTGCTGAAGAAACCAAGCTGGCTTTTTTCCTGCGTCCAGACCTTGAAGAATTTATCGAACAATTCCCCAAACATGGCGCAATTCTCACCTTTAACCTTTCCAAGGTATTGGCAAATCGTTTGCGTGAAGCTAATGCGGCTTTAAGACAGGCTGATAATTCACAGGATGCCAGGAATCTTTAGCTCATGGATATTGCGCAATTTCTAAAATCCCGTTCAAGTGAATTAACGTTTATAGGCATAGTACTTGCTGCTGTGCTGGGTCTCATTCTTATTCAGCCTGTTCTGGTGCCTGTGATTCTTTCTTTCACCCTTTATGCAATGTTGGAACCTATCAGTGACACACTTTATCGATTGGGCATGCGTAGAAGTTATACAGCGTTCATTTCCATGTTCGTGCTCTTATTGATCAGTACCTTGATTGTGTTATTGGTGGTGCCGGAAATTGTTTCACAAGTTGGGCATATACAATCTCAATTAGGCAGGCTGGAAAATATTACCGATGATATTTTTAAAAACATCACAACTCAGTTAAGAGGTTTTGGTATTAATGCTGACTTGAGCGATTCAAAACAATTATTTGAGAAATCAAAACCACAACTTGATTTGGCAACTGTGATTGCAAAATCCGATATTATGATTCAGATCGTTGTGACAGCTGTGCTGGTTCCTCTGTTTACGTTTTTTCTGGTGAGAGACTTTAAGACCTTAAGACATAATGTTCTTGGAACTTTACCTAATCGTTATTTCGAACTGGGTTGGTTAATTTATTATCGTGTTGCTTACCAATTACAACGTTATGTAAGGGGTATCATGATTCAGTCATTGCTTGTTGGTCTTATCAGCGGCACCGGGTTTTATCTCGTGGGTTTTGAAACGCCATTTCTTCTTGGTGCTTTAGCAGGCATGTTGAACGTGATTCCTTATATTGGAATGATTCTGGCGATGACGCCACCAGTTCTCATTAGTTTGACGACGGAGCCTTTTGAGCCGACGATGACTTTTTCAGCTATTGCTGTTGTGGTTATTACACAATTAATTGATAACGTGATTATTATTCCTACAGTCATCGCGCATGCGGTGAGTTTGCATCCATTAACTGTGATTGCTGGCGTGATTATTTTTGGAAATGCATTCGGCATGTTAGGCATGATTGTTGCCATTCCTGTACTTGCGGCGATGAAAATCGTATACGTTGGTTTGAAACAGGGATTGAAACATGAACCTGATAAGCAGTTTCGTTTTAGTTAGTTTTTAATATTTTTTTGCTCTCCATTTCATGAAATTTGCCATCCTGCCCGTCACACCTTATCAACAGAATTGCTCGCTAATACTTTGTGAAAAAACTAACAAGGCAGCTTTTGTTGATCCAGGTGGTGATATTGAGCTGCTAAAGGAAGCTCAACAGGAGCTGGGTGTCGAGATTGAAAAAGTATTGATTACTCATGGTCATGTTGATCATGCGGGAGCCGCGGCAGCAGTGGCAGATTTTTTTTCTGTAGCGATTGAAGGGCCTCATCGAGAAGATAAGTTTTTACTGGATGAGCTTGCAAAACAGGGGCCACGACTTGGTATCAAGGAAGCCAGAGCGTTTGAACCTGAAAGATGGCTGGAACATGGTGATGAGGTGACTGTGGGTAATGAAGTGCTGTCAGTTATCCATTGTCCAGGGCACACTCCCGGTCATGTTGTTTTTTTTCATAAGGAACTTGCCCTCGCATTTGTTGGCGATGTACTTTTTCAAGGTTCCATAGGAAGAACGGATTTTCCCAGAGGAAATCATCAAGATCTTGTTGATTCAATCTGTCAACGTCTATGGCCTTTAGGTGACGATGTGCGTTTCGTTCCTGGTCATGGACCTATGTCAACATTTGGATTTGAAAGGCAGCATAATCCTTTTGTAGCGGATGCTGTGTTTAGGTAAGCCGTGTTCAAAATAAAGGTCGTTTGAAGAATGCTGAATCAGGAATTTATTTTTAATCAGATTGAAACTATTTTTTTTGAACTTGCGAGAGAAAATCTTAACGATGACTTTTTTTCTCTTCTCGAATCACCAGAAGCGCAGCTTATTTGCGAAATCGATGAGAGTATTTCAGAAACCTGGGAAGAGCTAATTTATGAAACGCCTTCAGAACAGGAATTTATTCAGGCAAGTATGGCGCTTGAAATGGATGGTATGTCTCGAAAAATTGCCTTGTTTTTATTGTCACTGGATTTTGAACATGAAAAGGAATGTCATGTTCAGTGGTTGTGGTAACACCCTGTTATTCTGATTGTTTATCAATCGCTTCGTTTAGCTTGTCTGCTTCAAGCCAGCCAACAATTTTTTTTCGTGCTTCATCAGCCCCGTTTTCATTAAGAGATGAAAACAGCTGCGCTGTTACACTCGCAAATCCCCGTTTTTTAATTTCGTTCCTTACCAGTTGAAGAGAATTACTGGCGGCGCCTCGTTTTAATTTATCTGCTTTGGTTAGCAGGATGTGTAGAGGCATCTGGTACTGAAACGACCAGTCAATCATCATTTCGTCGAAGGGTTTCATGGGATGGCGAATATCCATTAGCAAAATAATGCCTTTGAGTGACATGCGGTTTTCCAGATAATCCTGCATGTTTTCCTGCCAGGCAATCTTCATGGATTCCGGTACCTTGGCATAACCATAACCGGGTAAGTCGACCAGGCGTTTTTCATCGTCGAGTGTAAAGAAATTAATCTGTTGTGTTCGGCCTGGTGTCTTGCTTGTACGAGCGAGTTTTTTTTGCCCGGTAAGGCAGTTAATGGCGCTGGATTTTCCAGCATTGGATCTTCCTGCAAATGCGACTTCCTGCCCCTTGTCTTCAGGACAGGTGGAAAGGTCTGGTGCGCTGCAGATAAACGTCGCTTGCCTGAGTAATTTTAAGTTCTGATTCATTTTCAGGGCGTTTGAATGAAAGGAGAGCGGGCATTCTAGCCTTTGTTTCATATCAAATCAGTTTAATCTGGGCAAATTTCACCTTTACCCTGTGAGGCGCGCTTGATATATTTGCCGCTCTTTTTTCCCGCACCAAAGCCTGAGGCAAAATCATGAAAAATCTGCTAGCCAAGTTGATGCTTGTTTCCCTATTTATGGGTTTTGCTGTGTTTGTACAGGCCGATGGATTTAATGTGGAAGAAAAATACAAGTCCACCTGTAATATGTGTCATGGAAGTGGTGCTGCAGGTGCGCCCAGAAAAGGTGATGCAAATGCCTGGGCTGCCCGTTTGGCTCAAGGGGAAGATGCCCTGCTAGCGAGCGTGAAGAATGGTAAAGGTGCGATGCCTGCAAAAGGCCTGTGTTCAGATTGTACTGATGAGCAGTTCAAGGCATTGATTAACTATGTTAGCCATTAATTTTTTAATTTCTTTTAATCCCAAATTTAGTGAACTAAGACAATGAAAAAAGTAACTCTGATTCTTATTGGTTTAATCTCTTTAAGCTTGAATGCCGTATTGCTTGCTGAAGAAGCAGCGCATGAAGCTACTGAGGAAATGCATGAAGTAAAACCTTTTGGTGATGTCGAGGCAGGCAAAAGTAAGGCAGCAGCTTGTATGGGTTGTCATGGACGCAATGGTAATTCCATGCTTGCCAATACACCTAAACTTGCAGGTCAAGGTGCGAAATATCTGTTCAAGCAAATGAATGATTTCAAATCAGGTGCCCGAGCAAACGCTATTATGAAGGCCCAACTTTCAGGCAAGTCTGAAACAGACCTTAAGGATATTGCAGCTTTCTTTGCAGAGCAGGAGTCTTCATCAGGTCTGGTGAAGAAGGAATATCTAGAGTTAGGGCAGAAGGTATATCGAGGCGGTAATGCGGAGACAGGGCTTACTGCCTGTATCGCCTGTCATGGCCCTTCAGGTGAAGGTATGCCTGCAGCAGGATTCCCTTCATTGGCTGGTCAACATGCACAATATGTAGAATCTCAATTAAAGGCTTTCAGGGCAGCAGGACGAGGTGATCATTCAGGACAGAAACGAACCAATGACTCTGTCGACGGCGGACCTGCGATGATGCAGGATCTTGCTGCTAAATTGAGCGATGATGAAATTAGCGCAGTCTCAAGCTATATTAGCGGATTAAGATAAGGTTCATCTGATAAAGTGTACAAAAAGGGTGGCACTTGCCGCCCTTTTTTATGTCCAAGTCATTCATATCAAGTAATAGAGAAGACAAAAGGAGACTTTTATGTCCGTAACTTCCTTTCTAAACCGTTTAAACAGCCTGCTGCTTATTAGTATGGCGAGCTTGTTAATCAGTTTTACAGTTCAGGCAGCCGAATATGAGGAAGGTAAGGATTATATATTGGTAGCAAATCCTGGTATTCCTTCCGTACCCGGGAAAATCGAGGTTAGGGAGTTCTTCTGGTATGGCTGTTCCCATTGTTACTCACTTCAGGGTTATCTGATTGACTGGAAAAAGAATCTGTCTGCTGATGTTAATTTTGTGACTACCCCAGCAGTTGCTGAAACAGCAGGCCATTGGAAACTTCTTGGAACAGCTTATTTCGCTGCTGAAAGTCTGGGTGTTGCAGAAAAAAGTCATGATGCTCTTTTTGACTATATTCACAGGGACCATAATCGGGTTGCTACACCAGAAGATGCAGCAGACTTTTATGTGCAATATGGCGTGAGCAAAGAGGATTTCCTGAATCAGATGAGATCATTTACTGTGAAGACTGAATTGAGAAAGGCGGAGGCACTTTTCCGTCAGTACCAACTGGAAGGTACGCCCTCTATCGTTGTGAATGGAAAATACATTCCTGTAAGTCGCAGCTTTCCTGAAATGATGCGTATTGTGGATTTCCTGATTGAAAAGGAAAGACGAGAAGGTTTTAGCCCAAGCAACTAGAATTAATAAAAGATATTTTCGTCCTGATTGCCCTCAGCACCTTCGGCTTGCGGGGGCAGAATCAGTTCATCAGTGTTGAGCCAGGAATTGACCACTTGAATATCTTCAACACTGAGTGTTCCTGCGTTGAACTTCAGCTGCAATGAATCCAGAATGTAGTTATAGCGCGCACTGGAATAATCCTTCTTGGCTTTGAAAAGGTCCGTTTGGGCTTTTAGTACCAAACCTAGTGGTCTGGTACCATTTCGATAACCTGCCTGAGAGGCTTCCAGACTTTTTTCACTGGAATGTATTGCCAGTTCGGCTGCTTCCACACCTTTAGTGTCGTTATTCACTTTTCTATAGCTGTTCCTGACTTTGCCAATCATTTCCCTTCTAGCACGTTCAAAGTCTTCTAATGCTTTTTCATATTTGAATGAGCTGGCTTTTACCTCTGCTGTAGTGAGGCCACCAAG